>NZ_CP026604.1:4089976-4404589 GCF_003063625.1 Saccharobesus litoralis | reverse complement strand
GGTTATCGCAGTAAATATCTGTGTTATTAGGTCTTTACCTTCGTTTAATACTTCACCATTTTTTGATACCAAGGTTAGTGTCGTACCTGGCGGTAAAGATAAAGAATCGTTGTTTGCTTTAATCACTGTTTGATCGTTCATTAGATACAGCCCTCCGTTTGCTGTGGCCTTTTACAGACTTCGAATGATTCAATTGGTTTTGGATGTGCTAAATGTAGTTGCATTGATGCCTCGTTATTTTTTTTGTTGAAACTGTGTGTATTTAATCTGAAAAAAACGTTGCTTGAATTTTCGAATTTGGCTAAATTATTCTGCAAAAATATTGTTATTTAACATGACCGAATCCACTTATTTGATTGCAAAAACAGCCTGTAAAAAGTGCGGTGGGGTATGGCGTTATAAAGATCGCAGCTGCGTTGGGTGTAAAAAAAGGCGAAGTTCTGAGCAATATACTGAGAAATTAAATGAGCAAGGCAAAACTAGAGCAGTCAAGGTATGGTCTAATGCATTTAAGGCTGGTGATATTTATTATCAATCAAATCAGTCGTGTAAATCATGCGGGAAGACATTGCGCTACGTATCATCTCGTGAATGTGTTGCTTGTAGTTTAGAGAGTAGTTCCCAAAGGTGGGAAAGTACCCGTAGCCTTATTAAAGCACCTTCTAGAGCTATATTATTTCAACAAATGCAAGAAGCTGAAAATAAAGAAGAATGGTTAAAACGCAGCTTGAATTCATTTCCTAGACAAGCGTTGATGATTGAAAAAATATATAAAAATCAGGGTAGTAAAGAGTGGTTAAGGCATTATAACAAACAAAAAACATATTATGATTTTGAGTATTCAGAGTTTTATAAAAGGTACGAAGTAGCCAAGACTTTATATGATAGAGCGCCACATCAGCCTTTGTACAAAAAACGATTAAAAATAGCAGAATATCTGCTTAGTAAACTTACATATTTTCACTCGCACGAAAAATTCCCTTCAAAGTTTGATGTCTTTGACCCTGAAATAGATAGTCCAGAAACAATGCTTGAAGAAATATGTGACTATGAAAATGCACTAAAAAAAGCTGGCTGTATATAGATTCAATTGGTGTATTACTGCGAAGTATTAATTTGAGACTTTCAACTTGTGTTTGAAAAGCGTAACAATATTTCGCCTTCTATGACGTTATTTAATATTGAATTAATAGAAGGAAATGGAAATGAATAAAAACGTAACAGGATTACAAGTGATCGACTTTGTTAATCAATTGTCAAATGCATTTTTCGAAGCAGAAAGAGAAATACACGGGCTTAATCTACAGCGAGATAATTATGATTTTAATGATGTTTGGCTACGAGTCTTAGACAAGCAGTTTAAATATTATACCGAATCGGAAGTCTTAATGTTCAAGCAAGTAGCAGAAGTTTTAATTTCAGCGCTATGCGAATTTAATTCAACAGGTGAACAAACATACGAGCAGATGATAAATGAGTCGATAATGTTGGCTCGTAAGGACAAGCAATTACAGCTTGGCTTTTAGCTAAAAGGGGATAATTACCGCGCTCTGAACTTTGTTAGCTCCGAGGTCAATAAACTTGGAGTTAACAATGAAAGACACACAATCTAATCCGTATATTCGTCAATACCAACGTAAATCTAAGTCCCCTTGGGATGATGCTTCAACTATTTTGCTACTAGCAGATGTCGTAGATGATGAACTCTCGTTTGAGCGCTACATCTACTTACACCGCGATAGCTTAGGCAGAATACTTGGCATTAGCATCAGTAAACGATTGCTTGATGATAATCCAGATCTAGATTCACGTTATCTTGATGATGTTGAGATGTACGCCGTGTTATTGATGTACATTGATGAAATTAGTCTGTTCTGTGAGCGTTTTGCAGAGGAGTTTGAAGCGATATTCGGGTTAGATCCTAGCGGATATTTTGAGGCAGCAGAACTGCGCTGGTACAGTATCATCCGCGATATTTAAACTTAAGCGAGCTGTAATGGCTCGCTTTTCTACACTGTTTTTATTTCTTTTATCTTTGTGTTTTTTCTCTATTGAAATTTCGCCTCAAGCGCAGCTATATATAATTGACATAAGATTTATAAATAAGGCCTCAGGCTCAAATCAGCTTTCTCAAAATGCCACTGCAAAATTCCTAGATTTTGCGACGTGACTAGAACACCTAATGGGTTTCAGCTTACTTTTTGATGTTTAGAGAGTGAGTGAGAAGAGTGTGACTAGGAGAAGCACTCGATGGATACTTTCGAAAGTGTAAAGTGTCGATCAACTGAATGGCAGAGCATAAGTGAAAGCGGACTTCGGTCCGTTTTTGCTTACTTGATTCTGAAAAGTTTAATCCAAGTGCGCTTAGGTATTAATGATATCGCTGCAACTGTAGATGCTAGTATCAAAACCGTAACAAACAATGCTATTGTAAAAGCGGTCATCATCATATTCTCCAATCAATGCTATTTTAACTTTAATTAAACTGTAGTGTTGTGTCTAGTCTTCGTATACTTAATGTCGTTTCTTGTTTTTCATAAATAAAAAGTAGTTGCTTTCCTTTCCCTATGATGTGTATCATATGTTCATCGCTCATTCAGCGAATGACTGCCGAGAGGTAGCTTCATAAAAAATATATGCTATAAAATATCTAGCTATATTAAAAAATCAATTAAGCAATATTTAACTTAGTTAATTTCTTACTGCCGAACAGGCAGCCTTACTAGTTGTGACGACAACTAACCCTAAATTTTTAGGGAGCCTTTACTGCCGAATAGGCAGATAAAAATGCAGAATGAGTAACCTATCAAGAAGCCATCGTAACTGATGGCTTTTTTGTTTTCTATCCTTCAATATTTTAAACGTTCGTCGCTAGGCTTATATGTTGATTTATGCATGAAAATGCCAGCCCCCATATACCACCCTAATTATAAAATAATCGATTGATTTCATGGCAGTATTTTGTGCGAAAGATAATTGCACGTCTCAGCAGTTCAGCATCATCTTTACTAAGCGATGGCTGCTTGGTTTTCTTATCAATACGACGCTGCATTTCATCAAAAAGTTGCTCATGCAATCGCTTAATATCGTCAAAAATTTGAGTTGACTGAGAAAACAGAAATATCTTTTGATAGTAGCCTTGGTTCAGCCCATGAAGCCATTTCAACAAGATCGATGAGCGGCTTTGTTTAGTCTTAAATGAATGCTCTATTTCTATTGCTGCAACAGTGCCGTTGCTTTCTAAAACAAGTCCGTCAACATGCCGAGTCTCATTACTTTTAACGAGCTGCTTAAATTCTTTTTCAGTGACAATACCTTGCCAACCTTCATCATACTTATTTGCTAGCATTAAGACATACGTACAAATGCTATCGTGCATCACATTATTTGCATTGAATTGTAATGCTGGATTTCGTTTACTGCGAAAGTTCACTTGCTTCGTCATTAATGACTGTGCGTATTGTGCACCGGCATAAGTTAAGACATATACTCGACCATCGTTCGATCGATGTGTTTTCACCATTGTTAGTAATTCGTCTTTGACGAGCTTGTTTAAGTGCTCTAGTGCTTGATGACGTGAGATGTCATAAAGCCATGAGATGACGGTTGGCGTAATATGACCAACTCGCTCTACAACTTTCACTGTTGTTTCTCTTCGGTATTTGCCGGTTTGATTGTTGTTCACGCCGACTCGTATACACATATCGATACTAGAAAACTGCTTAACAGCGTGTGCTATTAGGCCGTCTTGTGTATTTAGTTTAGGGTTTGGTTTAGTATGTTGATTGGTATTCACAATGTATGACTCTTTTGTTTATTTAATCTGAGTCATTAACTAGCTTCAATGCATGCGAAAAATCGCAACTTGTACACAGATTCATAGCAAGGTCGTTCAATTAACACCAAGGAACAAATGTCGCAACGATTGTTGCAACACAAAACGCACTTCGAGCCGATAGCTTCGTTGTTTCACAACTCAACTATGTGCTTTAAATGCTCGCCTGCTCTGATGTTGCGCTGCAACGAGCAGACTTGACGCATCTTCGACGCTAGCATTTAAATCACGCGTGACGTTACGAGCGATGCTCTGCACTAGAGCCTAATTTCGCAGCATTAGACGATGCATAACTTCGTTATTGTTTGCATCTTTCTATGCTTAGCGTTTTCTTACGAAAACGACGATGTTCAAATTTGTTTTTTAGCAAAAACGCATTCGAATTTCGCTTAAGCGAAACTAAATTAGGCTCTAGTACAGACCAGCTGTACGTCACGCTTTGCTTCGTTCAATTCTTACTTCGTAAGTCTTTCTCTACGCGCTTTGTTGGTTGATTTCATCAACGCTTTTTATTGCCTTTTTCTTATCAGAAAAACGCGATGCATTTGCAATGAAAACACACCGAATAATGCTTGCTAAAAACGTGCACAAAACACAATAAGTTTTTTGTTGTAGTTAATTAATTTGGCAATATAAGTGCATCAGTTGCGTTAATTACAAGTGTGGCCACACGTTAACAACAACTGGCGAGTGACGAGCCGCCTAGCTCCGTACTCCCAAATTAAAGGCTCGTCACGTAAAACGAACCCCGAAGTTTAACCCGTAAAAAATTAAAAAGAGGTAATGAACAATGAACTGGATTTAGCAACGCAAAGAAAAAATGAAATGTGAATCGTGTTAGGGAAGCACGTTAAAAGGAGCTATTTCTCAAAAAGTGCTGCGATGAAACCTTCATCGACGGCGCTTTTTCATACCTTGAAAACAGGGCTGAGTTTCAAACTGTTTGTTGCTGAGCTTCGCAGTCAAACAAGTTTGTTTTTTATCATGAAATCGTTAGCTTTTCTAGTGCATGAATTCGCAATATTAATCCAAGAGAAGGTGCTCTATGAATCGTCATTTATTTTCTGATAGTTGCTTAGTCGACTTTATAAAACTTCAAAATAACTCTTTAACTTCGGCAGACATTACCGCTCATACAGTCGAACCGCTAGTTGAAATTACTATACCGTCAATCAACCCCAGTACAGGGTTACATGTTATAGAAAATACGCAAATTGACGTGGGAGGCAATGTTGTTGGTTGCCCAGATATGACATCCTCTGATGACTTGATAAATAATGGAGTGTGCGGTGTAAGTCATGAAATTGAAAGCAGCTATTGTACCGATCCTTTCGAGCAAGATTGCTTTGGGAATGACACATTTGATTCAATGAGTTTTGATGGCTTTGACAGCTGTAGTTTTGGTAATTCGTTTGATGATTTTTAGCTGTGCATCTGTTTAATAAGTCGTTAACGAGTAGTGAACTTAATATCTGCATTTTAATAGTCGCAATGTTATTGGTTGGTACGCCAGTTTATTTCTATTTTGAAACGAACCGACTTGGTTACTTTGTGTTGCTTTCTATCATGTGTATTAAGTTAATTTTCAATATTGCACAGATAGAAGTCTTGCTGAAGTATCAAAAGAAAATATGGGTACGTCAGCTATTAGCAATTATGCTATTTCGATTTATTTAATTGGTTTGTTATTACTTTGATGAGTTAATTTATTCAACTTCTTATCTATTGCTTCTCCAATAATTCCCCTTCTCAGGAGCTAGTTAATGCTGACAAGGTCATATATAAGGAATAAATAAGATGTTAATCAACGAGCCAACACTAAAATCAGCCAAACTTCAAAAACTTGCAGATGTCATTAACTATATTGGGTATGTATTTTTTCCAAACTTAATTGGACAATTAGCTTTTGGATATGAATTAACTCCAGCATTCCCAGTTTCTGAAGGGGAGCTAATACTAATAGTGCTGACATGTTTACTGATTGAGCCTGTATTGGCTTTTTACGAAAAGTTAAAAGAAGTGAAGTAACTTACTAAGCGTTCAGCAATGAGCGCTTTTTTATTGTGCGATCGGCTTAAATTAAATCGTTGGCTTTTCTTGAGTTAAAATCTCAATGCCTTCTTTTGGATCAACTTCCAACACTTTACACAACTGAACGAATTCAAGTACATCAAGCTTGCGCTCTAGGCGCTCAGTCTTTGATAAAAGGGTGTGATTCGGCCAGCCCATCGCTTCAGACACAGCAGTTTGGTCCATTTTTTTGAACTTTCTCTCTGCTGTTAGCCAGCCAATAAGCTTGCGATAATCTGGGTGATGTATTGTTTTCATGCTTGCATGAGCTTACCCTTCTCATTAATATGTTCCAAAAAAGTACATATGTACGCTTTTAATGGTTAAATAGATTAAAAACACAATCAAAAACTACAGGAATAAAAAATGAAGAAGTTAGGAAAGCTACTTGTTGCAACCTCAATATTCACTCTATTAGCTGGCTGTAAATCGACTCCAGAATCGACGGTGATTAACTTACAACCAACTAACACAACTAAAACACTGACATTTAAAAAGCTAGATGGTGATGCGGCGAACGTTGTAACTCTTAATAGCGTTAAGCAAGCCGTCGTGCAGCATGTTAAAGCGACATCTGGTTTTGCTCATTGTGATACGTCTCCACGAGAGTGTAATAAGAAGCAGAACAAAGGCTTCGAGGGCGTATATAATAAGTGGGGGCGTAAAGTCTATATCAATGAGAACCAAATCTCGTTGAAATACTTCAATACTGAGTACACATACAACCGAGGCTCATCAAGCCCATTTGGTGGCTCAACATCTGAGTACACATCAACAATTGATACGGCTTTTCCGTATACTATTAGCGAAACAGCCGATGCTTTTACTGTAACCATTAAATCACCGGCCAACGCAACGACAAACAAAGTAAGAAACCCTATCTTTTTACCTGTTGGCTTACCGTTAAAAACTAGTCGCGTACAAGAATTGGTAAATGATGTATTAGAGCTAGATACGGCTGAAACAATTCCCATTACTCACTATGTTAAAAAATCAGGCGAGTTTAACGTTGAATATGCTCCGGAGTCTGTAAAAGCAAACTATGTACGTGAATATGGCGACTTAGGTTGGAATAAAGCGAGTGCAGGTTTTCTTAAATCTGGTCGAGAAAATGTAACAAGTAATGGCCAAAGCGGTAACTTTGAGCTGAAAATCCACCTTTACCGTGGCAATTCAAAAGTAGAATTTGATATTAAGCAACAGATCAAGGTGCTTAATAACGGCACGGTTCAATACGACAATGGTGCATTCACCAAACAAATAGCAGAGAAACTAGAGCAAGTAGCCAAGAGTTAAAACAACACCTGTTTATGTCCTGGCAGCTATCGACTCAAGGATGAGTTGATGGCTGTTTCCTTCCTCTCATACCACTTAATACTCAAAATGAATTGTTATTACTATCTACCAGCTCTGTTATTTCCCATATTGTTATTATCCTGTGAGTCAACACCGCGAGACCCGCATGGTACTCGTAATCAACATTCAAAAATTATCACAGCGCACACGCCAAGTATCGATTATGAAAATCAACTGACCGTAAGTGTATCCAAGGGAACCATGGAATTTTTTGGTTCACAAAGACCATACTGGCCTGAGCTATTCTCTATTTACCTTGGAGAAACCAAAACAGTACGTTTTTATGAGCGACATAGACCGCTAAAAAAAGATAATCATCACATTGATGTCGTAGTGACATACACTGACGGGTTGCTAATCTTCGATGCCAATCCATACAATTACAAAATCCAGAATTGGGGATTATGGTTACCGTTGTCGTTGCGTAAATATCAAACGTTCGCTAACCAATCGACAGGCAATAACTTTTCTGTAAGTAATGTCAAAGGTATTGTGATAAGTATATTAAATCCAACACTCATCTAAGGAGGCTCATTTTATTTTTTATCGCGGAAATGCTAAAACTATAGTCTTTAGTGGGCTAATAACAAAAAATTCCTCACGCCTTATCTTGATCAATAGTATTGCCAACTCCAAACTTTAAAACACAAAGTAAATAACAACGCCCCACCAAATGAACGTGTTTACTATTGGCTATTCGGCTTAGAAAACCAAAACCACCATATTATCAAGGCAATTAATGCAACACCGACTAAATTAACTATCATCATATGATTTCCCTTACTGTGCTTGCGGTTTAAACAGTCTTAGTCGATTGGCATTCGACACGACAGTTAAAGAAGAAAAAGCCATCGCGGCTCCAGCAATCACAGGGCTTAACAAAATGCCAAAGAATGGATAGAGCAAACCAGCGGCAACTGGGATCCCTGCAATGTTGTAGATAAAGGCACCCAATAGGTTTTGTTTAATATTTCTCAAGGTCGCCTTACTGACTGCAATTGCATCAGCAAGACCGTGTAATGAGCCTCGCATCAAAGTTATATCTGCGCTTTCTATAGCAACATCAGTCCCCGTTCCGATAGCAAATCCGACATCTGCGAGTGCCAGCGCGGGCGCATCGTTGATACCATCACCAGTCATACCTACAATTTCTTGCTTGGCTTGTAGACTCTTGATTTTTGCCGCTTTATCTTCAGGTAATACTTCTGCGACAAACTCCGTAATACCTACTTTTTCTGCAACCGCTGCTGCGGTTTTATGATTATCCCCCGTTAACATCACTACCTTTACACCATTGTTTTGTAAACGTTTGATGGCCGATATCGAGTCAGGCTTAATCGGATCTGAGACTGCAATAATGGCAGACAATTGGTCATCGACCGCCAAAAAGACTGGAGTTTTCCCTTCCATTGCCAATGTCTGAGTCTTATGTGCTAAATGCGAGGTTTTGATACTATGACGTTCCATTAATTTATCATTACCCAGTAATACTTTTTGGTCACCTATGAGTCCCTCTAGGCCATGGCCAACCACAGCTTGAAACTGTTCTATAGTTTGTAGTTCAAGTTTACGGTCACTCGCTTTCTCAATAATAGCTTGCGCTAAGGGGTGCTCTGAGCCACTTTCAATGCTAGCAGCCCATGATAGCACTTGGTTTTCGTCTACAGCGTTAATCAAACAAATGTCGGTGACCTTTGGTTCACCTTGGGTAATAGTACCGGTTTTATCTAACACCATAGTGGTAATTTTAGAGGCCGTTTGTAGCGCTTCGCCATTGCGTATCAATACTCCTGCCTCAGCCGCTTTTCCAACGCCTACCATTACTGACATAGGCGTCGCCAACCCTAACGCACAAGGGCAAGCAATAATTAATACCGTGGTTGCAGAGATTACCGCAAATGCTATCGCTGGCTCCGGACCAAAATTAAGCCAAGCCATTGCGCTAAGTACAGATATAATCATCACAGCTGGTACAAAATAAGCAGAGATAACATCAGCTAATCGGCCGATTGGAGGCTTGGAGTTTTGCGCTTTTTTTACCATGTTAATGATGTGAGCCAACGCTGTATCCTTACCGACCTTAGTTGCTTTAAATTGAATAAGCCCTGTTTTATTCAGTGTCCCTGCAATGACATTATCCTGCTTATTTTTTTCAACAGGGATAGGCTCGCCAGTCAGCATCGATTCATCTATCGAAGTGTATCCACTGACAACAACACCATCGACTGGAATTTTCTCACCAGGGCGAACTTTAACAATATCGTTTAACAATACCTGCTCAACGGCAATTTCTATCTCTTTGTCGTCACGGAGCACGGTAGCGGTTTTGGCTTGCAAACCAATTAAACGCTTTATCGCCTCAGACGTTTTACCTCTGGCTTTTATCTCAAGCGCTAACCCAAGATTAATTAGCCCAATAATCATGGCTGTAGCTTCAAAGTAAACATGTCTTGCCATCGATGGCAGCGATTCCGGTATTAAGATAACCACCATGGAATATAGCCATGCCGTAGCTGTCCCTAGGGCAATCAATGTATCCATATTGGCGGAATGATTTTTAAAGCTGTTCCATGCGCCGGTATAAAAATGCTTACCAGAGAAATACATCACGCCGAACGTAAGCAAGCCTACGATTAACCAACTAACCCGCTCTGCATTGGTAGCCACCGTCATCTCACCGACTATCAAACCATATAGCATCAAAGGTATGCCTAGAGACAATGCAATTGCAGTGTCTCGTGTCAGTTTCTTATAATAAGCTCTGTCCGCAACTTCCTTTTCTTGTAATACCTCATCGCTTTGTTCAGTGATCGCCTTTGCATTGTAGCCCGCCGCTTCTACAGCCTTTATCAACACGTTGATATCAGCCGTTCCGGTTACCACTACACTTCTATCAGCAAAGTTCATTTCCGCATGGCTAACACCTTGTACACGACTAAGTGCCGCTTCAATTTTACCTACACAACTTGCGCAACCAGCACCTTCAATGATTAGCTGTTGAGTAACCTCAGTAGTCGATAGTTCAGCATGTTGTGGTGTTTGAGATTTAACCAATTGTTTAGTCTTCGAACAGCAAGAGCTTTTGCTCGCCGATGTAAAATTACTCGCAGCCATTGTTGATCCCTCCTTCATCATCTTTTTCATTTACAAGCTCAAAGCGCTCAATTAAATGACATACCATGTGCGCTGATGGAGCTTCATCAGGCAGTGATTCCCACTGTTGCAAAGCCTGATTCATCTTTTGCCGCAATCTGAGCATAGCTTGAAATTGCAATTCGGTTTCAGCTAATCTTTGTTTAATTAAGCTACGCACCAAAGGACAGGTACTTTTACCGTCCGAGGCTTCCGATAAAATTTGCTTGATATCTGATACTGAAAAGCCCAATTGGCGCGCGCTTAATATAAACTTCAGTCGCGAGACTTGCTCTGGCGCATAAAATTTATACCCGTTGGGAGATTTGCTGGGCTTAACTAACTTTAGCCGCGTGTAATACCTAACCGTATCTGCTGTCGTACCAAGCTGTTTCGCTAGTTCAGTTACTGTCATTATTAAGCCTTTTGATACACCTAATTAAATTATCTAACGTTAGTTTAGGCCTGTGCCTAAGACACAGGTCAAGGGTTTAAATCATTTTATATTGAGCTGACTTAAGGCTTTTTTATCAAAGCAAACAAAGCCATCTATCAAGGCGATGACATATAAATAATCATCTTGATAGAGTATTGTTCCTGCTGGGAAAGAATGCTGGCATAAACTAACTTCAAGCTGGCTACTAATAAATTGCTCATTTCCTAAATTAAATACAACGCCAAATTGACCATACTGTTTACTGATAAGGTTGATCTCGGATACAGACATATACCAATGAATTGTGCGCTGAGCTAGAGAAGGTACGGGCCAATAACTGCTGTTATTTTCTGATTGTGGCTTTGCTTGCTGATAATAGTATTCAATATCCTGCAATACATTACCCAGCATATCTTTCGCTAACAACTGAACTTTAACCATAAGAGAGCGAATGGAATCGTCAGCACCTACTGTTACTGGTTGTTGAATTAATACATCACCTTTATCTAGCTGTTCAGATAATTTATGTATTGATACACCAGCAAATTCTGGTTGTGCGATCAAATAAGGCAGAGGAGTCGCGCCTTTGCCTGCTGGTAACAAGCTCGGATGAATATTGATGGCATATTTAGCATCGATACTTGGGAGCAAATGAGCGTAATCCGCTACAACAAATAACTGAGCGCCTTGTTCGACGAGGTCATCAAGCTCTTGCTTGGTTGGTTTTGTCGTTGTTATTTTCGTTTTATTTTGCTGAGCCAAAATTGACACCTGTTGTACGTTACTGGCTGGCTCACATGTGTATATTGTAAGTATTTCAAACTGATTGGCGTAAAGGTGCGCTAGACAGGAGCAAAATAAATCTGTGCCAAAATAGACCGTTTTCATAATGCCTCCATCTTTTGGAAAAGGAACAGCAAGGAGAAAAATAAGGGCTGGTGTGGCAGATAAATAGCCAACATTTGTTTATTTGGCCAAACAATGTTTTTGCTTCTGCGTTTACATAGGAGGGGAGACAAAACTAGATAAACCTGTCGTGATTATTAAGATGCAGAGTGCAACTACGATTTCTACCCTTAGAGACATTTGCAAAGTTGTTCTCTTCTTTTTTAAGTTCGGTACTAATCGAAGCTTATGATTCGCCGCAATAGCTAAAATAATAGAAACCGAGGTAACCTTTACTAATAGAACTACCCCGTAGTCACTAGTAATGAGTTGACTGATAGAACTAAATTTTGAATAAGCTATGGTTAATCCAGCAAGAAGTAACATGGGCACAAGAAAAGACGCGTGTATGCCAAAGCGGTGCATTACTTTGTATAATTCGTCATTTGTTAAGCGCAGAGAGGAAAAATAGAGAGGTAGCAATAGTCCAAACCACCAAGCCATTATTATCAAATGTACCGAAACTAAACTTCGTAGAGTTAAACTCGCTGATGACATGTGACCCGCTACCGTATAAGACCAAGCCAGTAAAAAAATTAGAACTGCGCATATGCAGGAGCCAAATTGACGATTCAGTTTACTGTTTGGAATATAGGTACTGCTCCAAACAACAACGACAATCGCAATTAATATAACAATGCGGCTTATCGTGACTTTTCCTATACTCGAATCTGCCATCATTGAGAACATTGTTGGATCAAACATGCCCATGAACCCTGACTCAGCTAGTCCCCCTGTATTGGCTAAAAACCAGCATATGGAAGATAAGCCCCCCATTGCCATGCAAGCCAATATATATTGTTTTTTACTAAACTCTATTAGCCCTAAAGCAACATGAGAAAGCGCCGTACGTAGGTATATTTGACCAGTCAACAATGCAAAACAAACCGTAAACATAAGCTGGCTGATAAAAATCAAACTATTCCAAACCAACGCTTCCATCGTATTCTCCTATTCCTTTAATGAACCATAAACTCGGATGAACCTTTGATTTTGTGGCCGTCACTACCAAGAATTGTCCATTCTACTTCGTACATCGCTGGTGATAGCTTTGGCAGAGCCCACTTGAATTGCTTTTGAGCGTGTTTAGATGGTTTGAAGCTAAAGTTAACAACTTGTCCCTTTTTCTTTTTCAGTACCACCTTCACAGCCTTAACGGCATGATTAAAGCTAAGTGCTAACTCTTTTGGTGAATGCATTAGCATGGCGTTATTACTAGGGGTAATCGCTTCCAGTTTGGCGTGACCTAGTGCAGAGAAGGTTATAGTTAGTGTAAAAAGTAAAGTTAATAGTTTTTTCATCATTATTGTCATCTAAATTAAGTTATAAAGTTTTAACGATTGTCGTAAAAGGATTCTGTTTAAGAAGCTAAGAACAAATATGCTTTATGTTTTAAGGCTTCTATTAAAACGGTTGATTTCAGCTCGCTTAACCAAGCTATAAATAGCCGGTAATACAATAAGCGTTAGAATCACTGCGCTGGACATTCCGCCAACCATAGGAGCAGCGATACGACTCATGACTTCAGAGCCGGTTCCAGAACCATATAAAATCGGCAGTAAACCAATGATAATGGTGGCCACTGTCATCATGACGGGGCGAACACGCAAACCAGCACCATGTAACAAGGCTTCTTGATACTCAGCCGTCGATATAGGTCTAGTGTTTTCAGAGGCTTTTTCTTTAAGTTCATTGAGGGCTTGATTGAGATAAACCAACATAATGACACCTATCTCAACCGCTACACCAGCAAGTGCGATAAAGCCGACACCGACAGCAACAGAAAAGTTAAACCCTTCAAGGTACATCAGCCATAAGCCACCAATCATTGCCATAGGTAAGGTCACAATAATGATCGCCACCTCACTAAGAGCTCTGAAATTGAGGTACAACAAAATCACAATGATCGCTAAAGTTAACGGTAAAACGTAAGCCAGCTTTTCTTTGGCTCGCTCCATGTATTCATATTGACCTGCCCAGGTTAAGGAATAACCAGCGGGTAAAGTTAGCTCTTTTTCTAGCTTGGCTTTGGCATCATTGACATAGCTACCGACATCAACTCCATCAATATCGACATAAGTCCAACCGTTGATACGGGCATTTTCACTTTTAATACCAGGAGGGCCATTTTCAATATATACATGTGCTACATCTCCGAGCGCGATCCGTTGACCCGATGGTGTGACGACTGGCAATCGGGCTAATTGCTCAGGTGAATCACGATAGTCTTGTGGGTAGCGTAAATTAACCGGATAACGCTCTTGCCCTTCAACCGTTTGAGTAACGTTCATGCCTCCAATGGCGGTAGACACCACCTGCTGTACATCGGCAATGTTGAGTCCAAAGCGACTGGCTTTTTCACGGGAAATATCAACCTTGATATAACGTCCGCCCGCGACACGCTCAGAATAGACAGATGCTGTACCGTTTACTTGCGGCAGTATCTGCTCAATTTGTTGACCAATCTCTTGAATAACATCCAAATCCGGCCCCGCGACTTTAATACCTACAGGCGTTTTAATACCAGTTGCCAACATATCGATGCGAGTTTTTATCGGCATTACCCACGCATTGGTTAACCCAGGAAATTTAACTAGATTATCGAATTCCGCCTTTAAGCTATCGGTAGTCACACCTTCACGCCATTGCGATTGAGGCTTAAGCTGAATAAAGGTTTCTATCATGGTCAAGGGTGCAGGATCCGTGGCGGTTTCTGCTCGACCCACTTTACCAAATACATTTTCAACTTCAGGCACAGTGCGGATCAATTTATCGGTTTGCTGCAATAACTCTCTAGCTTTACCAATTGATATACCTGGATATGTAGTAGGCATGTACATTAAGTCGCCTTCATCCAATGGTGGAATAAACTCGCTGCCTATTTTGTCCAACGGATAAAAACCGACTATGGTAATCGCCAGTGCTGCCACTATGGTCAATTTAGGAAACCTCATCACCTGCCGAAGTACCGGCATATACAATGCGATCAGCACTCGATTAAGCGGGTTTTTCTTTTCAGACACAACTTTGCCGCGAATAAAGTACCCCATCAACACAGGGACTAGGGTAATGGCTAAACCAGCAGAAGCTGCCATAGCGTAGGTTTTGGTGAATGCTAAAGGTGCAAACATTCGACCTTCTTGGGCTTCTAAAATAAACACGGGAAGAAACGAAACAGTTATGATCAGAAGACTAAAAAATAATGCAGGCCCCACTTCTGATGCCGACTTTGCCACTATCTGCCAACGGTTATCGTCGGTTAGTGGGATGCCCTTTTTACTCAGTGCTTCCATATGCTTGTGCATGTTTTCAATCATAACTATTGCACCATCTGTCATGGCTCCTATCGCAATAGCGATACCGCCTAATGACATGATATTGGCATTAATCCCTTGCAGGTGCATGATGATGAAAGACACTAGAATACCTAATGGCAGTGTGATCACCGCAACGATAGATGAGCGCAAGTGAAACAAAAACGCGACACAAACCAAAGCAACAACCGCTAGTTCTTCTAATAATTTGCTCCATAAGTTATCAACAGCTCGCTCTATTAATGTAGAACGGTCATAAACAGGAACAACTTCTACACCAGCGGGTAAAGACGCTTTCAACGACTCAAGTTTGGCTTTTACGCCCTCAATGGTTTTTTGCGCATTTTCGCCAAAACGCATAACAACCACACCACCAACGACTTCACCTTCACCATTGAGTTCGGCAACGCCACGACGCATCTGCGGACCTAAATTAACGTCGGCGATATCACCGATAGTCAGAGGTGTACCTTGTTGATTGATCCCCAGTGGGATCTTCTCAATATCACTTACTGATTGGATATAACCGGTAGCAGTTACCATATATTCAGCTTCAGCCATCTCGACAACAGAAGCGCCTGTTTCTTGGTTACCACGTTTTAGCGCCATTTGAATATGACTAAGGGGTACACCATAAGCGCGTAACTTATCAGGGTCGACCTGTACCTGATACTGCTTAACCATGCCCCCAACAGCGGCAACTTCTGATACCCCATCAACCGTTTGCAATTCGTACTTTAAGAACCAATCCTGAATACTGCGTAATTGACTAATATCATGATTGCCGGATTTATCTGTTAAGGCGTAAATATAAACCCAGCCGACACCCGTGGCGTCTGGCCCTAACTGTGGCTTGGCACTATCGGGTAAACTAGACGCTACTTGGCTTAAGTATTCCAGCACTCTGCTGCGTGCCCAATATAAATCGGTGTCATCATCAAAAATGATGTACACGTAAGAGTCACCAAAAAACGAATAGCCGCGCACTGTTTGCGCCCCTGGAACCGATAACATGGCAGTTGTTAGCGGAAAGGTCACTTGGTCTTGTACCACTTGTGGCGCTTGACCTGGGTAACTGGTTTTTATAATGACTTGTACATCCGACAGATCAGGGATGGCGTCAACCGGCGTATTTTTTAATGAGTACAGTCCACCAAATGCAACAATCAGGGTAATTAACACCACAAAGAAACGATTGCCTACCGACCATCTAATAATTGATTCAATCATAATCAAATGTCCTATTAGTGATGCGAATGGTCGCTGTTAATATTGCTTTGTTCACTTGAACGAGTGTCAGGTGCCGGTAACGCAATTTCTGTGATAATTAGGTCATCTCGAACTTCAAACGTAAACCTGATCTCGTGCCCAGCTTTGAAGCCAGAAATATCTATATTGTCAGCCAATACATAGTCCAAGGTTGCTGCTGGTCTGTCCCATTTCTCTATTGCTTCTCGGCTAATATTTAAGGTGCGAGTGGATCCATCAATGGAGTTGATTGTGCCGTTGACTGTTGCTGTCGGAGCCTCGTCATTGCCAGCGTCAGGTTCAGACATAATATGAATGCCGGTAATTTCGTAGCCATCGTCTTCGGTCTTACTCACTTCAAAATGTAGAGTTTGTCCTGCTTGTAAAGCATTGGCATCGACGCCGCTACTTAAATTGAAATCCATGGTCATTTGTGGCCAGTCCCACGCCTGCACTGGGCCATGAGTAATATTGACCATTCCGTGATCTGCCATAACACTATTGACTTCACCTTCCATCCATACCGAATTTGGTACTCCATCGTGTGTCATACGCTTAAAGTCTGAGGTTTTGCTTGACTCAGAATCAATCAGAAATTGCGCGGAGGTAACTACAACATCGTCTTCGTTTAATCCTTGTAAAATCTCAATATTGTCGTGATCGACCCGACCAATATCGACTTCGATAGACTTAAACTGCCCATCACCTAAAGCCAGCACGACACGGTCTTGTTTACCCGTTCTGATCACCGCTTCTTTAGGGACTAAAATGGCGCTGTCAGCTCGATTAGCATGAATGGTGACTTGGGCAAACATATTGGGTTTTAATTGATAGTCAGGATTATCAAACTTCAACCTGACACGCAGCGTTCTGGTTTTGTTATTTAGTGTTGGGTATACATAATCAACAACTCCATCCCACTCTCGACGAGGCAAGTAATCAAGTGTCATTGAAACAGGCTGTTCTTCTTTGATTAGGGCTGCATCTCGTTCAAATATTTCAGCTTCCACCCAAACTTGATCAAGCTTAGCAATACTGAGCAATGTGTTTCCTGGCTTAACAAAAAAACCTTCTCGGATTTTTAGCCCGTCGACGACACCAGATTGGGGTGAATAAAATGTAATGCTCTGCTGAACTTTGCGGCTTGTTTCCAACTGCTCAATAAATTTTCCTGATAAATGTAAGGCTTTAAGGCGAGCTTTTGCGGCACTGATCAATGATTTATTGTTTCGACTTAGCGCAATAAGTAACTCTTCTTGGGCATTAACTAATTGCGGTGAGTACAGTGTATAAAGCGGTTGGCCTTTCTCTACAGGGTTCCCTGCGGCTTTTACGTATAGTTTCTCAACCCAGCCATCTACGCGGGGGTGAATATGAATAAGCTGCTCTTCGTCGTATTGGACATAACCCACAGTTGAAATTTCAGCATGCATGCTTTTCAACTCAACCTGTGAAGTACGAACCCCCAAGTTATTTACAACATGAGGGGAAATTTTAACCGCACCAGGCCCAAATTCATCTCCTGATGCTTCTTCATATACCGGTATTAAATCCATGCCCATTGGCGATTTACCTGGCTTGTCGCGCCGGTAGTTACTGTCCATTGGTGCAACCCAATACAGTGGCTTTTTCTCTGTCGATTCTGTTTGTGTCTTTGATGTAGAAGCTGGCTGCAAAGCAGATAATATACCTGCACCCACCACAGCCCCTACCAATGAAGCGATTACGGTTAATTTTAAATTAGCTGACATTATTCTGTTCTCTGTTTAGCTGTATGGGCAATGTGATAACTCGCATCGCTCTTAGCGAAAAAATAATTGATGCGAGCTAAAGCTTTTTGCACATCCACATCAATTTTTAAGGCTGCAATATTGGCGTTGAGCTGGGCAACTCGGGCACGAACGACTTCGGCAAAATCTCCGTCATCATTGGTATAAGCAATCAATGCTGCCTCTGCTTGATCTTGCGTTTGTGTTAAGATTTGTTGTTGATAACGAGCCTGGCGCTCAGAAAGGCGTTTGACATGCAATAACTCTTTTTCGAGCGAACTCAACATCGTTTTGGTCAACAGAAGCTTGTCTGTTTTAATTGACTCAGTCTGTGCAACTGAAGCTGCAACTTGTTTATCTTGTCTATTGTCAGTAAACAAGGGGACATCGAAAGTGATACCAACCGAAAATAAATCAGCTCTACTCGACCCGTTTGGTGCACTATCTCTGAGGCCATAACTGGCATTGACGCCCCACTGAGGTTTATATTGCTGTTTGGCTAAAGCCTCTCCTTGCTCTGCTGCTTTTTGTTTAACACCGATTGCTAAAATAGCTGGGTGCTTAGCTAGTATTCGAGCCAATTTATTGCGTGACAGTGGAGAGTCTTGTAACAATTGCGGATTGAATAATTGAATTTCAGGTAAGTGATTTTCAACAAGCAATTGACTTGGTTGCATATCATAATCAAACGCTGACGCTAAATTGTCCGCATCAAATCGATGTAACCATTGACTTAGTCTTGCGCGCGCTGACTCCAGCTTTTGTTGTTCAACACTATATCTATCTTCTAGTTGGGTAATTTCAAGTTGAGCACGAATAACGTCTTGCTGCTTTGTTTTACCTACTGCGTTGGCATAGCTCACCTTGGCAACATCCGCCATTTGTTCAAACAATGTCCAATCTTTTTTTATCAACTCAAGTGTACTTTGAGCGAGGTAAACATCTAACCATAGCCCAGACACTATGCTCGTTAGCTTCGCTTTTCGATCTTCACGCAATAATGGAAACTGAGTTGATTCTGTTTTCAGTTGCGCGCTTTTGATGGCGAGACTGTCTCCTCTAGGAAACATTTGAGACACACCAAGTTTGAATTGGGTCATGCCTTCTTGGCCTATGTCCCAGCTATCAACCGGCATATTTAGCAAACCAATGGATACTTTAGGGTCAGGCAAGGTGCCAGCTGCGACACTGGTATTTTCTAAGGCTGATTGTTTTAACTTACTACCATATAGCCAAGGATCGTTTGCAATAGCTTGCGATATCGCATCACGCAGAGCGAGTTTGGTTTCCGCTTTTACATGAGTAATAGACAAACTAACGCCAATGGCTAGCGCGTAAATCAATCGTAGCGGCTTCGTTATTTTCATTAAAATTGATCCTTATACTGATTTACCTTGGCATACACTTGACTGCTGCCATCCTTAAATAAAATCAGTACGTTATAGGGGGTAAATTTATTTCCAACTTCCATTCCTGGTGAGCCTAATGGCATAGCAGGCACCGCTAGTCCAATGGCATTTTCATGTTTTTCTGCCAAGAAACGTTTAATAAATTTAGCAGGGATATGACCTTCAAAAGCGTAGCCATTACGTGATATTGCCGTATGACACGAGCGGTATTTTGAGGTAATACCATATCGGTTTTTGACAGGACTAATATCACTATAGTCTTTGCTATGAGCAATAAAGCCTTCATCTTCAAGGTGAGAGATCCATTTTTTACAACAACCACAGGTTGGGGTTTTGTATACAAGTAGTTCGTTAGTAGGCACATTGTTTTCTTTTGCATTTGCGCCTGCTGATAACATAATCAGCGTGATCATGATTTTAAAATAGTTAGAAACCATATTTTGCCTCCAGAGCAACTGGATCCTTATACGTCAATCGACATTAAGGTGATAACAGGGAAATTAATTTAATGTGTGGCCATAAATTTTAGGCGCACTGATCCTGTGTTAGGCAAAAATGGGTGGGCGATATAGTGATTTAGCTGTATTTTCTAGCAATAAAGGCGTGTTAAAACTGATTTTTTCACTAGAAATAGGGAGTGATTCAAAGCCAAAGTTAGCATCCATTACAAACGAATTGGATTGGCAGAGGTTTGCAGGGCATTTGCAATCAGTATGAAGACAGGCGGAGGAGTTATCCATTGACGACATATCAACCATGTCGGCCATATGGTGACCATGATGCATAGTGTGGTCTTGCATTTGCTGATGTTCAGCGGAGGCCGTATTGGTCATATTACATACCATTGTTCCATATGCGTACGCTTGCCCAATAAGAGCAAGTGATATCACAAATGTAATAATCAATCGGTACAAAATATTAAATCCATACGTTACAAGGTCACTCTTAATATATTACATATGTTCTATGGTTGTAAATATGATTCAAGTCAACTATCGAAGGATAATGGAGTGCAATCATAGTTAGGTAAAGCATAAGTATTTGATTTCTAGTAAGTGCTTCCCGATATTTTTCCTACTAATGATTAAAAGCACTGCACCAATATATGATCCCTCAACTGAGATTCATCGTATCAGACGAACAAAATTCTGCAATTAGACTAAGATTTATACAGCGTTTAAGAGAAGGTTAGAAAAATGAAGAATATAACAGCCGTTTTCATAGCCATAATTGTTAACTGTTTTTCCATTTATACGGCGATAGCACAAGACAAGAATTCAGTTTTGGTTCCCTTACCCTCTGTTGATGACTTTACAAAAGGGGAAAATGGATGGGCGTTTGGGTTAGGAGTTGGTATTGAATATGAAACTGCTTATGAAGGTTCAGATGAATTTGGATTAGAAGTCCAGCCCGCTGGTGCAGTGCAGTGGCGAAATGGTGACCATATATACTACTTTGCAGGGGAAGCATTTGGCTGGAGGGGGCTTCTGTCAGATAATTGGTTATTAGATGCCTTAGTTGGGTTTGAAGAAGGCCGAGCTGAAAGTGACTCAGATGAAGGACGGCTTAATGGCCTAGGCGAACAAGAAGAAGCTTTTGAACTTGTGCTTCAAGCTCGTCGTTCTTTTACTTCTGATTGGCGCTATTGGTTAGTTGGTCGTTTAGTGACAGGTGATGAAGGCAATTTAGGTTTATTTGGCGCTGGTCGTCGTTTTGGTCATCAAACCGACGGTACTGGGTCTGAAATCAACGTGGTTGTTGTTGTTCATGACAGCGAATATGCCAACAAAGGTTTTGGCATCAATAAGTCTCAATCAGCTAATTCTGGCTTGAAAGAAACTAATCTCAGTGGTGGACTACGCTCAATTGGCATAGATTATAATTATCGGCACAATATCAATGATAATTGGCAAATCTTCGGCGAAGCCCTTTTTGAATACTTCAGTAGTGAAGTCAGAAACAGCCCTATTGCTCGCAGTAATTATGAAACTGAGGTAGGTATTGGGGTTATTTATATATTTTAGGTTACTTAATTTGAAACACGTAAATTAGTATAGGAACTCTGACAAAGCTTAAAAAAAGTAAAGGGTTACCAGACAAAGCCACAGGAAAGGTTATCGTACTAGGATCAGGCAAAAAATCAGTTGCGGTTCTTTCTCCTGCTGATGGTAACAAGATGACTGCTGATGTAGTGGCAGTGGATGGTGCAAAAGTGCTGGTTAAGATTAAAGAGCAAGGCCATCATTCAGTTACTGCTAGGGTTGCCTTTTAGCTCTGCAACAGAGCGACAATAGCTGCTATTAAAATATTTGCATGGTGTTAGTGAAAAGTACAGAGCTTCTTTAAACGATAGGCCAATTTCGATACATGAGCTTCCTAGTGATGTAACCATTTTTTGTAGTGTGACAAAATATTGTCACACTTTATAATTATTATATTTCAATAAAATCAATAACTTAAATTATTGCAGGCTTCCTGGTTTAAAATCAAAATCCATTTCCTTTGCGGGGTAGTGGTTCGCTCTAGTGCCTTGTGTTTATATAGTGAATATTTCCTTACGCTTTAACTTGGAATGGCTATTTATTCTTTTGGGCTTGCTCTTTTAAAACTTCGTTAATATAGCTTCGGCGACCATATTTTCTGGTAATAACACACTTATCTAAGTCAAAGCCCCTCGCTGGGCAATATTCACGACCATAGTAAATAATTTGTAAGTGCAGATCATTCCAGCGCTCCTTAGGGAAAAGGCGTTTACCATCACGCTCTGTTTGCTCGACGCTCTTGCCATTTGACAAGCCCCAACGATACATCAAGCGATGAATATGAGTATCTACAGGGAAAGCAGGAACGTTGAAAGCTTGAGCCATTACTACTGATGCGGTTTTGTGACCAACTCCAGGCATTGCTTCAAGATCTTTAAAATTCTGTGGCACTTCACCATTATGCTGATTAATGATCATCTCAGAAAGGTGCCAGATACCTTTTGACTTCATTGGTGATAAACCACATGGTTTGATTATTTCTTTTATTTCATCAATGGTCATTTTGACCATGTCATAAGGATTATCGGCTTTTGCAAATAGCTTAGGCGTGATTTGGTTTACACGTTCATCGGTGCATTGAGCAGATAGTAATACAGCAACTAATAAGGTGTATGGATCTTTGTGATCAAGTGGAATAGGGACCTCAGGATACAGCTCGTCAAGGATCTCGATGATTGCCTGAACTTTTTCTTTTTTACTGATAGATGTACTCATGCTATTAACCTTAAATCCCATCTACTTTTATTATTTTTAGGCCAGCCAAAAGCTGTATTTAATACAACATTAGCGGTTTTACGTCCCACACCAGGTAAGGCCTCTAAAGCAGCGCGATCTTCAGGTACTTCGCCACCGTGTTTTTCGACTAAGATTTTACAGGTTTTGTAGGTGTTCTCGGCTTTTGAATTAAACAGGCCAATGGTTTTGATATATTCTTTGATCCCTTCAACACCTAAATCAAGCATTGCTTGTGGAGTATTCGCTATAGGGTAAAGTTTGCGGGTGGCTTTGTTTACGCTGACATCGGTTGCTTGTGCTGATAACAATACCGCGATGAGTAACTCGAATGGACTGTTAAATTCGAGCTCGGTCGTAGGGTTAGGGTTTGCGTCGCGTAAACGGGTTAAAATTTCTCGACGTTTTGTATTATTCATGGCTCGAATTTTTGCTTAAGTTTCAGTTGTGACGCGAGCGCGTTCAGTTTTGACTTTTTGTTCTTTTTGCGGCGCAAATAAAGACTCTATACGGGTTTCTAAGCGATTTTTAATGGCGATTAATAATCCTAACGCAATAAATGCGCCTGGTGGTAATATCGCTGCTAAGAAAGCTTCTTCGGCTTGAAATAGGGTGATTTGCCAATTAGTCGCAATTTGACCAAATAACAAATGGCTGCCAGCTAATAAAGTGCCGTTACCTAACACTTCGCGAATGGCGCCTAAAATAACTAGAATCGCAAGAAATCCGAGTCCCATCATTAAGCCATCCCAAGCAGCGAGTTTTACGTTATTTTTAGAGGCGAACGCTTCTGCGCGGCCGATAATGGCGCAGTTGGTGACAATAAGCGGGATAAAAATGCCCAATGTTTGGTACAACTCATAGGTATAGGCATTCATTAACAGCTGAACAACTGTCACTAATCCGGCAATAATCATAACAAACACGGGTATGCGGATTTCATTCGGTACCCAGTTTCTGACGATAGATACGGTTATGTTAGAGCCGATAAGTACAAATAGGGTGGCAAGCCCTAAACCTAAACCATTAACAACTGTATTGGTAACCGCCAGTAACGGACAAAGCCCTAACATTTGTACTAAGGCTGGGTTGTTTTTCCATAATCCTTGCCAGCTAATTTCACTGAGTTGATTCATTTTGTATGCTCACAGTTACTCGGCAAATTAAATATTCTTTGCTTGTTATTGGCAAACCAAAGGCTAGTGCGTTTTACACTGTTTACCACGGCTCTTGGTGTGATCGTTGCGCCGGTAAATTGATCAAATGCGCCGCCATCTTTTTTAACGGCCCAAGCTTGTAGGTTATTTTGCTCAATGGTTTTACTACGAAAATGAGTGATCCAAGGCGATTTGGCTAACTCAATCTTGTCGCCGAGACCGGGTGTCTCTTTGTGTTTAATGGTTCGCACCCCTAAAATGGTGTTGTCCATATCTAAGGCGACTAGTAAATCAATACGGCCTGAGTAACCATCTGGGGCTATGCTTTCAATCGCGGCAGCAACGGCTTTACCTTTGTCTGATTCGCTTTCTTTATAACGGGCGCGAAATATTTTTATCGTATTGCCATTGCTATCTATGTCAATAACACAGTCTGTACTGGGCTGATTGTTGTATGTGTCAGGAGAGACTATTTCGTCTAAGTTTTTTTGTGTCGCGAGTTTTTGTTGTTTAGCAATTTCAGGAGCCGTTAACAAATGAGTTAATGTGACCAAGCCTGTAGTTGCAATAGCAAACCCTGCGAGAATGAAACTTGATTTTTGCATTGAATGACTGATTTTCATGAGCGACTCCCGTGGCCAAAAGTACGTGGCTGGGTGTAGTAATCAATCAAGGGGACTGCCATATTGGCTAATAATACGGCAAAAGCTACAGCGTCTGGATAACCGCCAAATTGACGAATAACAAAGACTAAAAAGCCACATAGCGCACCAAATATTAGGCGACCTTTATCGGTGGTAGATGCTGAAACCGGATCGGTTAATATAAAAAATGCGGCAAAACAAGTCGCACCCGAGGTCATGTGTAACAACATTGAACCTGTGCCGTCAGGACTAATCGCTTGCGAAATTAAACTAAAAATAGCTAATGATATTAAAAAGGATAGCGGTATTTGCCATTTTATTATTTTTTGTTTAAGTAAGACCACACCACCTAATAAAAAAGCTATGTTGACCGCAAACCAACCTTGCCCTAAGCCGTTGCTAAATACATCTTGCTTTATGATTTCTTGGTAGGTTAAGCCTTGGTTTAAGCCATTGCGCACAGATTCTAACGGCGTTGCCATTGTCACGCCATCAATGCCTGAGCGAATTTGTTCTAATGAATAGCCTTGAGCGGTATAACCGCTAAATACCACTGACACATAATCTGAAAAGCTTAACGGGATGGTGATGAGATCGGTAGGGGGGATCCAACCTGTCATGGAGACAGGAAAGGAAATCAGTAATATGACATAACCGGCCATAGCTGGGTTAAACAAGTTTTGACCGAGCCCGCCATAGGCTTGTTTGACTAGAGTAATAGCAAAAACACTCCCTATCACACCTATCCACCAAGGGGCTAATGGCGGTAAACAAATACCCAGTAATAATCCAGTGAGCAGGGCAGAGTGGTCGTTAATAACCTGTTTAACTGGGCGCCCACGTAATTGACAACATATCGCTTCCGCAACTATGGCACTGATGATACAAATGAAAATTTGAATTAATACACCGATCCCAAAGCAGTACCATTGGGTAATAACACCTGGAATACAGGCAAGGGCTACCCAACGCATGATATTGGCCGTTTTATTTGCGCGGCGTGTGTGAGGTGAACTGGCTAATTTAAAACTCATAGTTAATTCTTGCTCTGCTCCTGAATTCGCTTCGCTTTAGCTTTTTCAATGGCTGCTTTTATACGTCTTTGTTGCTCAGTCGGCTCATTTACTTCAGCGGTCCCATTTGGCACATTAGGCTCAGATGACACATTCGGCTCAGGGCTGTTTGATGCAGGTGTTAGTTGGCTTGTCTCAGCTTGTTTTTTGGCCTTTGCCTTAGCTATTGCAGCTTGAACACGGGCTTTTTTATCGTCTTCAGATAAGTCAGTGTTGTTGCTAGATGAAGTATTTTCAGCTTGGGATGTTACAGGCTTTGCAAAATCAGTTGAGCTTTGTTCAGCTAAACGCTTTGCCTTGGCTTTTGCTATCGCGGCCTTGGCTCTCGCTTGAGCTGATGTAACTGATTGATTTTCGTCTTTGCTTAGCGCCTCGGTTTGTCCAACTTGAGATTGTTCAACGTGAGAGGAGGCTGACTGAGTTGCGTTATCTGCGTTTTGTCTTTTGGCTTTAGCACGAGCGATGGCTTGTTGTGCTTTTTGTTTGATGGCCGTTTGCTCTTCTACTTCTGCATCTTGCTCTGATGTCGGGGCGCTGTTGGTTTGCTGTGCTGCTTTTTTGGCTTTTGCTCTAGCAATAGCGGCTTGCGCTCGTGACTTAACATCAGATTGTTCAGCTTGTGGTTGAGACTCAGGCAGTTCATCATGTTTTGACGTTTTAGTTGACGTGCTGCTTGTTACAGGGTTTTCGCTTGCTTGTTGCTCCTGCAAGCGTTTTAATTTCGCTCTTTCAATGGCCGCTTTGGCTTTGTCTTTTGCCGTTAACTCAGATGTATCTGGCGAACTCGTTGGTTCTTGGCCGTTATTTTTCTGCAATCGTTTTGCTTTAGCTCTTTCAATCGCGGCTTGCGCTTTTGATTTCGCGTCTTGAGGCGGTTGATTGTCATTTTTGTTTGTATCTGCAGTTGCCGTATTGACTGAGTTGCTATCTGCCTGTTTGCCAATGGTTGACGGCGCTTGTTGAGTTGACGCTTTTTCAGTAGACGCGTTCTCAGAAGAAATCTGTTCAGTAGTGTCGTTGGTTTGATTAGTTTGTTGCGCTTTTTTGGCTTGCGCTCGTGCTAGTGCCGCGGCAATCTTGTCTTTGGCTGATTGATCACTATTTAAGCTTTGCTTTCTTGCATCAGCCGCCTGTTTGTGTTTTGCCATGCGTTCTTGTTTGTCGCGTTCTAAACGCTCGTTACGGGCTTCAAAACGTTGCTTAGCAATGTCGGCTTTGCGTTTTTCTTCTTGTTCAATTCTTATATCGGCTTTTGCTTGGCGATAATATTGCACAAGTGGAATATCACTTGGGCATTCGTATGCGCAGGCGCCACACTCTATACAATCAAATAGTTTGTAATCTTGGGCTTTGTCGTATTCTTTTGCTTTACTGTGCCAAAACAGTTGCTGCGGTAACAAACTTGCAGGGCAAACATCTGCACAAGCACTACAGCGAATACAAGGTTGCTCTGGCGGTGGAGCGGGTAATTCTTGTTCGCTCGGCACGAGTAAACAATTGGTAATTTTAGTAACCGGGACTTGATGACTTTGCACGGCAAACCCCATCATAGGGCCACCCATAATCACTCTTTCACCACCTATTTTCATGTGGCCCACTTGTGACAATACGTGGTGAATAGGTGTGCCTATGGGTAACCAATAATTACCAGGTTTAGTCACTTGCTCACCAGTTAATGTGACAACGCGCTCAATAAGCGGTTCACCTTTGTAAATGGCATTGTATATAGCGTAAGTGGTGCCGATATTTTGCGTCACAATGCCGATGTCTGCGGCCACTTTACCGCTTGGGATCTCTTGATTAGTAATAACTTGAATGAGTTGCTTTTCGCCGCCAGCTGGATATTTAGTAGGAATGGAGCGAACGACAAAGTTCGTTTTACCCTGACAGGCGTTATCCATTGCATTTAGCGCTTCTCGCTTATTGTCTTCTATGGCAATGACGACTAATTGTGGCTCTAAAAGGTAATTGAGTACTTCAATGCCATTGATTATTTCGTTGGCTTTTTCACGCATTAACATATCGTCGGCAGTGATGTAGGGTTCACATTCAATGCCATTGATAATTAAAATTTCGCACGGGTGGTTTGGTGATTGTTTTATATGGGTCGGAAACGCCGCCCCGCCTAATCCAGCAATACCAGCTTGTTTTATTTTATGGATTAACTCTATTTTGTCGAAAGAGTGAAAATTAGCAAAGGGTTGTCGGTCGCACCATTCGTCTTGACCGTCAGCAATAATTTCAATTGCCAGCGTTGGTAGACCAGAAGGGTGAGCCGATACATGAGGCTCTATTTCTCCTACGGTGCCAGAAGTAGGGGCATGCACAGGTACCGCCATGGTA
This sequence comes from Saccharobesus litoralis, assembly GCF_003063625.1. Classification (NCBI taxonomy): domain Bacteria; kingdom Pseudomonadati; phylum Pseudomonadota; class Gammaproteobacteria; order Alteromonadales; family Alteromonadaceae; genus Saccharobesus; species Saccharobesus litoralis. The sequence goes on along the minus strand of NZ_CP026604.1, from coordinate 4,376,583 downwards.
TCTTCACATGAAGTTAAAACTTGGCCTTTTTTAACTTTATCGCCAGTGTTCACTAAAACCGCGTTGTGTTTGCCAATATGTTGCTTAACTGGAACCCAATAAGTCGGTGCCAATGCTATTTGACTAATAGGTGTTTGAATTGAGCGTTCTTTACGTTCAGGAGGGAATACACCACCGGGGAAATCCCATAAAACACCGGCTCTGATTTTGTCGAGTAAAGAATTCACAGATCGCTCTTATTTATGATACTTGAGTAATTTCAATTTTGTTGAGTTGCCAACGCCATGTTTCAGGTTTTCCCGCTACAGGCACCATGTCGATGCAGTCAACAGGGCAGGGTTCTACACATAGGTCACAGCCAGTACATTCATCAATTAATACGGTGTGCATAGCTTTAGATGCCCCAACAATGGCATCAACCGGACAGGCCTGAATGCATTTAGTACAACCGATACATTCATCTTCTCGAATGTAAGCGACTTTTTTTACGTCGTCGCCTCCTTCAAGTGGTTTCACTTCGCGGCCAGTCAAATCGGCTATTTTTTGAATGGTAGCGTCGCCACCGGGAGGACATTTGTTTATTTCGTCGCCGTCGGCAATAGCTTGCGCATAAGGTTTACATCCTGGGTAGCCGCACTGTCCGCATTGGGTTTGTGGTAATACTTCATCGATTTGTTCTACTAGCGGATCGGCGTCTACTTTAAAGCGAATTGCGGCATAACCTAAAATACCGCCAAATATTAAAGCTAATATTCCCAGTACTATTAACGCGCTAACTAATGTCATGCTACTTTCACCAATCCTGTAAAGCCCATAAAGGCTAAAGACATTAAACCTGCGGTTATCATAGCTATAGCAGTACCTTTGAAGACCTGTGGCGTATCAGCCGCAGCAAGTCGTTCACGCATAGCGGCAAATAAAACTAAAACTAAGGAAAACCCAACAGCAGCGCCAAAACCATATATTAAGGATTCGATGGCATTGTGTTGCTCATTAACATTGAGTAATGCCACTCCTAAAACTGCACAGTTTGTGGTAATTAAAGGTAAGAAAATACCTAGCAGCCTATATAAGGTTGGATTTGTTTTGTGCAATACCATTTCGGTGAACTGGACAACAACTGCAATAATGAGAATAAAGGCTAAGGTGCGTAAAAACTCGATATCCAATGGTTGTAAGAGGTAGGTATTGACTAAATAGCTGGTAAATGAAGCCAGTGTTAACACAAAGGTTGTCGCTAAGGACATGCCAATGGCTGTTTCAACACGGCTTGAAACCCCCATAAAAGGGCATAATCCCAAGAACTTAACCAATACAAAGTTATTAACCAGTACGGTCGCGATTAATAACATTATATAGTCAGTCATAAAGAAAATTAGCTCTTGGTTGAAAAACGCGTATTATCCGGAAATATAAGCCGTTTAACAACTTATCCTTTCTAAGGAATTAAGGTTTTTAGCGGATAAATTTAAAAAGGCCTATAAACAGGCCTTTTTAATTGTGTTACTAGGTGAGAATTATCCGCATCGGCGGTTAAATACAATTTATCTGATCAAAGCGACAAGGTTAAAACTCAACCGGTTTACCGATAAAGTAACCTTGTGTGCCATCAACAAAGACTTGTTCAAGCGCGTGTTTTTCTTCTTGGGTTTCAACGCTTTCACATAAAACATTAACGCCAAGGCGATGCGCTAAATCCACGATAACGCGTAAGAAGTATTGGTTGTTTTTATCGTCGTCAATGCCACGGCTGTAACTACCATCCATTTTGACAAAGTCTGGTTTTAAATCTCTGAAGAATTTAAACGATGTCATGCCCATACCAAATCGCTCAACTGTCACGCGGGCGCCGGTACGATGAACCATATCCAAAAATCGTTTGGAGGCGCTCATGTTTTGTTGCATACCAAACTCAGTGACTTCAAACACTAATTTAGACGCAACAGCAGGGTCACGTAATAAACGTCGTTCTAGCCATATTGCAAACTGCTCATCGTGCGCTGATTTAGCCGTCACGTTCAAACCAAAATATTGGTTGTGAAAGCCTTTTTCTAATATGTTGCGCATTGTTTGTTCGATAATCATCTTGTCGACAAAAATGATCTTATCCATTTTTTCAGCCATGGCGATAAACGATGCGGTAGGCAATACTTGTCCATCCGGGTTAGCAAATCGGGCTAATACTTCAGAGTAGACTTTAGAGTTTTTGTTTGTTGGTTGAATGGGCTGATAGAATAGAATGGCTCGATTATTATCGATAACATCTTCAATAACTTCACGCCAATTTTGATTGCCATACTTAGCGCTAACATTCTCTAAAATAGAGGTGTCAGTCTGCATGTGCCAAGCATTGGGGTATTTAGTTTGGGCAATACTGATACCGGTATCAGCTAATGCTAATAATTCACCAATAGGGCGGCCCGTTTCATAGCTGACAATACCTGTATAACCTACCGCCTCTAAATCTAAGGATTTTTGGAATTCACCCAATCGTCCTTGCAAATTAAGCGCAAAATTTTCTGATTCTTTTGGCGTGATATTCGGTAGTATTACTGCAAAGTCAGCACCGTTTAAGCGGTAAACTTGAGAGCCTTCGTAAGTATTCGCCACTCGTGTAATAACTTGAGAAAGCTCTGATACATATTGATCACCCGCTTGATAACCACGATTTTGATTGATGTTATTCAGTTCCGATGCCCGAACAACGGCTAACACGCCAAACTCTTGTTTTTGCATGTTAGACAGTTTTTCTTCAAAGTATTCAACAAATGAAATGCGATTTTTTAAACCGGTTAATTCGTCACGCGTTGCTTCAACACGGTAATTCTCTGCTGAGTGCTTCCATTCTTGAATTTTATTTTCATAGTTGTGGTGTAATGATTCCAGTGATTCCGCTAGAGGTAGGAACTCTTCTGGCATTTCATCCCAAGCTAATTCTTCTTCGTTTTCGGTAAATTCACTAATTACGCCGGTGATTTTATGAATAGAGCGGCGTACCACTTTATGTATTAGTTGGCGAATTGAAATACTTAATAATAATAGAATGATTAAACAAACTAGAATTGAGCTGTAGAAAAAGGTATCAAATAGGGCTAATTCCTGATCAAACTTTAACTTAAATTTAATGGCAATATTGTGGTTTGTTATGACTACGTTACTGCTTTGCGGCATCATGCCAAATGAGTCTAATAAGGTTGCCCCCAGCGTTGCCGAGTTAATTGGTGTATCGAAACTATGTAATGATGAACCATTGAGCTCACTCAAGTAAAACTTGGAGTAGGGGAATGCGGCTTTAATATCACGAGCCAAGTTCTTAACATCAATCGATGGGTAGGCCCCAACCACTTTTTGTAATGTATTTGCGTGCTGCTCCTGATTTGCAGTCATGTACTGCGAAAGAATAACACTGTATGTGAACATCAATGAGATGACTAAAATTGCAAAGGTAATTAAATTTCTGACTAAGAGTCGTCTAAAAATACTCATTCCCTTTTTTGCTCCCTATTAATAGCCGGATCTAGGTAGAGTCGTATCTATAGTCTTCTCGTCCTAATTTTAAAACGTAATTGTCATTGTTTTTCGACTGTCATTCCAACGTCGCACTAAAACCTAAATCCATATAGCTAGTCCGAATAATTACAAAGTTGAGTTTGTGCACATTGGACTATAAAACTTGACGGCTATGTTTAAAATCTGACCGCTTTGACTATGTTGTTATTTATTGTTTTTGATTAGTCGATTGGAACTGGAATATCTAATCGCTTACATCATGCCTAATATTAACAGGAAATCATTGAATTACGAGATAAATGTTCGTAAGACTTAAGGATAAATTAGATGATGTGAAGTATGATTTTTAAGATTTGGAAAGTGAGCACTTAGAGAAGGTGGCTCCCCCTCCCCGACTTGAACGGGGGACCTGCGGATTAACAGTCCGTCGCTCTAACCAACTGAGCTAAGGGGGAATAACTATGAAAAAAATTGTTGAGCGTGAAGTTGGCTCCCCCTCCCCGACTTGAACGGGGGACCTGCGGATTAACAGTCCGTCGCTCTAACCAACTGAGCTAAGGGGGAACCGTGTCGCTTCAACGGGGGCGGATATTAATGATGTCGTTTGAACCTGTCAACACAGTTTTTCGTTATTTTTGAAAAAAAAATCCAATTGGATATTACATGCACAAAATATGCACAAAACTCGCCTGTTTTAGCGCTTAAAATGTCTTTCTCGAGCTTAACTTAGGTAAATGATAGGTTATTACAGAACAGTAAATAATGATTAATAGATACAGAGAAAACTTTATTTGTCCTTAGCTTACCTATTTCAGCGAAATAAAATTAATAAGTCGCCGATCGATTTATATCTATTAATTAGGTAATTGCTCGATTAACTTTTGTCGAAAATAACCATTTTAAAGTATTAAGCTTTTGTGGGTGAGTATTTTTGCTTGCAGAGCCTGCAAACCTTTCTTACTAAAAGAACAAGACAACAGAATTTTGTTCCTGACAAATTCTAACTACCTGCATTCATGCTGGCACTAACGGCGGTATTAAATTTTATATTTTCTTGGATAAAAATTGCACTTGCTTGCCCAGTAAATATTATTTTTTTAGCTTTGGCACTTGTTTTGGTTTTATATTGAACAATTGTCACTATCAGTTATTTTTGTCAAGTCGAATGCTATAAAATTCGATAGAGATTTTTTTATATAGGCTGTTAATTGTTGCAGTTTAGTTACGCTTAAATGCGTCTAGCTCTTGCGGTTGTTGAGCTGACGCTTGTTATCCACTACTTCTGTGGATAACTGTGTTAATAAAGTTGGAAATCTCACGCAATCCCGCATTGCACCTGTGTCAATACCCGTTTTTGTCTTTTTTTGTATTTTATTTAAAATTGTTTAAAAACAATGGTTTAAGTTAATAGTGAATAAAAAAATGGCAATATGGATAAAAAACAATCTATGCGCTGAATTTACCAACAAACTTGTGTATTAATTTTATTTTTTAGAAAAAATCAACTGAAATTTAGCACTTTTGTAGTGCAATTTGATGAACTTTGGGGCATGCCAACTTTCAAGTGTTTTTATATATTTTTTGCCTATTCCTATATAAGAAACAGGCACTATGCTCTAAAGCTTCCTTTATTTAGCTAAACGAGATAGCTGTTGCGAATTTGGTATATCTAATAAAGAAAAGTTAGAAAATCGATCGTTTAGCCTTAATTTTTAATTAAACTATCGTTTTTAATAAGCTAACTGTTTAGCTTGAGTATTTTTAAGCAATTAGATGCGCTAAAATAGACTTAATCTCGGTTGGAAGTATTGTTCATCCGCAAACCTATTTGCAAAATAGTTACCGTTACCTTCTGTCTAAAAGCTAATCAGGAATTCTTAGTACCTAATGAAGTCTGCAGATAAACCAGTTGCCCATGACATGCTAAATGGCGCAATTGAATCGACGTTAAAAAAAATGACAATACCTATGGTGCTAGGGATGATTGCACTCATGTCATTTAACTTAATTGATACCCTTTTTATTGGCTTTATGGGTACTGAGCAACTCGCTGCAATCAGCTTTACGTTTCCTATCACATTCACCGTCATTAGTTTAACCATAGGTTTAGGTATTGGTACGTCGGCAGTGGTTGCGAAAGTGTTAGGTAAAGGTGATAACTTACTTGCTAAACAGCATGCGACCAATGCTCTGATTATTTCGTTAATCATGGTCGCGTTTTTATGCGTAGTAGGATTTTTAACCATTGAACCGTTATTTCGCTTACTCGGCGCAGATGAAACAACCTTGCCGTATATTAAAGAGTACATGGAGATTTGGTACATAGGTTGCTGCTGCTTAGTGTTACCTATGGTCGGTAATAGTGTATTGCGCGCTTCAGGCGACACTAAAACCCCCAGTCAAATCATGGCACTGGGTGGTTTAATTAATGCGGTGTTGGATCCCATTTTAATTTTTGGTTTTGGGCCTATTCCAGCGTTAGGAATGCAAGGTGCAGCTATCGCTAGTTTAATTTCATGGGCTGTTGGCACCGCCGTTATTCTTTATTTGCTAGCCTATTCGCGAGGGTTGATTTATCGTCGTATTCCGTCGGTTTCTTGTTTTGTCGATTCAGCTAAAGTGATATTGAAAATTGGTTTTCCTGCTGCTGGAGCAAATATGTTAACACCAATCGCAATGGCTATTTTAACCGCTATTGTGGCCGTGCATGGGCAAGAAGCTGTTGCTGCCTTTGGTGTTGGCAATCGGGTTGAGTCTATTGCTTGTATGGTCGTTTTGGCATTATCTATGTCTTTGCCTCCCTTTATTAGCCAAAATTTAGGTGCGGGTAATATTGATCGTGTCAAACAAGCTTATCGTAAAACCGCTAAATTTGTTTTGATATGGCAATTAGGTGTTTTCTCCTTACTCCTGTTTCTTGCATGGCCAATAGCCGTTGCATTTTCTGATGATGAAACGGTAATCAATTTGATTTGTTGGTTTATTTGGATCATGCCGTTAGGTTATGGCGCTCAAGGAATTATAATTTTAACTAACTCTTCGTTAAATGCGCTGCATTTACCCATGAGCGCATTATTACTTAGCGTGTTGCGCTTGTTTTTGTTTTATGTACCGTTTTCTTATTTAGGCGGTTTGATAGGCGGGATTTATGGGTTATTTGTCGGCGGCGTAATCGGTAATTTGGCTATGATGGGGGTTTCTGTTTACACGTTTAATCGAAAGCTTTCCCAAGTGTGTGCAGAACATAGCAAAGCAGAATTAGCAAAGCAGAACTAGTGGCTTAAAGGCATTAAGGTAATTAAAGGTATGAGCGAACAATTGTTTGATTTGGTTTCTAGTTATAAGCCTGCAGGGGACCAACCTAGCGCAATAAAACAACTAGTCGATGGATTTGAATCAGGGTTAGCTCATCAAACTCTACTTGGTGTAACGGGCTCTGGTAAAACCTTTACAATGGCCAATGTCATTAAGCAGCTTAATCGACCAACCATGATTATGGCGCACAATAAAACCCTCGCAGCGCAGTTATATGGGGAAATGAAGGAGTTCTTTCCTAATAATGCAGTTGAATATTTTGTGTCCTATTACGATTACTATCAGCCCGAGGCCTATGTGCCATCGACAGATACATTTATTGAAAAGGACGCTTCAATTAATGACCATATAGAGCAGATGCGCTTATCCGCTACCAAAGCATTAATGGAACGCCGAGATGTCGTTATTATTGCCTCAGTCTCAGCTATTTATGGTTTAGGTGATCCTGACTCCTACCTGAAAATGTTATTGCATTTACGCCAAGGTGATTTAATTGACCAAAGAGCCATTTTAAGGCGTTTAGCTGAATTGCAATATACACGCAATGATATCGATTTTGCACGGGGGACTTATCGCGTAAGAGGGGACGTTATTGATATTTTCCCTGCGGATTCTGAGCGCGATGGGGTTCGAGTTGAATTATTTGACGATGAAATAGAGCGAATCAGTGAGTTTGATCCATTGACGGGAGAAATGACACGCACTATGGCTCGTACCACTATTTACCCTAAAACTCACTATGTCACACCAAGAGAAAAGATCCTCGCTGCGGTTGATAACATTAAAGATGAGTTAAAAGAACGCAAGCAACAATTACTTGATTTAAACAAGTTAGTTGAAGAACAACGCGTTACCCAGCGCACCCAATATGATATTGAGATGATGGTAGAATTGGGCTATTGCTCAGGTATTGAAAACTATTCTCGCTATTTGTCCGGCCGAGCCCCTGGCGAGCCACCTCCAACATTATTTGACTATTTACCCGATGATGGATTATTGATCATCGACGAATCGCATGTCACCGTGTCGCAAATTGGCGCTATGTATAAAGGTGATCGCTCGCGTAAAGAGAATCTCGTTGAATATGGGTTTAGATTACCTTCAGCGTTAGATAACCGACCGATGAAGTTTGAAGAGTTTGAACAGCTTGCTCCGCAAACTATGTTTGTTTCGGCGACACCCGGTAGCTATGAATTAGATCGCTCGGCAGGTGAAGTCGCAGAACAAGTTGTGCGACCCACAGGCTTACTTGATCCTATTGTCGAAATTCGCCCCGTAGCAACCCAAGTTGATGATTTATTGTCGGAAATTCACGAACGGGTAAAAGTAAATGAACGTGTGTTGGCGACTACGCTAACCAAACGCATGGCGGAAGATTTATCGGATTACTTAAACGATCACGGTGTTAAAGTTCGATATTTGCATTCAGATATTGATACGGTTGAGCGCGTTGAAATTATTCGCGATCTTCGATTAGGTAAATTTGACGTTTTGGTTGGTATCAATTTACTGCGTGAAGGTTTAGATATGCCCGAAGTGTCGTTAGTGGCTATTTTAGATGCCGACAAAGAAGGCTTTTTACGTTCAGATAGATCACTTATTCAAACTATAGGTCGAGCCGCGCGTAACGTTAACGGCAAAGCGATTTTATACGCAGATAGGATCACAGGCTCAATGCAAAGAGCGTTAGATGAAACAGAGCGTCGTCGTGAAAAGCAAGTTGCGCATAATTTACAACATGGCATCACACCGAAAGGACTCAATAAAAAAATCACTGATGTTATGGATGTTGGTTATGATGATGCGTCCAATGACGCCGACGCGGGTAACACGGTTAAGTTGCGTAAAATAGGTGAGGGTAAAGCGAATTACAAAGTCAAATCAGCTGATGATATTGCCAAAGAAATCAAAGCGCTTGAGCAACAAATGTTTGAGCTTGCCCGTCAATTAGAATTTGAACGTGCGGCTAAATTACGTGACGATATTCAAAACCTTCAGCAGCAGTTAATTGCTAATAGTTAGCGCAAATTATTTGAATTAGTTTGCATTGTCGTGCATTACTCGGTCAAAATGAGCAATGCACTATATTATGTTAGTGTTTCAGAAAGTCAGAAATTGAAGAGTGCATCGCTTGCTCTATACAGGCGCCCACTTGAACTAGATTGCGTGATTTAAGCTCAAAAACCGCTTGGATCACCTGATCTTGAATATCAACTGCGATTAACATCCGTTCTAAAAACATGTGTGCTTCCGTGTCATTACTTAAATCAAAACTTGAGAGTTTCTCTGCTTGAGCCATGATTACTGAATTCATATGTCACCTTACTGCAAACCACAAACATTGGAATTTAAGTCTAGTATATTGACCGTGGTTCATTAGATTTTAATATCCACTATCGTTATGAGTTTATTTGTTTTGGGTATAAAGATTTGACTAATGTCATAAATTCAATGCGTACTTGGCCGATATATAATTAAGGCATTAGATTGTAAAATTTAAATGTGAAGCGTAAATGAGGAGTGTTAGATGAGCATTATTAATACCGACGCCATTATTCCTTTTATGCCTAGAGTAGCTCAAGTCAGGCAAACTCCAGCCAAGTTGAATATTACTAAGGTCAAAAAGGACGAAAAGTCGCAAAATAATTTACAAGAAAATAAAAAACAGGCTGATTTAAACAATTGGTTATTGTCGCATCATGACCAGAACAGTAATGAAGGTGGATCGCTAGATGAGGCAAATACGGATGGTGAAAAATCAACAACTAAGCATATTGATATTCTTGCCTAGTTAACTCATACAGTTAAAGCGAGCTTGGATAGCTCATACTGTTCAAGAGTGTCTAGTTAATTTATATTCGTTAACCCATATTAGAGATTGCGTAACGATTTATTACCCAATCATTTTTTAATTTTGCTCTAAATTAAAATTTAGTTTCGTTGACTTATTCATTCACCTTAACATTTATCTTAAATCCATTGAGATTTCTTTGTAAATTGCTTTTTACGTTGCGATAATGCGCCACTTAATCTAACCCAATAAGCAACTAGCTTTTACAAATCGTTTCCAGTCTGCAGTGAATAAAGTAGAAAAAGTATTTAGTCAATCGGGGCAGCTTGCAAAAGCTATCGACGGTTATCAACCTCGACAAGCGCAAATTGAGTTGGCCAGTGGTTTTTGGCAAGCGATGAATAATAAGCAGTTGCTAGTGGCAGAAGCGGGAACCGGCACCGGAAAAACCTTCGCTTATTTAGTACCTGCTTTGCTTTCAGACAAAAAAGTCATTGTTTCTACGGGAACAAAAGCGTTACAAGAACAGCTTTTCCATCGTGATCTACCTTTAATTAAAAAAGCCTTAGGTTCCTATCGTAAAGTCGCCTTGTTAAAAGGGCGGGCCAATTATCTTTGCCCTTATCGCCTCACGCTTAACAAACAAGTGTCAGATGTCACCGATAAGCAAATTCTCGCCGATATGAAAAAAGTGTCGACTTGGGCTAATAAAACCCAAACAGGAGATATTGGTGAATTAAGCAGCATTGGCGAAGATTCTCGTGTTTTTCCGCTAATTACCAGCACGATTGACAATTGTTTGGGTAAAGAATGTCCAAATTTTGAAGATTGTTATCTAGTTAAAGCGCGTAAAAAAGCCATAGCGGCTGATTTGGTGGTGGTTAATCACCATTTATATTTTGCCGATCTTGCAGTTAAAGATACAGGTTTTGGCGAGATTGTACCGGATTCTGACGTTGTGGTATTTGATGAAGCCCATCAGCTCCCCGATATTGCTTGCGAATACTTTGGCGAGCGCTTTTCAACGCGTCAAATGGCTGATTTAGCCAAAGATATTGAATTAGAGTATCGAACTGAATTAAAGGATGTTAAGCAATTAGGTAAAGTCAGTGAAAAGCTGACACATGTTGCAAGGGAATTTCGACTGGCTTTTCCTCATGATCCCGTTAAAGGTAATTGGCGAGAAAAAATCCAAGACGAATCGATTAACGAGATATTGAACAAAATATACGAAACTATTGATTTTGCTTACGAAGTGGTTAAACAATGTGTTTCACGTACCAAAGGCATAGATAGCTGCTTTGAGCGCTTGTGTCACGCACAAGCAGCATTGTCTTCTGTGACGGATATGACTAAGGTCGATGTGAGTTTGTGGTATGAAACTACCATGCGGCATGTCTCGCTTAATTTAACGCCATTATCTGTTGCTGATAAATTTGCGCCTATTATGCAAGAGAAACAGCAAAGCTGGTTGATGACATCGGCGACGTTATCTGTTGATGGTGGCTTTAGTCATTTCACAGAATTACTCGGATTAAACCCGCATAAAACTTTGGTGCTCGATAGTCCTTTCGCCTACGATAAGCAAGCTTTGCTGTGTGTACCGCGCATGTTTCCTGAGCCTAACGATAGAGACGTATTAAATGCGTTAGTGGATGTTTGCCAGCAACTAATCAAAGCCAGTGGTGGGCGATGCTTTTTGTTGTTTACCAGTTATAGAATGATGAATTTAGTGGCTAATCGTTTAGAAAAAATAGTCAAAAATCCATTGTTAGTGCAGGGGCAAACAGGTAAACGAGAATTATTAAATCAGTTTCTTGCTGATGATGAAACGGTATTATTGGCAACCGGTGCTTTTTGGGAAGGCGTTGATGTGCGAGGGGATGCACTCAAGTGTGTGTTAATTGATAAGTTACCTTTTGCTTCACCGGATGATCCCGTTACGCAAGCCCGAATTGATAATTGTAAGCGTCAAGGGCTTGATCCCTTTAGCAAAATTCAAATTCCACAAGCGGTGATCACACTAAAACAAGGTGCAGGTCGCCTTATTCGAGACGTGAATGACACCGGTGTGCTTGTCATTTGTGATCCACGTATTGCGACTCGGCAATACGGTCAAAGTTTTATAAAAAGCTTACCTAATATGCAGCGAACGCGCAGTATGAGTAAGGTTGTTCGTTTTTTATCTGAGATGAGTTAATGAGTAAGATTTTAGCAATAGATACTTCAACTGAAGCCTGCTCTGTGGCGTTAGTTGATGGACAAAATGTCCTAGCTAACCGTTATGAAGTTTGCCCAAGAGAGCATAATAAAAAAGTACTAGTGATGACTCAGCAAGTGCTAGATGAAGCACAAGTGTCACTCGATGCGGTTGATTTCATCGCTTATGGTGCAGGACCTGGCAGTTTTACTGGTGTGCGTATTACTGCGGGTATTGTCCAAGGTTTGGCATTTGGTGCCAAAAAGCCGGTGATTGGTGTAAGTAGTTTAGCGGCTATGGCTCATCAGATGTACCGATTACATAATGCTAAAAACGTGATTGCAGCTATTGATGCGCGAATGAGTGAGATTTACTTAGGAGTGTATCGGGTTAAATCATTAGGTTTAGTTGAGCCGATTGAAGATGAAAAGGTAACTCCCCCTGAAGGTGGCCTTTCACACTTTAATCAATCAGATGAATGGCATGGGACTGGAACAGGGTGGCAGACGTATCGAGATGAACTTACGTGCCAAGTTAAAGTCGTAGTAGATGATGAAACTTTATTTCCTAACGCCATTGATATCGCATTGCTAGCGTTAGAAAAAGCCAATAAAGGGCAACAGCAGTCGGCTGAGCATGTGGTGCCAACATACCTACGTAATGACGTAGCGTGGAAAAAAATGCCAGGACGAGAATAGATTTGCTGAGCTAAGTATCAATGAATATACTTAAATAGAGACAGGTTTAACGGTTATTGTTGGCATGGATATTTTGCAAACGGGTTTAGCTGCACAAAGTTTGGCGTCAGTATTTAATGCTGATGTGAATTCTGTTGTGCGTAAGCCGCCAGAACCTGATCCTCAGCGGCAGCCGCAGCCTGAGCTTGGATCTCAAACTGAACAAAATCCAGCAAATAAACAGTCTGAGTTAACCGGACAAGAACTGCTTGATAGTCGTCAAGCGGCTAAGCAGCAGCTAGACGCGCTTAATACTAATTCTCAGATTAACACGCAGAATCAGCAAAATTTTCAATCACCACAATCACCACAAATAGAAAATACCAACAGAAGTGCAATTTCAGCTTATAGCGCCGTACAAAATCAAACCAAACGAGAAGAAATTCAAGGTTTACTAGGTGTTGATACTTATGTTTAGTTTTTGTTTAGATAGAAATGTGAAATCCGTGATCAAATTAATAAGTGAATACAGATTAACCTTAAATAGAGCCACCCGGTTTTTTTCAGTTCGTTTTTTCTCCTTATTATGTTTAATGTCAGTGGCGGGTTGTAGCCAAATTCCAGATAACTTAACTGTACCAGAAGGTACGCAATTAACCAGTTATCAAAGTGTTTTGCAAAACTTAGAAAAAAAACAACCGGCTGATACATTAGTTCGCTGGGGAGGAACGATTGTCCGTGTCGATAATTTACAGACTAAAAGTCGTATTGAACTGGTTAATTTTGACTTAATGTCGAGCACTCGACCTAAAGTGTCGGATAACTCAGATGGGCGTTTTCGGATTTATGTTAATGGGTTTCTTGATCCTGAAATCTATCAGCAAGGCCGCTCTCTTTCTGTGTTAGGCACATTAACCAAGAGTGAGTTAGGGCAGGTTGGTGAGCACGAATTACTATTTCCGGTCGTCAATGCCCAGGCTATTCATTTGTGGAAAGAGCAAATGAGCGATGATGAGTTAATACGCATGCAGCACGATCTATGGCGGCATCACCCTAGCTATTATCATCAGCGACTTGGTTTACGCTATTATTATCTAAACGATACCAATCAAAAGAAGCGTTCAAATAAGCAACGCCAGAAAAAGGCTAATAAAGGCGCTAAATACGAAATACACACAACCGACAGTAAAAAAGTAAACTAATCGACTTATGCTAAATTGGGGTATAGAGCAGCAAGGCTTTATTGAATTAGGCGGTAAAAAACACAGTTTTTTGCACTTCCCCGCTGAGCAAAGTATCTCAATGCGGCCTATTGTGTTATTGCATGGCTGGCAAGATAACGCTGCGTCTTTTTTACCATTAGTTGAGGCGATAACGTCAATTATCTCAGTTGATATCTACTGTATTGAATTTGCAGGGCATGGTCATTCAGAACATCGCAGCGCTGATGCGCACTATCATTTTATTGACTATGTCTATGATATTCAGCAAATATTGCTGGCGTTAGGTATGACGGACTGTCATTTAGTGGGTCATTCTATGGGGGGCATGGTCGCTAGCGTGGTAGCCGCCATAGAGTCAAATGTTAGAACCCTAACTATGCTTGAAGCCAGTGGACCATTAAGTGAACAAGCTGATACACAAGAGCAAATTCGAAGTGCTTTTGTTAGTCGTCAAGCTAAAGGTCAAACGGCAGTTAAGCCTATAGCTGATGTAGATGCGTTTATAGCACTACGTGCTAGAGCAGGTGGTCTTTGTTTGAGTCATGCTCGAATGCTTATTGAACGAGACGTCGCGTTTAATAACGATAAAATGTGGCGTCGAAGTGATATCCGTCTGACAGCTTTATCACCGATTCGTATGTCAGAAGCGCAAGCTATTGATTTGTTGTCTAAAATTGAATGTCCAACCCTTGCTTATTTTGCTAATGACGGTTATACAGGTTTATATAAGCTGATGGGGTCACGAAAAAAAGTGTTTAAAAATATCACCATGGCTTACGAAGCTGGGCATCATCATTTTCATATGCAACACCCATATGCTATTGCACAACGTCTTATCAACTTTATTCAGGAACACGTTCAGGAGTAATTATTATGTCTGTATTTAATGCCTGTCATATCCCGTTTTTTGGCGATGCGCATGTGTTGCGTATTCAAGAATGTGCTTTACCTGAGATTAAAAAAAACCAATTGCTGGTAAATGTGGTTGCGGCTTCCGTTAATCCTATCGACTTTAAAACTCGAGCCGGTTTGGGTTGGGTAGCTAAAGAAATTAAAGATAACTTACCTTGGGTTCCTGGATTTGATATGGCGGGTATCATCAGCGCGGTAGGTGACGAAGACAACGAACACCTTATGGGACAATATGTCTTTGGTATGATAGGTATTCCTTTTAAGGGTGGCGCCTACAGCGAGTATTGCACAGTTGAAAAAGACGAAGTGTTGTTTGTTCCACCCAAAGTTGATTTACGCCAAGCAGCCGCTTTACCTTTGGCTGGGCTTACAGCTTTTCAAGCCTTACAGTACGGTAAAGTAAAGGCGGGTGATCGCGTTTTGATATTTGGTGCAACCGGTGGTGTTGGTCATATTGCGGCACAATTAGCGAGTATCCAAGGTGCAAAGGTTATTTGTACTGGTTCTGAGGCAAAACGAGAAGCCTTGTCCGCTCTTGATTTCCAATGGCAATGGCAAGATGAATCTGGTTTAGTTAATCAAGATTTTGATCTAGTCGTTGATTGCGTGGGCGGTGAACCAGCTATTAATTTACTGAATCAATTAGGTCAAGTGACGAACGTTGTCACCTTACCAACACTCACTGCGGATGCGGTTAAGCAAGCCGCCTCGTTAAAAAATACTGCGTGTTTCAATTTTTTGGTTGAAGTTAATAACCAACAATTACAAACCATGATTGACTGGATTGCTGAAGGTTTACTGCAAATTTATGTAGCGAAGACATATGGTCTTAATGATGTCGCAATGGCGCATATAGCACTTGAAGAAGGTCAATACGCAGGAAAAGTATTGTTAGACTTAGGATAACGTTCCTGAGTTTGTTAGCCGTTTTAACGGTACTAACTCTCGGTTTAGGTTTGCCTATAGTCTTCTCGCTCAGGTCTTATGGTTCATTGTCAGCGCTTACTCGCCCCAATCACATAGTAGAGCATATGCTCATGGGGTCTCGAAGCTTGACAGCTTTGCTTACATGGATGTAAGTACTTAGCGTGAGCAGGATGCGGAAGCTGCCCCTAAAACCAGATCGCTTTGACTATATATCTATGTTTATGTCAAATCGCTTCTACAAGTTAGCGAATGGTTATACATTCAGCCATTCGCTAACTATAGAGTTTAAGATGTTACGCTTTTAAATCTTTCATTAATGCATTCAATTGACTGCCTGCTTCATGTAAATCAAAGTTCATAAAAGCGTCTTGTAACGGACCTTGATACAGGTTTTTCAAATCATTTGGTAAGCGATTAACAAGTGCATCTACATCGTCATCTTGCACAAATTCATTAGCTGCTACTAAATCACTTAATTTAGCAGCTTGCTCAATTAAGTCTTCTATCGCAATTGTTTCATCTGTGTTTTCATCATTGCTATCAGCATGAAGTTCATTGTGTTCTTCATTGTCTATATTAAAGGCATCTTTGATACTGGCACGAGTACTTTGAATACAATCAGATAATTCGGAAGAATGCTCAACTAGTTTGTCGTATTGTTTATGCTTTAAATCTTCTTCGTAAGCTTTAGTGACAAGGTGTAGTTGCTCTAAGCCTAAGTTGCCCGCTACGCCTTTTAAAGTATGGAGCATTTGTTGCAGTTCAACATATTGTTCTGCATGGCGCAGTTCACTTTCTTGCTTGCCAGCTTTAGCATAGTCGCTATCAAATTTAGTCAGCATACGTTCAACCAATGTTTGATTATGACCTAACTGTTTGGTGGCGAACGCAATATTCAATAGCTGAGGCGACATTGATGTGGTGCAGTTATCACTTTGAGGTGATGCAAGACCGATTGTCATGCTAGGTGCGAGTTCTTTATTGACGGGTTTGTCACTCCAGTCTGCGATGGTTTCTAGCATATGAAGTTCATCTATGGGTTTGGCAATGTGTGCATTCATGCCAGCGGCTAAACATTGCTCTTTATCTTCTGTCATGACATTTGCCGTCATGGCGATAATAGGTAAATTTTGATAACGATCCAATGTTCTAATTTGTTTTGTCGCTTCATATCCGTCCATTTCCGGCATTTGAATATCCATTAATATTAAATCAATATTCAGCTCAGGTAGAATGGCTAATGCTTCTTTACCATTGTTGGCAACAGTGACTTGGATCCCCGCATTGTCTAACATTTCTGTTGCAACCTGTTGATTGATTTCATTATCTTCAACTAGCAGAACATGTAAGTCGCTAAAAACATAGATATTGTCGGCTTCTGATGTTTGGGAAAATTGACTGGAAATTGGATTGCCACTGATCACTTTGCTAATGAGTTTAAATAACTGCGTAATTGATACCGGTTTAGTGACATGCACCGCACCATTGGGAAGGGTTTTATTCACTTCCTCTTGTTCTGACATTGAGTTACTCAATATCATTAATTTATTGACATTAACGTCTGTTACTTCCCGTAATCTTGCTAATGTTTGTGTTCCTGTCCAGCCATCTCGCATAAACCAATCAAGTAAAATTACATCGAATTGCGCCGTGTTATTACTCAGTGCTTTAACAGCATCGTGTCCAGACGTATACACGTTAACAGCCATGCCAAAGGAAAGAAGGTTATCTTTTAGCGCTTGAGTTGTTAAAAAGTTATCATCAATGACTAACGCCTTCATGCCTTGCAATGAGTTGTCTATTATTGAGGTATTACGCTCTGGTGCTAAGTCGATAAATAGTGGAATTTCAAAATGGAAATTTGAGCCTCTGTCTATTTGACTTTCAACGGCGATTGCCCCGTTCATTAAGTCGACGAGCTGTTTTGAAATAGTTAGGCCTAAGCCAGTACCACCATATTTACGTGTTGTTGAAACGTCAGCTTGATTAAAGGCTTTAAATAAATTTTGTTGTTGATCTACGGATAAACCTATACCTGAATCAATAACCGAAAAACGAATAAGGGCGCGATCATCACTCGAGCCAAGTAAGCTTATGTGCACCATTACTTGGCCTTTGTGGGTAAACTTAATGGCATTGCCACATAAGTTGGTAAGGATCTGTGTTATGCGTAGCGGATCACCAATTAGATCTTTCGGTACTTTAGTGTCAGCGTGAATAATAAACTCTAAGCCTTTTTCATGCGCTTTATAGGCATACAGGTCAGATAGGTTTGATAATAGGTCATCTAAACAGAATTTTTCACTTTCTATAGTGAGTTTACCCGCTTCAATTTTAGAAAAATCGAGAATGTCATTAATGATAACCAATAGGTTTTCTGAAGATTGTTTAACATTACGTACATACTTTTCTTGTTTCTCAGACAACTCGGTTTTTAAGCATAAATTGGTTAAGCCGATGATTGCATTCATCGGCGTACGTATTTCATGACTCATATTGGCTAAGAAGGAACTCTTGGCTTTGTTGGCCTGCTCGGCGCTGTCTTTGGCTGCCTGTAGCCTATTGTTTAGTTCTTCTAACTGCTCGGTTCGCTCTGCAACGCGTTGTTCAAGGCCTTCGTTTAATTCGCGCAGTTTATTTTCAATTTCTTTCCGCTCTGATATGTCAGTATTAGTCCCAACAAATCGGGTTGGACGACCTTGTTTATCACGCTCTACAACAGAGCCGCGAGAATGAACCCATAAGATTGAGGTATCTTTTTTCAACATTCTAAATTCGATGCTGATCCCGTCTAAACTTCCCGATCTGACTTCAGCGACTTTACCAAAAACATAACTAAAATCGTCTCGGTGTAATACTTTGGCAAAGGTGTCAGTACTGGAGTCTAACTCCAGTTCATCGTAGCCTAACATGTCAAACCAGCGAGGACTTAAAAATACTTCATCATTGCTTAGGTCCCAGTCCCAAAGCGCATCTGTCGTAGACTGTAAAATAAGAGATATACGTTCTTCACTGGCTTTTAATGCATCTTGTGTTTCACGAATAGAACTTACATCATTAATGGTGCCAATCAGTACGGTACGCTGTTTTTCTTCTTCACGTTTTTCGAGTAAAACGATAACCTGACGCTCGACACCGTTGACAGAGGTTATAACGCACTCAAATGACGGTGTATAATTGGACTGTTTTTTCGTTACGTTTTCTATGTGTCGTTGTAAATTAATTTGGTCATTTTCGGGCATAAGCGCAAAAATCATGTCCATACAGGGGACAGTATCATTTTTGCTATAACCCAGTATATTGTATAGTTCTTCCGACCATTTCATGGCGAAGTTGTCGATTTGTAATTCAAAGCTACCTAGATGAGCGAGTTCTTGTGCTCGAGCTAATAATTTTTGATTCTCGATAATTTCATTTTCACGCTGTTTAATTTTCAAGGTCATTTCGTTAAACGCGTGAGCTAGTTGGCGAATTTCTCTTGCGCCTGACTCTTCTACTTTGTTGATAAACTGCCCGTCGGCAAGATGACTCACTTGAATGGTTAAATGTCGAATAGAATTGGTTATAACTCTGCTGAGTAAAATGGCAATAATGGCCGATAAAATAGATACGGCTAAAATCATTAAAAAATTTGAATCAGTAATCTGTTTTATCGGGGTGGCAAAATCGGCATAGGGTTGGGTGTAAATAATTCGCCAATCAGGTGAGTCTATTGATGCTAACACAGCTGCAAATTTGTTGGACTCAGGCTCGTTGTTGGTGATTTGTATAGTGCCTATTAGTACAGACTGTGCGTCTAGTGGTGCTGATTTATCATTTGGTTCGAGACTTTCATTAATGATGATTGAGTTAAAATCAAAATCACTGTTACCCGAGGCAATGATTTTTTTATCTTTGGTTACCATGATAGGAAAGGTATTTTTCCCGCCGGAACCAGCACTCACCTGCAATAATCGAGTCAGTGTTGTGGGGTAATATTCAACAACGAGGATCCCGATAGGTAAATATTTTTCATCTAGGATAATACTACTGTATTTAAACTCTTGCGCGAGCTGATTTATTGGCGTCATTACTGCACCATCTGCGGCTAGAATACTGGCTATTTCTGAAGATGGAATTTCGCTTGCGGCACTGTATTGCTCACTGCTGACATGTAATTGGCCATTTAAATTATACAAGTTAGCCGATTTTATAAAGTAA
Source organism: Saccharobesus litoralis (assembly GCF_003063625.1). Classification (NCBI taxonomy): domain Bacteria; kingdom Pseudomonadati; phylum Pseudomonadota; class Gammaproteobacteria; order Alteromonadales; family Alteromonadaceae; genus Saccharobesus; species Saccharobesus litoralis. The sequence goes on along the minus strand of NZ_CP026604.1, from coordinate 4,356,828 downwards.
GGGTTTTGGGCGACGAAGTTTTCTAGCGATAGTTTAGCGCTTTGTAAGTCACCTGCCGTGTTGTATTGCAGCGTACGGGTTAAATTAGGTTCATCCGCTTTTAAACTAACAACCGATTTTTGATTTTCAAGGAAAATATCGACTCTTAGTGCAGTTTCAATAGCAGCGGTGCGTAATACTCTATATTCGGCATTAACCATTGCTGAATGTGTATAAGTGAAATCACGATAAGTGAGTAGGGCAATAGGTAATGATATGACAATAAGAAAGCTCACCATAAGATGGCTGAACAAACTGCTAGAGGCTTTAAATTTCATATTGTTTGAATTGCTTCCCTGGTTAACCGCAAATGACCGGGTAATATGACAAATTATTTGTTTTGCTTAACTATAGCTTAATTGATATTTTTTGCTTGGTTTTTCAATTTGTTAAGTAATATTTATTAAGTTAGTTTATTGAGACAAGGTGAGGCTTTGCCTACACGTATCAAAGTGCTTAGAGCTTGTCAGGAAAAATACTTTAGTCTTACACTTAAAGTAGTAAAAGGTTTGCAGGCTCAACAAGCATAAATGCGCATCTACAAAAAACTGAATTGGATCAGTTTTATGAGAGTCATTACTGCAATTTACCGTGATAACCTGTAAAGTTATCCCTTAAATATCCTTTGAATTGGGTCAACCCATTGAATTTTATGCTTGTTACCCAATATAGGATGCAAACTGTTAAGTAGGTTGTCCATTTTGTCGGTTGCAAATCAAGCCTTAAGTTCTTTCCTAATGCAACAAGGAAAGTCATTTTTCTCGCAATTTAATCGTGGTCTTGAACGCGAAAGTTTAAGAATTAATGCTGAAGGTAAACTCAGCCCTGATTCTCATCCGGAATGTTTAGGTTCTGCTTTAACTAACCCCCATATTACTACCGATTACTCAGAAACATTGCTCGAATTTATTACCCCTGTTGAGCAGAATGTGACCGTCAGTCTCCAGCAATTAGCCGATATTCAAAAATTTACTTATCAGAAAATAAATGGCGAATTACTGTGGCCTATGAGCATGCCGTGTTTTGTCGGTGGCGAGCAAGATATTGTTATTGCGCAGTATGGCTCGTCTAACATAGGTAAAATGAAAACCTTGTATCGGGAGGGGTTACGCCATCGTTATGGCTCAATGATGCAGGTGATTTCAGGCGTTCATTTCAATTTTTCTTTTCCTGAACAATTTTGGCAAAATTGGGCTAAAACCGTTGAAGCCAACCCAGGTTGTGAAATTAAAGACCCGATATCAGAGGGGTACTTATGCGTTATTCGTAATTTAAAACGCCATATGTGGATATTACCCTATCTGTTTGGCGCATCTCCTGCGCTTTGCTCGTCATTTCTAAGTGGTAAAGAAGTTAACTTGCCTTTTGAAAAAGTGGGCAAGGGGACATTATATCTGCCTTATGCCACGTCGTTGCGGTTAAGTGACTTAGGGTATACTAACGATGCTCAAGCTGATTTAAATATCGAATATAATTGCTTGTACCAATATATAGACGGTTTGCGCCGAGCGATTAATTTGCCATCTGCTGAGTATGAAAAAATAGGTGTTAAAGTAAACGGTGAGTATCGTCAACTTAATGCCAACGTATTACAAATCGAGAACGAGTTTTATTCGTCGGTTAGACCAAAACGTGTAACGAATAGCGGTGAATCGCCGACTGATGCACTTGAACGCCGTGGTATTCAATACATGGAAGTTCGAGCTCTCGATGTTGATCCCTTTTCGCCTGAGGGGGTTAATGAACAACAAATTCGCTTTATTGATTTATTTTTGATGTGGTGCGCCTTAGGAACAAACAAGGCTATCAGTCAAGAAGAGCAACTCGTTAATGACCAAAATTTTGATAAAGTAATTTTACAAGGACGAAACCCCGATCTTAAATTACAGCAGTTTTGCCATGAAGCACCAGCAGATGTTACAGAGCTGACATTAACTGAATGGGCATCGGCCATACTTGACGATTTAACTGAACTTGCGGCGCACATTGACGCGGTCAATGATGACCAATCTTACATGGCGGCTATTAACGCACAAAGGCTAAAAGTTGAGGATCCTAGCGCGACACCGTCTGGCAAAATAATGAACATATTGCTCAATGAAAACTTAGATAACGGTGCTTTAGGTATGCGCCTTGCTGAACAATATAAAAAGCAGCAGCAACAAACACAATATCAGGTTTATAGTGAGCAATATTTGACTGAGCAAGCGCAAGCATCACATGCTCGTCAGCGTGAAGTCGAGCAAAGTGATACGGTCAACTTTGATGTATTCTTGGATCAATATTTCTCAAAACATACCTATAGCAATAATAACGTATAATGAAAAAATCAATTTCGCTGACTTTAAGTTTACTGCTTTGTAGTGTTCTTGCTGGATGCGCGACATCGCCACCAGAAAACCCTGATAACCTTTGTGATATCTTTTTTGAAAACAGAGATTGGTATGATGCGGCCTCAGATATGCAAGCCAAATGGGGGGTGCCAATACATGTACCTATGGCCATGATGTATCAAGAAAGTAGTTTCAAGGCAGATGCAGCGCCGCCGATGGAGTATTTTCTTGGCTTTATTCCGATTGGTCGCAAAAGTTCGGCTTATGGCTATTCACAAGCTAAAACTATGACTTGGAAAGACTATATCCGAGAAACCGATAATTCAGGTGCGGATAGAGACGATTTTGATGATGCGATTGATTTTATGGGTTGGTTTATATTTAAAACCCAAAAATTAAATAAGGTCTCTAAATGGGATGCATATAATCAATATTTAAATTACCATGAAGGCTGGGGTGGCTATAAGCGTAAAACCTACAATAAAAAAGCATGGTTAAAAAAAGTAGCTTACAAGGTTAAGAAGCGCGCTGAAAAATACGGTGCACAGCTTAAAACCTGTAAGGAAGATTTAGACAGTAGTTGGTTATGGCGGTTATTTTTCGGCTAAATAGGCTGCAAAACAGGATTAAATTAAGTTTAAGCACAAGTGTTGTGACTTGTGCTTTGCTTGCCGGTTGTCAATCTACGCAATCGGCCGCACCGCAGTGGACAGTTTCTCCCCAAGCTGAAAGCACCTATGTTAACTTGGTGGAACAAGCTAAGTCACAGCAAGTTAGCGATATTAGTCAATGGCAAAAGTTAAGAGATAGCTACAGCCAAACCGGTCGTGAGCTTAAGCATTATAAAACTATTTATGATTACACGCCTTTAGTGTTGCAAGCACTTAATGCTCAAGACTTTAAAGGCTGTATAAAAAATGCAGAGCGGATACTCGCAGTTAACTATACGCATTTAACCGCTCATTTTGGTGCTATGAATTGTCATCGTGCGCTTGCCCATGAGCCAGAGAGTTATCATCATCAACTTATGCTTAATCATTTGATGGATGCGATTGCTCACGAAACCAATGGTCGTAGTTATGAGTTTGCTTTTAAAGCCTATAGTTTTGATGATATACAGTCTTTGGTTTATTTGTTTGGCTTAACGATCCGTGATCGTCAATTTGTGACGCATAATGATCGACATTATGACAAAGTGTCGGTCACAGAATCCGACATTAACGAAAATTTTGATTTGTATTTTGACGTGACGAATATTTTATATTTAGTCGATCAATACAAAGGTCAACGTAGCACTCAATAAATAAAAAATAATAAAGATCAATGCGAGCATAAATGCTCGCCCTCAACACTTTAAGGTTTACTTACTCACCATCATCGGGTTTAACTGGTGGTACAAACTTTCTCACTTGTATAATCATGCCAACCAACGGATGGTCAAAATAGTGGATTTCGCCACTTCGCATACGACGCGTTTGTTTAAATGGATAGGCGTATAAGTATTGCGTTGCTTTATTTTCACTGGTTGCTTGTTTCTCAGTATTAGGTAAACCGGCAACTTGTAACTCTGGTAGTTCATTGTTACGGTTTTGTTCACCTTCAAGTTGGCTAATTTGCGTTGGGTGCAGGCCGATACGTCTTACGTTGAAATTAGTTTCAACAAACAGGTAGTGACGTATGTAAATCTTAAATAAACCATCTATTTCCCATACATCTTGTGGGGTGTTGGCTTGTTTTTCTTGCTGCTGCCATTGTTCTTGTAGCGCTAATTTTTGCGCGCTTTGCGCTTGCCATTCACCACTTTCTACCTTGCTAACAAGTTGACTGATGTTTTGCATCACTGATTGGTGTTCTAGTGAGGTCGTGTCATTGGCGGTAAATTCAGGTGAACCCGCTTGAATGGGTTGCGCTGTATTTTGTTGGTCGTTTTGTTCAAATAATGGCTGCTTTTCAATGGCATCACCATAGTAATCAAAATCACGCGAGAAGTTTTGACCGGCGAATATACGCCAAGGTTTTTCTCTGCGTTCACTGCCTATTGCTTGACGCCACCCCATATGTAATAAGGGCTTAATGTCTTTACGCCAAACAAATTTTTGCACGGTTTTATTAAATTTTAATGAGGAGTCAGCCATTAAATACGGGCGACGGCTATATGGGGTCTCTATTGCTGATAAACGTAATGGAATATCAGACCAGTAAATCGCGCTTTGTAGATCTTTTAAAGCCTTACCTTCAGTAAATATATCTGAGGGTAAAGTCGGTAGACAGTCGTGACGTAAACCACCTTCATGCCAAGCCGCTTTAGGTAATAGTGAAAAACTGGCTTGCAAGTTTACCGGTTCATTGGCTTGATTTGACTGAGCTGTGACTTGGACTAATTCAACATCGTTTTCTTCTGCTGGTGCAGTTATTATTGGATTTGTGCCTAGTGTGTCGGGCAAATTAAGCTCTCGCTTTATTTGTTCTTCAACAGAGTTTGTATTTTTACTTGTTTGAGCAAGGCTTGTATTTTTACTTGTTTGAGCAAGGCTTGTATTTTCAATATTAGCTGCATCTGAATTTGCATTATTAATTATCTGGCTGTTTTCGTTAGTCTCATCCGTTAATTGCGTAGCGTTTTCAATCGTCGGTACAATTAAATTATCTTCGACTTCTTGATATAAAATTGCCGGATCAGTAAAAAATTGCCATTCTATTTCCGGCTCTTTGGGCTGCTCGCAACTATTGAGCAAAGATAAACTGTCTTGGGCTGATTCAGGAAAACGAGAAGAAATCAGGTTTCTTGCGCGGTTAATAGCAACAGGCGTAATGTGGTCGTCAAAGTTTTCAAGCAATTCGTCTGTCTTGGTATCATGCTTAAATAATATTAGCTCTATTTCATACCAACGTTCGGCATTTGCCGAAGCGCTACTTAACGCGACTAGTAACGCTGTAGCTAATACAGTGCATTGCTTCATTGCGCGTTTAGTGCTCGACTCTGGAGTGCGTTTTTGGCGATAGCGCAGCCAATTAGTATTGTGATGTTCCATCATAATTTAGGCAGCTTTTCCTGATAAGTCTGTAATAAGTTGTTCTACAAATTTAATCCGTTCATTAGCTTCTTCTATTTCAAGATTGAAGCGAATTTTTTCAGGCCCTGCAAATGAGAAAACAGTGGGGGCTGATTGGATCAACGCAATTATTTTTTCTGGGTCGACTTTAGTGTCTTTGTTAAATTCGATCAAGCCACCTTTGGGGCCTGCCTCGACTTTTCTAATACCTATGTTGTCCGCTTGCAGTTTTAGCTTAGCTACCTGTAATAAGTTTTTCGCTGGTTGCGGGAGTAGGCCAAACCGGTCAATTAATTCAACATGAGTATCTTCGACTTCAGCTAATTCTTGGCAACTGGCGATTTTTTTGTATAAGGACAATCGCAGGCTAACATCAGGCACGTAATCTTCAGGGATCAACGCAGGTAAACGCAGTTCGACTTCAGTTTGTTCCTTAAGTACATCATCGAGTGCGGGCTCTTTGCCTTGTTTTAACGCGGCTACCGCTTTATCGAGCATTTCCATGTATAAAGTAAAGCCAACGGTTTGAATTTGGCCACTTTGTTCATCACCCAGTAATTCACCGGCACCACGTATTTCTAAATCATGGGTAGCGAGCGCAAAACCTGCACCCAAATCTTCGAGAGATTCAATGGCTTCTAGTCGCTTCACCGCATCTTTGGTCATGGCTTTAGGATGCGGCGTTAGCAAATAAGCGTACGCTTGATGATGTGAGCGCCCGACACGCCCTCGCAATTGATGCAACTGGGCTAGGCCAAAATGATCGGCGCGATCAATAACTATGGTGTTGGCGGTGGGCACATCGATACCCGTCTCTATGATGGTGGTACATACCAGCACATTAAAACGTTGATGGTAGAAGTCTGACATGACTTGTTCTAGCTCTCGTTCACGCATTTGCCCGTGAGCCGTGACAATTCGAGCATCCGGCAATAATTTTTGCAGATCAGCTGCGGTTTTTTCTATGGTCTCGACACTATTATGCAGGAAATAAACTTGGCCACCACGCATAATTTCACGGGTTAGCGCTTCTTTAACGAGTGCATCTTGATGTTGGCGAACAAAAGTTTTAACCGCTAAGCGTTTCGCTGGCGGCGTGGCGATAATGGATAAATCGCGCATGCCACTCATCGACATATTTAATGTTCTTGGAATAGGCGTTGCCGTTAACGTTAAAATATCAACATTAGCTCGCTGCTTTTTGATGATTTCTTTTTGTCTAACACCGAACCTGTGTTCTTCATCAACAATTAATAATCCCAAGTTGTGGTAGTTGACATCGGCTTGCAGCAGTTTGTGTGTCCCTATGACGATGTCAACTTTGCCATCGGCTAATTCTTGTAAAACGGCTTTTTGCTCTTTCGCGGTTTTAAAGCGTGATAGCACTTCGACTTTGACAGGCCAGTTAGCAAATCTGTCTTTAAAGTTTTCGTAATGCTGTTGAGCGAGCAGGGTGGTGGGAACGAGTACGGCAACTTGCTTACTTTCGTTTACCGCGATAAAGGCTGCGCGCATGGCAACTTCGGTTTTACCAAAACCAACATCACCACAAACTAAACGATCCATTGCTTGTTCCGATAGCATATCATTGACTACATGATTAATGGCGTTTTGCTGGTCGTCTGTTTCTTCAAATGGAAAACCGGCAGAAAACTGTTGGTAGCTTTGCTTATCAAGATTGAACTTAAAGCCTTTTTTGGTTGCGCGTTTAGCATAAACATCGAGTAATTCAGCTGCAACATCTCGCACTTTTTCTGCGGCTTTCTTTTTAGCTTTTTGCCATGCGTCACTGCTAAGCTTGTGTAATGGCGCGTTGTCAACATCAGCACCCGAATAGCGAGATATTAAATGTAGGCTTGCTACGGGCACATAAAGCTTAGAGTCGGCATATTCAATGGTTAGAAATTCAGTTGGCATGCCACCTGCGTCGATTGTTTGTAAGCCGAGGTAGCGACCGACACCATGGTCAACATGCACCACAGGTTGGCCAGAGGTTAACTCTGCTAGGTTTTTGACAATATTTTCGGTGGTAGTGACTTCACCTTTGCCACGCCGTCTGCGCCTTTGCTTTACACGATTACCCAATAATTCTGATTCGCAAATAAAAGCAATTGGCTGGTTATTTTGCTCGGCGATAAAGCTATGTTCTAACGCGGTGACACATATGCCCAATGAATGTGGTTGTTTTAGATATTCATTGAGTGACTTAAATTGTTTTACTTTTAATTTACCTTTGGCTAGCAATTCAAGAATGGTTTCGCGGCGGCCTTCACTTTCGCAAAGTATGACAACATGTTGTTGTTCTTGTATAAACGCATTAAACGCTTTGTAAGGATCTTTAGCTTGGCCATCAATGGCGATATCTGCCACTTTATCGGTTAGGTAATTGTAGCGTCCGGCTTTTTCTTCAATCTCGCTGGTTGTATATTCAATGCGGTTGAATTGACCTAGTTGTTGAAAAAAAACATCATGTTTTAAAAACAATAATTCAGGTTTTAATAATGGTCGATTGGTGTCATAACGTCGGTCTTGGTATCTATTTTCAACGTCGGCAGCAAACGTGACTAATTTGTCTTTGACATCGTTAGCAAATGCAATTTGTGTATCTTGAGGTAAGTAATCAAATAAGGTTTGGCATTGTTCAAAAAATAATGGCAAATAATATTCTATGCCTGCTGGCATGATATTTTTACTGACCTGATAGTAAATAGATTCTTTGTCGGTGTTAGCGTCAAATAATTCGCGGTATTGGCGACGAAACAGTTCTATGGCTTTTTTATCGGTTGGGAATTCATGAGCAGGCAAAAGCTCAATAAGCTTAATGGTTTCTGATGAGCGTTGTGTTTCAGGATCAAATTGGCGAATTGTGTCTAACTCGTCGTCAAAAAAATCGAGCCTAAATGGCGAGTCACTGCCCATTGGGTATAAATCGAGAATAGAGCCTCGCAGTGAATATTCACCATGCTCCATGACTTGATCAACCGCTCTGTAGCCAGCGTTAGATAGCCTATCGCGCATTGCGTTAATATCAACCGTTTGCCCTTGTTTTAGTATTAACGAATACTGACTAAAAAAAGATTGGGGTGCTTGATAAGCGAGTGCTGTACTGGCGGAAACAACGTAAATCCCAGCTTGACCCATTTGTAAATTATTTAGCGTGGCTAGCCGTTGCGAAATAATATCCTGATGCGGTGAAAATGTATCGTAGGGTAATGTTTCCCAATCCGGAAAATAAAAGACACCAAGCCCTGTATTTTTCGCATACGCGTTAAGCTCGTCCGTTAACCTTAATGCTGATGGTGTATCAGGGGTGATCACCACAAAAGGGTTGTTGCTTTGGGCTGCGGCATGGTTTAACGCGATGGCTAGACTACTACCGGCTAAATTGCCCCAACGGATGTGATCGCCTCGTTTTTTTAACGACGGTATGGCTGGTGAAAATATACTTGCTTGCGCCATGATTCCTGAACTAATAACACTGTTAATAGCTTGATATTGTAATCAATTTTTAGCTCGATGCGGCTAGATATTCAGGTTTAATTAGCTATAAGTAATACATGCCTGCAAGGTTATTGGCGCTACAACTATTTTCACAAGTAGGGCGAAAGTTATTGTTGCGATTAGCGGTCTTTACGATCAGGTTAATTGCTTTTTATTTTAGGACATTCAGTTGATTTCTCGTTTTTATTTACCGTTTCACCATTACCTTGATAAAACTAAAGTCGCTGAAGGTTTAGCGCCCTTGGCGTTACGTTTGTATCTTGCACCGATAATGATCCAAGCGGGTTACAATAAATACGTTGGATTTGAAGGTGTGGTGGAGTGGTTTAGTTATTTAGGGTTTATATTGCCTAGTGTGATGGCTTTTTTAGCTATGGTGACTGAGTTAGTTGGCGGCATACTTATTTTAATTGGCCTTGCCACGCGCTGGGTGAGTATTCCACTGATGATCACTATGTTGGTTGCGGCTTTTAGTGTGCATTGGCAAAACGGCTGGTTAGCGATAGCCGATGGTAGTAGTTGGTTAGCTAATGATAATGTTATTGCCGCGCAAGAAAAATTGGCGATGGCCAAGAGTATTTTGCAAGAGTACGGAAATTACGATTGGTTGACGAGCAGTGGCTCATTTGTCATTTTGAACAATGGTATTGAATTTGCGATCACCTACTTCATTATGTTTTTAGTTTTGTTTTTTTATGGTGGCGGACGTTACGTTAGCATAGATTATTGGTTAGCAAGGAAGTTTATCAACTCGCCTTAATCGGCGCCTATCTATAGTCTTCTCGCTCAAGTCTTATGGTTCATTGTCAGCGCTTACTCGCCCCAATCACATAGTAGAGCATATGCTCATGGGGTTTCAAAGCTTGACGGCTTCCCCTAAAACTCGATCGCTTTGACTATATCGCAGAGTTTATTGTTTTCTGATTCTATCTCTCCGATCCACCCAATGCAGAGAAAAGAGTCGCTATAAAATAAAAAGAGAGCCGTTTGGCTCTCTTTTTCGTTATTTATAAGGCTTGGACGACCTTTGATTAATCATGCCAATGCTTATCGATAATCTTTTGTAACTGAGGGTAATTCACGTCGGTTTCGTTATACATTTCACGTTGACGGATAAGTTCTTTTTTCAGCTTTGCAATAATGCCTGCATATTGTGGTTCGTGATAAACATTTTTCGTTTCTTGTGGGTCTTTGCGTAAATCATATAATTCCCATGCAGCCGGTGTCGGTGTTGCATTTGGATTTTTACCCGTTTGTTGGCTCCATTTTCGTTGGTAGAAAGGGGCTGAAGGCTCTAAAAAGTTTTGACCGTAATAAAAAATCAATTTGTAGTCTTCTGTGCGCACACCAAAATGAGCAGGGACATCATGATATTTACGATGTGACCAGTAGCGGTAATAGCTTGCGGTGCGCCAGTTTTTTGGAGTTTCACCTTGCAGAGTGGCTGCGAAACTGCGGCCATGCATATAATCTGGTGTGTCTAACCCGACTAAATCAAGCATAAACGGAGCAAAATCTGTGTTGTTTATGATTAAATCAGAAGTGCGTCCAGGATTTTTCATGCGAGGATCGTGCACGATAAATGGCATGTGGATAGAAGGATCCCACATCCAACGTTTATCCTGATAATCGTGCTCACCTAGCATCATGCCTTGATCAGAAGTATAAATTATAATCGTGTTTTCATATTCACCCATATCTTTAAGCGTTTGAATTAAACGGGCAATATTGTCGTCAACGCCCTTCACACAGCGTAAATAAGCTTTAAGGAATTTTTGATATGTTTGACGAGTGAACTCTTTGTTTGGAAGACCTGTATCTATTTTCAGATCTTCACCCATGTTACGACGTGTATTTCGTTTTGAGATTGACGTACCGATTTCAGAAATCAGAGAGTCGTTTTCGCCACGCGTAGCAACAGAGCCAAACTTTTCGTGCCATTCATACATATCACTCGGTTCAGGAATGTCGACATCGGCTAAATAACTTTCATAACGCGGTGCATATTCAAAGTAGTCATGAGGTGCTTTAAATTGATGCATTAAAAAGAAAGGTTTGTCTGAATTTCTATTTTTTAACCAGTCAATACTTAGGTTTGTAATAACGTCAGAAGAATGACCTTTGTACTGGGTTTGATTTTGTGGCCAAGGTTTGTCACCCCGCACTCTAAAATCAGGGTCAAAGTATTTGCCTTGCAGCTTTAACACTTCGTAATAGTCGAATGCAGCGGGTTCTTTTTTTAAGTGCCATTTACCTATGATTGCAGTTTCATAGCCAGCTTGTTTAACTAAATTGGGCAAATGTTGCTGTTCTTTGCCAATTGAGCCTATTAAATCCATTACACCGTTAGTTTGACTATATTGACCTGTCAATATAGTTGCTCTACTGGGAGCGCATATTGAGTTGGTGACAAAAACATTTTTATATAGCATGCCTTCACTGGCCAATTTATCTAAATTAGGTGTTGGATTTAAACTGGCAAACCTTCCACCATAAGCGCCTACTGCTCGGGCTGCATGATCGTCTGTCATTATGTACAAAACGTTCATTTTTTTGCTGACGTTTTGTTTTTTTGCTATTTCTTTGGATGAATTAGAACTATCGGAATTGAAAATCGATGTTACTTGGCAAGCAGCTAAGCTAGATGCTAATAGCACAATCGGTATTTTTTTTAAGAGTTTCATTGTTGTCATACGTCTATGAGGTTGGTTTGCTTTTTTGGTATCTATATAAACTACATAAATCAAATATAAACATAAAGTTAATTTTTGCTAAGTGAGTATAGCGTTTAATGATGATGGTTAACAATGTGTTGACGCAGTAAATCATCTTTATACAGTTAATTTCGTTATATTTCGGTGTTTAATGATTGTATTAAGATATGTTTTCGTGAAACTTTTAGGGTGTGAAGTTTGTATATGGTGAATGTGCATCCTATATTGTTATTTCACATATAATTTTATTTTCTAATTGATAGGTGTTTTTCGATTATTTTGTCATCGGAATTAGCTATATTCACTCATAAAAAGGTCGACAACCCTGTATATATAATTAGAATTGGGATTAAGTCATGGATGTTTGTATTTGAATTTGTTAAAACTCATATATAAATTTTAGCTGTGTTAATAGCAGAGCAGTTTGGAACACAACGTCATTTTTATTTAAGGTTTGTCTGATGGAAAATAAAACTAAGAAATATTCCGCACCGGCACTTGAAAAAGGGTTAGATATACTCGAACTCCTTTCAGCCGATTCTACACCGCTTAGCACCTCGACAATCGCTGAGCGTTTAGGCCGTTCAAATGCTGAAATTTATCGAATGATTTTAGTCTTGGAGCAGCGCGGATATATTGAAAAAAACGAAGGTACTGACGGCTATCAAGTAACCCGCAGGTTATTACAGTTAGGTACTGAGCATGAACCGATTAAAGATATTCTTGAGTATGCGCAACCTATTATGCGCGAATTAGCTGAAAAGACGTCGATGTCTTGTCACATTGCGGTTGAATCTCAAGAACAAATTGTTGTTATTGCCCGTGTAGAAACGCCAAGTAGCATTTCTTATTCGGTACGTGTTGGTTATCGTGGACCTATTGCGACAACCGCTTCGGGTCGAGTCCTGTTCTCACATCAATCACCTGAGAAGAAAGAATCAATGATCAATATGTTGCGTAAGCATCATGATGAAAAAGAGATCAATGAGTTTTTAAGTGATTGTAAAAAAGTGTCGAAACAAGGGTATTTACGTGCGCAAAGTGCCTTTGTTCAAGGCGTGACTGATTTGTCTTTCCCGATTATTGACACTGATCACGCGGTTGCAACTTTAACCATTCCTTTTATTCAACGTATTCCTGAAGTCGTTGGCATTGAGGACGTTGTTGAAGAGTTAAGAAAAGCGGCTGAAGAAATTTCTAAAGCGCTTACGTATGGTGTCGTCCGTAAGTTCTAAAAGCCTATTCAGTATCTTGCCGATTTGATACTGAATAAACAGTCTTTGTAAAAAGCCGGAGTAGATAAAAGTATCTATTCCGGCTTTGTTATTTATATTGGTGGCAGGGGGTTATTTGACTTCAACTAGGGTTAAAAATCTCGGTAATCTTATTCTTTTTCAGCCATTTCAGAAGTACCCTGTTTAACTTAGGCTATTTCGCGCAGCCTTTATCGCCTTCTTGTAATCCGGTTAAACCAATATTAGCCACTTCAATTTCTAACTTACCTTGGGTTGCAATCGAAAAGTTGGTAATTGCACTAAAATCGAAATCACCTTGTCCTATACAATTCAAAGGGATGGGAAGGTAAGTCCATTCTTTTTTCGGTAGCTTTTTTAATATCGATTTTAAGTGATAAGTACCCTTGCACTTATTAGAGTACTTACATTGCATGGTTAACGTGACATTTTCATTAGGAGAGCGTAATACACGAAGGTCTAAAACCAGAGCAGCGAGATCTTTGACTGGTTCTAAATCAATTTTATTTTTTCCGATAGCGACAAAGCTATCTCCGAGGGTATTGCCTCCCCACTCATTTTTAACTTTTTTTCCTCGCCATTTGATATTGATTGCATCATTGTCACTTTGCTTTTTTGTTGGGGTAATCTCTAAATTACCTCGCTCTGTTTTAGCCTCCATTTCTTTCATCGGAATGTAATAGTTCATTGCATTGCCGATGGACAGCTTCCATGCACCAACAGGTTGGCCATTATGAATATAACTAGAAACGGGATCGTTACTAAACGCTAAGCTGTTACTGCTAATTAAAATTAATGATGCCACGGCTAGTGTTTTGGTTAGTTGTTGGAACATTTCTTTGACTACCTCTTATTAAATTATTTTGGGCGTACTTATCTTGTTTATTATTTTTGTATGTAAAAAGTATAAATTTAGTAAATTTAAATGTAAATTCAAATTGATGTATATAATTAATGTGTTGGTTTTGTTTGGCTTGGAGTAAATGAGGGAATATAAGGCGAAAGTGTGATCACGATTTGAGTTTATTTGATGCTATTTATTTTTTATCTCTATTAAACTTTATTGAAACTGATTTTGTATTAATCAATTTTAAGCAATAAAAGCAAACATAATAGCTAGTGTTGTTATTCTGTTTTTTGCCTTATCGAATTATTGTTTAAAGTAAAATGTGTTTAGTTTCCACTGTTTTGTTATGAACTTTTTATCTTAGTATTTGGTATTTTAATTATGGGTTGTATATAAATGCATGGATTTATATGCAAAATAATAGTTAGCTTTTTTGTATATAGATGTTACTATTGTTTGTAGATTAGATGTGATGTTAGATTTTTCCTTATGGAGTTTTGAATGAGAACCATAGTATGTGTAGAACCGGGCGTTCTTGAATCTCAGCAGTTTGAAAAGCCAACACCCAAGGCTGGTGAGGTATTAGTTAAAATTCGTTCTATTGGTATTTGCGGTACTGATATACATGCTTATGGTGGTAATCAACCTTATTTTGAATACCCGCGTGTATTAGGACACGAACTAGCTGGAACAGTTGAGAGTGTAGGTGACGGTGTTGAGCTCGCTATCGATTCTCCGGTTTACATTATTCCTTATTTAAGCTGTGGCGAGTGTGTTGCCTGTAAGAAGGGTAAGCCTAACTGTTGTACCAATATTGAAGTCGTTGGTGTGCATCGCGATGGTGGCATGTGTGAATATTTATGTGTGCCTGAGTCTGCCGTTGTTGTCGCTGAAGGGTTAGCATTCAATGATATGGCATTAATTGAATGTTTAGCGATTGGTGCTCATTCAGTTCGACGTGCGCAAATTACCGAAGATGACAAAGTCTTAGTACTTGGCGCTGGCCCTATTGGTATTGGCGCGCTGCAGTTTGCTAAAGTGCAGGGTGCTCAGTGCATGATTGCAGATGTACGTGATGACAAGCGCAAATTTTGTGAAGAACAATATAACGTTGCTACGGTTGATGCATTGGGAGATGTTGGTGCTCAGTTATCTGATTTAACTGAAGGTGAAATGCCATCAGTGATTATTGATTGTACTGGCAATGTTAAAGCTATGGAGTCCGCTTTTTATAACCTAGCACATGGCGGCCGTATTGTATTTGTTAGTGTTGTTAAAGCCAGTGTTGCATTTGATGATCCTGAGTTTCATAAACGCGAAACTACATTATTAGGTAGCCGTAATGCCACTAAAGAAGACTTTGAACATGTAGTTGCTTGTTTACGCGACGGTTCAGTTAAAAGTAATGCGTTCGTTACCCATACCGCAAAATTCAGTGAGTTAATAGATCGTTTTCAAACTTGGGTTAAGCCAGAAACTGGCGTGATCAAAGCTGTTGTTGAAATGGATTAGTCATTGATGCGTATCGATTCTCATCAACATTTTTGGCAGTACTCAAAAGCGGAATATGGCTGGATAAGCGAAGAATTAAGTATTTTGCAACGAGACTTTTTGCCTGAGGACTTAGCGCAAGAGTTAGCAAGCAATCAATTAGACGCTTGTATTGCTGTGCAAGCTCGTCAAACGCAACAGGAAACGAACTGGTTGTTGTCACTTGCTGATGAGTATCCACAAATCAAGGGCGTAGTTGGCTGGATTGACTTAAGATCTGCGCAGCTACCTCAATTGCTTGCGCAATATAAAAATAGTCGCAAGTTAGTGGGCTTTCGTCATGTATTACAAGATGAAGTCGACCCTAACTTTATGCTTGCTGACGATTTTATCCAAGGGATTAAAACGTTAGCTGAGTCGGGTTATAGTTACGATATTTTGATTTTTGCTCACCAATTACCGCAAACTTTAAAGTTAGTTGAGTCCTTACCTGAAATGCGCTTGGTTGTCGATCATATTGCTAAACCTAAAATAGCGACAGGCGAAGACTTTTCGGCTTGGCAGGCTAACATTGAGCAATTAGCTCAGCATCAGCATATTTATTGCAAAGTGTCTGGAATGGTCACGGAAGCCGATTTTAATAATTGGCAAACTGAAGATTTTATACCCTACCTAAAGGTTATTTTTAACGCATTTGGCGCTGATCGCGTAATGTTTGGTTCTGATTGGCCAGTATGTTTGTTAGGTGGTAGTTATCAGCAAATTAAAAATATAGTAGACGAGTTTGTTAAAAAGGAATACCCCGAAGATTATGACAAAGTTTTCGGCTTAAATGCCGCTCGTTTTTATCAAGTTTAGCGTCAACTAAAAAGCCACCTTAGGGTGGCTTTTTAGTTGACGCTGTATTAATTGTAAGTTTATTTATTATGTACAAATTTCCTATTTTTAGTTTGAGTTTAGTGGGGCTAGTTACGGCTTGCACGCCTATAGCTTCTACTACTTCAAACTCGTTATCAGTTAATGTTCCAAGCTATTTGCCTAGTTACTTGCCCGAACCTCCTATTGGTTTTGAATGGCGAAAAGTTGAGGTGATGTCTGATGAATTTAATGGCACTGAATTAGACTCGAGTAAATGGCACAATCAAATTAAAACTTGGAAAGGGCGCAGACCAGCAAGATTTTTACCTGACAATGTGGCGGTTAATAATGGTGTATTGCAATTAAAAACCTCGACTTACGCAAAAGATGCTGACGGCTATACCATGGGCGGTGCCGCTGTTGCAGGTATTCATCAAGCCACTTACGGCTATTTTGAATCGCGAATTAAAGCGTCTAAAACTAAAATGTCGACCACATTTTGGTTGCATTCAGATAAAGCGGAAAATCCAAGCGATTGCGATACGCGGCATTCAATTGAAATAGATATATTAGAGGCTATTGGAGGCTGGCCCAATGAATGGTGGGCTAATCGCATGCATTCCAATACGCATTACAAGCCAACATCTATGCAAAATGGCAAATGCCGTGGTGACAAATATGTGTCGCAAGGCGCCAAACATAATGCCGGTGTAAAGTTAAACCAAGACTATCATGTTTACTCTGCGTGGTGGGTGACACCCAATCAAGTGCATTTTTATTTTGATGGGCAAAAAATGGGTACAGTTGACCTTAACCATGAGATTGATTCAGTGCCATTTAACGGCCCTATGTCGTTACGTATGGTGGTTGAAACCTATGACTGGCAACCCAAACTGATTAAAAAAATTGCGGGAGAGCATCAACCTTATCCCACGGCAATTGAATTAGATGATCCGTCAATCAATACTGCTTACTATGATTATGTAAGAAGTTATCAGTTAGTCGAAAGTAAAGCCAATCTTGTTGATAACGCCGGCTTTGAGCAAGGTCAGTTGGGATGGGCTATGTCAGGGCAAGCCGAGGTTGTTCACGAGCATGGGGCTAGTTACACCCAAGCATTGGGCGCCAAGTTGTCCAAGGGGAAAATTAAGCAGCAACTGAGCACCAAGTTAAATTCACCTTATCAGGTTAATCTATATGCTAAATCAGCGGCTCAACAAGGCGCTGTTATAAAAGTCATTGATGATATGGGTAAAACCCTAGTTCAACGCCAAGTACATAGCGAGCAGTTTGCGCTTTATACTTTGGATTTCAATACTCAGCAGTCTAATCAGGTGACATTGCTGATTGAAGGTTCTGACGGGCAGGTAACTTACTTAGATAATATTTCAGTTAGCGCTATTTGAATTGAATAATGGTCAAGTTATCACGATAGTGTTTAAGTGTTGCCATTGACTATTGGCATTATTTTATAAAACAAAAAACGGTGGTAATCTAAAGTTATCACCGTTTTTTACTTTTAAGCACTTTTAGCTGAATTAGCGCTGCATGGTATGGATCGGGATAGATTTGTCGTTAAATCAAATGCGTGTCACATCCACATAAAGTTGCAATAACTGCCCTGGTTGTAAGTAGTTTTTACGACTTAATTTATTCCAGTTTTCGATGTCGCTTATAGTGACATTAAATTTGTTTGCAATTCTGGCTAATGAGTCGCCGCTGCGAACTTTATACTTTACTTTTTTAACGGTAGGCGCTTCACCAAGAAGTTGATTGTCTGACGGGGCAGTCTTCCATACAACTAACTTTTGTCCTGGGAATATAGGATCTCCGGGCGCCATATTATTCCACTTGGCTAGTTCTCTGACATTGACTTTGTGTTTTCGGCTTATGTCCCAAAAAGTATCACCGCTTTTGACAATATGTTCTGCTTTCGCTTTACCTTGGTCATTAGTTTGCGTTTTTGCTAAACGCTGATCGACAGTAAAGTCGTAACTATCTTCCGATTTTGCCGCTACGGGAATCAAAAGGTGTTTACCTACGCGGATCATATTGCCTTTGAGATTATTTGCAGTACGAATGCTTTCTATCGTGACATTATGTTGTTTCGCTATTTTACCTAAACTGTCGCCGGATTTAATTTTGTAGCGTTGCCAAGCTACCAATGCCTTGGGCTCAATATTCTTAATCGCGTTGTTAAAGGCTTCAGCTTTTTCAATAGGAAGTAAAAATGTATGGGGCCCATCTGGCGCTGTAGCCCAACGATTGTATCCAGGATTTAACGCGTGTAATTCATTGACGTCCATATCCGCTAGCTTGGCTGCTTTAGCTAGATCAATCTGAGAAGGTGCATTGACTTGTTCTAGTACACTGACATTAGCAATAGGGTACATACGCATTTTAAAGTCATGCGGGCGTCGCATAATATCAGCTAAGGCCAATAATTTGGGAACATAGGCATCGGTTTCTCGTGGTAATTCCAGCGACCAATAATCAACGTTTTCGCCATTTTTGTAGTTTTTCTTAATGGCGCGGGCGACGCGTCCTTCCCCCGAATTATAGGCTGCCAGCGCATGTAACCAATCGCCATCAAATTCTTTATTTAAAAAAGTTAAGTAATCTAGGGCAGCATGGGTCGCTGCAAGTACATCGCGCCGACCGTCATACCACCAGTTTTGTTTAAGGCCAAAGCGCTCGCCAGTATCGGGGACAAATTGCCATAAACCAGAAGCACTGCCGTGGGAGTAGGCGAAGGGATCAAAAGCACTTTCAACGATTGGAAGTAATACGAGCTCCATCGGTAAGCCGCGCTTTTCTATCTCTTCGACAATGAGATATAAAAACGGCTCAGCTCGTTTTGCTACACGCTCTAAGTAGTCTGGGTGGCGTGCGTACCATGATTTTTGGATTGCAATGCGGCGATTATTGGGAATATCAAATGTCAGTTGTGATTGAATGCGTTGCCAGATATTACCAAATACTGGTTTGGTTAACTCTGGATTTTGTAATTGATTGACATAGGCTTCAGGCAGTGCGACGTCGTAATAAAAAATATCCTCATTAGGATCAATTTCGGTTGCTAAAAATTCATTTTTTACAGGCTGTTTATTCGTTTCAGCCGCGTTATTAGTTTTTAACAAGTCTAGTTGCTTACAGCCGACAAGACTTAATAAACCGACTAATAGGACAATATTTTTCATAAAACGTTTTAGACAAAATCAACTAATGACCGATGGTAAAGTTAGTGCAGGATGAAATCAACTTTGTACTGTTATAACTTAAGCCGCCAGCGCCAGATCACCTATTGAACTACTCACACTTAAAAACAGTCTTTTAGCTTACGCATAGCCGTAAACGTGTCGACTTCATTTGTAAGTAGTTGGTTTGAAAGGTGAGCTACTCGTTGTTGGATATGAGACAAATGACAACGTAAAAACGGGTTAATCGCTTTTTCAATGGCAATAGAGCTAGGCAGACTAGGCATGTTTTTTTGGCGCTTTTCATTAACTGTTTTTTGCACTTCTTGTAATACTTGGTTGTCGGGCTCTATGGTTAACGCAAATTGAAGATTGGCTAATGTGTATTCGTGGGCACAATAAACAGCCGTGTCTTTTGGTAGATTAGCTAGTGTGGTTAATGAAGCTAAGAACATAGGTGGCGTGCCTTCAAACATACGACCACAGCCGGCAGAAAATAACGTATCTCCGCAAAATAACCCAATCTCACTAGAGTAATACGCGATATGATCAAGCGTGTGCCCAGGTACTAACAAGCAATTCAAATCGATCTCGAGTTCGGGCAGGGTCAGGGTAGAAGCTGAATTTATAATTTGGCTGTTTAATGGAATATTTGGATGTTGCGGCGCGTAAACTTTGGCGTTAGGAAAAGCTTTAGTCAGTTTGTTTATACCACCAATATGATCCTTGTGATGATGGGTAATTAATATTGCTGCTAACGTCTGCTCATGTTTTTGTAAGTTGTTCAGTGTTGCTTGAGCACAACCTGGATCAACGACAACGCAAGCATTTGACCTTGTTGAACTTATTTTCCAAATGTAATTGTCGTTAAATGCGGGTATGGGCGTGACTGAAATCATGGCAGTTGCTATATTAAGTTTAAAGATTGCTATTAACGCTATTGTATACCTTTATTTTTAAAAGGCAGCATAAGCGTAATTTATTGGTTATCTTTCTTTTGAACTAATACTGCATACAAGATTGTTACACAGTATAAACCGAATCAATCAATTAATTGTTATTAAGCTTATTGATGAAACCCGCTTTACAATATAACCGCTATAATCAACCCTATGCGTGGGATGACTTGCCTCAAGGTAAATGGCTGCGTAAGCAAACTGAGCGGCATTTAAATCAGTGGTTACCACGAGTGTTTGGTTATCATATGGTCAAGCTAGGGCATTTAAGTGCTGAAATTGATTGCTCTGCCAGCCCGATAAAGCACCAAGTGAATGTCGCAACCAGTGGGAAAAACATTGGAGTAAAGGCTGATTGGCATCATTTACCTTTTCGAGAAAATTCTATCGACGCTGTTTTGCTGGCGCATAATTTAGATTTTACCCATGACCCTCATCAATTATTGCGTGAAGCCCATCGAATATTGATCCCAGATGGCTATTTAATTATTACGGGCTTTAATCCGATTAGCTTATGTGGTTTGGGGCGATTCGTCCCTAAACTTAAAAACGACTTACCTTGGTCTGGGCGTTTTTTTTCGCCTAATCGGGTTACTGATTGGCTTAATCTACTCGGTTGCCAGGTCGTATCAGAGCAACGTTTTGTTCAGCGCTCACTAATCTGGAAAAAAGCTTATATTAAAAACAAAAGCATTACCCGTTTTACCCATAAGCACTTTAGTTATTTTGGCGCTGTTTATGTTTTGATTGCGCGCAAGCGTGAGTTGCCGTTAACTCCAATTAAACCGAAATGGAAGTTAAACCCTAAACTACAAACGGTGAAGGTAGGAACGGTTAGAATGCGAAATCGTGGCTGATGATTATTATATTGTATCTATTCAGCGTAATAAAATTGATAAGCCATAGATCGTTTAATAACTTTGAATTAGGTAATTAATCTACCGGCATTTGTCGCAAATAACCGTTGTGAAATATCAAGTCTTGGGTCGAGTAGGCCGAGGGAGCTTCCCCCTCAGCCTCTCACAGATCCGTACGTGAACCTCTCAATTCATACGGCTCCTCTCGTTTCACCATTTACGGCCTGCAACCAAATTGCCAATGAGAAAATAGATACGGTTGTGTATTACACACCCTTTGCATCCATTTTCTTGCTCTTTGGTAACTGAATTTCAGCCGTTTGTATTTCTTCTTCGCCCATTTCAACAATTTAAGGTTTATCCAAGACATAAGTGGCCTTAATGCTGTTTTCCAAAACCGACTGAAGTAATTTATCCACCCGCTTATCATCGGATTAAGCTTATACGCCAACTCTTGTATCGTTAACCCCGTTTGCTTATGTAGCTTGAGCGCTTTAACTTTCTCTCTAATTTTCTGTTTCGCTTTAGGGCTAATAGCAGGTGTAAAGCCAACAAACATGCGACCCCACCGATTCCTTACTAACCTTGGCCTGAAACAGTAACTAAGAAAATCAAAGCTAATGACTTCATGTGCTTCTTGTCTACCTTCATCAAAGCAGTAAACCAGTTTAGTTTTCTCTGGATGACATTCTAGACAACAATCTAACATGCGTTGCTCAATAGCTTGCTTTAACGCCTTTGCTTCTTGCTCACTACGACAGTGAACCACTGCATCATCCGCATAGCGTGCAAATTGAACATGTGGATGTTCTCTTCGCAACCATTTGTCGAATGCGTAGTGTAAAAACAAATTGGCTAGCAATGGGCTTATCACGCCTCCTTGTGGTGTTCCTTTCGTTCGCTCTATTATCTGACCATCCGAGGTTTCCATTGGCGCTTTAAGCCAACGTTCGATATAGAGTAATACCCATGGGTTATTGGTATGTTTGCGTAACGCTTTGCCCAATAACACCCAGTCCAAGTTATCAAAGAAGCCTTTGATATCTAAATCAATCACCCAGTCGTATCGCCAACACCGCTGGCGCGTTATCGCTAATGCATCATGTGCACTGCGATTAGGTCTGTAACCATAAGAATCATTATCGAATACCGATTCTAATTCAGGCTCCAACTCCATCTTGACGACCATCTGTGCAACTCGGTCTGATACCGTGGGTATGCCTAGTACTCGAACGCCCTTATCCTTAGGGATTTCGACACGCTTCACCGTCGGTGGAAAATAGCTGCCCGATGACATTCGATTCCATATCTTGTACAGGTTCTTCTTCAAGTCCTGTTCAAAATCACTCATCGATTGCTCATCAATTCCTGCCGCTCCACCGTTGGCTCTTACACGTAACCAGGCTTCATAAACTGTCCATTTCGAAATACTAAATGGTTTTGCTGAATTCAATCATTCCTCCTGCTGCAGCAGTTGATGAAAGTTTCATTTAAAACGAGGCAATCCCTTCGCTAGATAACCATTACAGCTATCATCATCACTACTACGAATTGCTCCGCCCCAGTGCTTTGCATTCAGACTTGGCTCTCATGGGGTTTCCATTCGAGGATATCTGTTAACATCAAAACGACTGGTTCTTACGTTCCATATAAAACCCCGAGTTAAATTCACGTCAGCTCTTTGCCGGCTCCCGCTTAGTTGGTAATCAGGTTGCCTCTAAGCTCTTCCCAAACTCCACCCAGTAGCTTGGTTTCGGGATGCAACGGTTAAATATTTCGACACCTACGCTGTTCGTCTCTTTAACTCACACCTGACAAATCATTGTGTTTGCCTTTCCCTTATCGCTCACGACAGTGACTCTTAACCAATGCCGCATAAGGTGGTTTCCACCTGCACCTGAATGCCGATGGGATGGGCCAAACCATCATGTTTTATATAGTTGCGTTACCTTCCAGCCTTCCTTGTACTGTTGGTAACTCGTAACACACTGGGTGAGCATTTATGCTTGCTGAGCCTGCAAACCCCTCTCACTAGAAGAGCAAAACTACAGAGTTTTGTTTCCAACAAATTCTAAGTACCTGCATCCACGCAGGCACCAATGGTAGGACTTGTAAGCCAAGTCCCGCCAAAATAAGGCTAATAGTGTTATCAATTATAAATGGTTAGAAGTCCGCAGCTTGAGATGCTAAATAGTTACATTTAATCAACTCACGTAACCGCTATCTTCTAGCAATTCACTTGATGATGCAGCATCGCGGGCTAAATCATCACAACGTTCGTTTTCGGCATGGCCAGCATGGCCTTTGACCCACTGCCAGTCTACTTTATGTTTGTTAGCTGCTTCGTCTAAACGTTTCCATAAATCAACATTTTTAACTGGCTTTTTATCTGCTGTTTTCCAACCTTTTCTCTTCCAGCCGTGGATCCATTGATTAATACCATTTTTAACGTATTGGCTGTCAGTTGTTAAGGTGACATCGCAAGGCTCGGTTAATGATTCTAAACCAACAATGGCTGCTAATAGCTCCATACGGTTGTTCGTGGTTAATTGGTAACCTTGGCTCAACTCTTTTTCATGTTTGCCGTAGCGTAATACAGCACCGTAGCCGCCAGGACCTGGATTACCCAAGCAGGAGCCATCAGTATAGAGATAAACTTTTTTCATTTGTTTGTGTTATTTGTGGGACTAACATTTAATTTGTCGCGCAGTATACGGTATATTGATAGTCAAGGTTAATAAGATTACAACCCAAGTGCGTTGTATTGTTGGCAAAATATGTCTCGTCAAATAGTTCTCGATACCGAAACAACAGGTATGAATCAAGGTGGTCCCGTTCATGAAGGCCATCGTATTATTGAAATTGGTTGCGTGGAGGTGATTAATCGCCGGTTAACCGGTAATAACTTTCATGTTTATATTAAGCCAGATAGGTTAGTTGATCCTGAAGCGATAGAAGTTCACGGCATTACCGATGAAATGCTCGCCGATAAACCCATGTTTAATGAAATAGGGCAGTCATTCATTGACTATATCAAAGGTGCCGATTTGGTCATTCATAATGCGCCGTTTGATGTTAGCTTTATGGATCATGAATTTAGGTTAAATGGCTACAATATAAAAACTGAAGATATTTGTACTGTTACCGATACTTTAGTTATGGCGAAAAAGTTGTTCCCGGGCAAACGGAATAACTTGGATGTACTTTGTGACCGGTATGGGATTGATAATTCACACCGAACGTTACACGGCGCTTTGCTTGATGCTGAAATATTAGCTGATGTATACCTGTTAATGACAGGTGGACAAACGGATTTAAATTTAGCATCTGATGGGGGCAGCGAAGGCGCAGAATCAGGCGGTATTCGCAGAGTGTCATCTAACCGTTCGCCATTAACAATAATTACAGCAACACCTGAAGAAATACAAGCGCACCAAGAGCGCTTAGCGTTAGTCAAAGAAAAAGGCGGCAGTTGCCTTTGGCTAAACGAATAAAAATAAAACCCTTCAGGTAATCAGATAGGAAAATCTATGCTTCGCCTGTTGGCTATTATTATCATCATTTGGCGTTGTTGTTGCCCAACTAGCGTATTAGCGGTTGAGGTTAACGACAGCGAACACTGGCCTAAAAACGACCCTAGCGTACTGGATGTTATCAGCATGCTAGGCAGTAAAGGCGCTTTCAATGGTGTTAAGTTACTTGATAATCGTTTTCGTATTGATTACGCGGTAGACGAAGTCACCCTTATCTTTTTTCGTAAATTCGGCTCATCTCCTGTTATTTTAATCCGTCCTGATGGCAGCAAACTTTATGCACCAACGATTAAAGATGAAGAAGGCGATTGGTTTGACGATAAAACGTATGACATGATCCGCCTGATCAAGCCTATGGTTGGGCCTTGGCAGGTTGTCGGAAAGTTAGAAGATCATAATAAAATAATGGTGATGTCTGATATTCAACTCAGTGCCGAGCCGTTACCTCCCATTTTGTTTCAAGGTGAAACAATCACAATTAACGCCAGCTTAACTAATGCTGGTCGGCCTATTGAATATAAAAGCTTTAGTGACGTTGTCAGCTTGGATGTCACTTTTACCAGTACTAATAATAGCGAATACGAAAACTTTGGCGCAGATAGCGCGAAAGTCGCTAGCTTTGCCGATGACGGTAAAGAATTTGATCAATATCCAAAAGATGGCAAGTTCACAGGTGTTTATCGCTTGAATTTACCGCCAGGTGAATGGTTGCCGAGTATGTATCTTGATTTGGCTTTATTTAATCGAGAGCTAACGATGGACCCTTTGATTTTAGAGCCGATACCTTTTGATATCAGTATTGAAACTACAGTGGTAAATGGCGATTTTCATCATCTTAAAATAGGTCCTAAAAGCGATAAAATTAACTTTGAAAGTTTTGTGTTTAATGGCAAAGCTTATTTTCCCAACGGTGAAATAGAGCAATTCTCGCTTGATCAGGAAAGTGCTGATATACGGGTGCAACCTTTAATGAACTATGAAGATGGCGCTTATAAAATCGAGCTTGATGCATTTGGACAGGATATTAATGGCCGTGATGTCATGATCCGTGTGCCTCCTGTGGTCTTTACAGCAGACCCGCCGCCGCCCCCTGAACCGACCGCCGAAGAATTAGCCGCAATGGAAGCAGAACAACTGGCAAGAGAAAAAGCCGAGAGAGAGGCGGAAGAGGCTAGATTGAAAGCGCTACAGGAAGAAAAAGAGCGCAAAGCCATGATTATTACTGTTAGCGTTAATGTTGGCTTGATTTTAATTGGGATTTTTGTGTTTTGGTTTATCAAATCTGGCAAGAAAATAAAGTTAGGTTTACCTAAGCTGAACTTCAAAAAAGCCAAGAAGGAGCTGGTATTAGATGATGCGGATGAAAAATCGTCAGATACTGATGATATAATCGACCTTTCTTTGCCAGAAGAAAGATAAATGAAAAAATTGAAAAAAAGCGGTTGACTCATGCGCCATCTAACTTTAACATTGCGCCCGCTTCTGACAGAGACCCCGTCAAAAGCCAAGCAGAATGCTTGATATAGCAGAAATGGAGTGGTAGTTCAGTTGGTTAGAATACCGGCCTGTCACGCCGGGGGTCGCGGGTTCGAGTCCCGTCCACTCCGCCACTGCTAGACAATTTGCGATTTCGATTTATGCGGAGTGGTAGTTCAGTTGGTTAGAATACCGGCCTGTCACGCCGGGGGTCGCGGGTTCGAGTCCCGTCCACTCCGCCATCGTCGAATTGTAAATTTAAGAACTTTTATGCGTTAAGCAACCACGCGGAGTGGTAGTTCAGTTGGTTAGAATACCGGCCTGTCACGCCGGGGGTCGCGGGTTCGAGTCCCGTCCACTCCGCCATCTTATTTATGCTTAACCATGCCACGCGGAGTGGTAGTTCAGTTGGTTAGAATACCGGCCTGTCACGCCGGGGGTCGCGGGTTCGAGTCCCGTCCACTCCGCCACTTCTTTATCTATCATATCTATTTATTACCAAATCATTATCAATTTAACCTATCGGTTTTGTTTCTGTAACAGATTATAGTGCTGGTTGTTTTTCAACTTGCAATATTAGACAAGGTTAATGTTTCGATTCACGTTTTGTTCCATTGGTTATTTTGTCGTACTTTTCCTAGTTTTTCTTATACTTGTCACTTACTCGCCTATCACGTTATCCGCTGAAGCTTATACTAAACTGCCACCGGTTAATTTTCCGTCAGAAAACCCATTCAGTGAACCGAAACGGCTATTAGGTAAAATACTCTTTTGGGATGAGCAGCTATCAACCGATAATTCAGTAGCGTGTGGTACCTGTCATATTCCTGCAGCGGCAGGGGCTGATCCACGTATAGCTAATGGACCTGGGTATGATGAGAAGCTTGGAACACCAGATGATATCTGGGGAAGCCTAGGCGTTAAAGCTCGCGATCATCAAGGTAAGCTGAGCAAAAATAAACATTTCCATTATCGCCAGCAGGTAACGAGCCGAGCAGCTCAGAGTTATTTTTCGGGCTTGTGGTCCGACTTGAATTTTTGGGACGGTCGCGCAGGTTCACAATTTTTAGATCCTCAAACGGGTAAAGTGTTAATCAAGCAGGGAGGTGCGTTAGAAAACCAAGCGCTCGGACCTTTATTTAGCGCTGTTGAAATGGCTAAAGCAGAGCAACGACCTCAGGAGTTAATTGATAAGCTGCGCCAATCTTCACCACTTGCTTTAGCCACAGCTTGGCCAGTTGATGTGGCCCAAGCCATTGAGAACAATCCCTCTTATTCCGCTTTATTTGAACGCGCATTTGGTGATAGTGAAATTACGCTGGCGAGAATAATTTTTGCCATTACAACCTATGAGCGAACATTAGTTGCCAACCAAACACCTTGGGATCAAGCTATGCAAGGTGTAAAGCCACTAAGCTATCAACAAAATTTAGGTTGGGAGTTTTTTAAACAGTCAGGTTGTACGGATTGTCATAAACCTCCACTTTTTACGGATAATAAATTTTATAATATTGGTATTCAGGGGCAAAACGCCGATTTAGGACAAAGCGCTATCACTGGCAATAAAGCGCATATTGGGTTAATGAAAGTGCCTAGCTTGCGCAATGTTGGTTTAAAAAAAACCTTTATGCATACAGGTCAACAGCACAGCTTAGGACAAGTGATTGACGTTTATGCAAAGGTGCCATTTAAGTCTATTGCTAGTAAGAAACCCAATGGCGAGTTATACAATTTTCAATTTACTGAATTTCAGCGCAAAGCCATTATTGAGTTTATGCAACACGCATTGACGGATGAGCGAGTTAAACATGAATTATATCCATTTGACAGACCACAACTACGTAGCGAAAAACCGGCCGTAAATGGGCAGCAAGCCCCTGAAGTGCAACCATTGGGCGTCAGCTTTCTAGTGACAGAAACAGGTTCGAGCGTGCCAAAGATAGATTGGCAAAAAAGAGATAAAAATGCCGAGTTAATTGATATTGAAATTGTACGCAATGATGGCTACCACTTTTGGGCTAGCCGATCCCCATTTATCGATTACACTGCTAAAGCGGGTAAAACTTACCAGTACACCTTATATGGGCGTACCGCTGATTTTGTTAAGTCCAAAGGGCATGAGGTTGAGGTGCACATTCCGGGATCATGGTTAGACAAGCTAATGCGGTATTTTGATTGAGTGTAATTACCATGTCGGCTAATTTTTTATTACTAACACGACTTTTTATTAACTCGAATACAATTGGGCAAAAAAAAGCCCGAGCAAAGTTCCTTTGTCCGGGCTCAGGGAAATGGCTCACAGGGATGAGCCGTGCGCTAACAAAAACTAAAACTAGAGGTAACAGCATGAAACTAAATTGCCCAATAATTATTTGGATATATCTAAGTGATTGATTTACAAAAATAATTATCAGGCGCGATAATCGCATCGGTTATTAATTAGATTAGACTAAATTAAAAAAAGCGTAGGATAAAAAAGCTATATTAATTCAAAAACTATTCGGTATTTGGTTATAACAGTGATATCTGGTCGGAGGTCATCTGAGTTAATATATTGTTAATTAAGGGATTTGCTAGGCAAACCCCTTTTGGCCTTGAGTTTAAATCTGTATATATAGTAATAATTTATATATTATGTAAATTATCTTTTACTAGCTCGCGGGGTAATTGATTTTTAATTCGATTACCTAGGTTTTTTGCCAAGCCAATGACTTGATCTTTATACATCATGATGACTTCGCCTTTGCCCAATTCTTTTGGCAATTCCTGCTCTGTAAGCCTGATATCTTGTCCCATTAAATAGGATTTTGCATTTTCTGTGTTTAGTTTTATTACTTGTTTTGAAAATAAATGACCAAAGGTTATTGCTAAACTGTGATCTAACTTAAAACCGCTTTTATGGGCTTCTGCCAGTCGAACACCAATTCTGTCTAGTTTTATTTTTCCTGCTAATTTTTCAATATTGGTCGGGAAGTACCAAAGCTCATTATTTCGACTATAAAGGTTGTCTAAAGGGAGTTGGCTAAAATTAAATTGCTTAGTTAGAAATGATTGAAATTCATTGGCTTGTTTTTGCTTGGTATGAGAAAACGGAAACTTGCCTAATCGTTTAAAAGGGTTTTCTTGGTCATTAGGGTTAACGCTAGCTGTTTTTTTGATTTTTGCGACAAAAAATCCTTCTGAGTCATATATTTGTGGCCATACGTGCAAAAAACCATCTTCTGTCATGCAATCGGCCGCACCGGGGAATAAATCAGCTAGAGGTAAAAATGTTACGGCTTCGCCAAATTCCTGCTGCAATTTAAAACAAATGTTTTGGTTTTCAAACGGGTTTAATGTACAGGTTGAGTACACCATTTCCCCGCCTATTTTTAAAGCTCGAAAAGCGGCACAAATTAAATCAAACTGCGTATCTGCAATATCGTGAACACTTTGCTCTGTCCAATTTTTCATGGCGTCAGGATCTTTGCGGACAGTGCCTTCACCTGAACACGGCGCGTCTAGCAATATGCTGTCAAATGTTTCTTCTAAGTGACCTAATAGCCGACCATCCATATGGGTCAGGGCGACATTGGCGACCCCACAGCGTTGAATATTTGAGAATAAACCTTTGATTCGACTGGAAGAAAATTCGTTTGCGACTAGTAAACCTTGATTAGCCATTAATGCTGCTAGTTGGGTGGTTTTTGATCCCGGCGCTGCCGCTAAATCTAAAGCTAATTGCGGTGTTTGGCTATTAAAGAGTAAAGCAACAGGTGGCAACATAGAGCTGGCTTCTTGTACATAGAATAACCCGGATAAGTGCTCAAATGTATTGCCAAGCGCCAATGACTTTTCTTCTTGCTCGGGTCGAGTTAACCAAAATCCGGTGTCACACCAAGGGATAGGTTGCAGCTGCCAACCTTTCTCTGTTACCTGACTGACAAAATCAGGCACAGTAATTTTGAGTGTATTGACTCGAATGCTTTTACGCAGCGGACGATGGCAGTATTCGACAAAGGCTTCCAGCGTTTGATTACTTGGAAGGTGAGGGCGAATAAAATCGATAAACGACTCAGGTAGTAATTTATTGGTTAATTCAGTCACAGGAATGGCTCTAGGTCGAAAATTTCGCGCGACTATAGCATAAATGTTATAAAAAGTGACTGTGCTGTAGGGATATAGTCATGCTCTAACTTAACACGTGTTAGTTACGTTTGTTGATAACGCACATGTTATGAACAAGTGGTGGAAAATCTATCCGCCACTTGTTTTGTTATATAAGTATGTTCGGGTGTCCGTTAAAACAGGAGATGTTCGCTAAGTGGCGGTAAGTTGACTCGAGTATCAATTAAGCGACTATCGTGGGGCTTAATGTCTTCACATTGCCTTTCAACGTCGATTTTTTCAATAGTTAAGTTAAGCGAATAGGTATGGTTGAGCGCGGTTGCAATTTGCCAACAATTCCAAATTCGATTGGAGTCAAAGTGGTATATGCCACCTTGGTGTTCACTTAAAACCAACGCAGTGAGTGTTTTGCAAGTGTCATCAATAAAACCGCAACTCGGAAAATCATTTTCAGCCATCAGTAGCTTATTGCCGTCTTGGCAGCGACTAAAGCTCATTAGCCAATTTGCCATTTCTTGTTTTGTCGCATTGGGGTCTATTTGCCAGCCTAAGCGAATGATCAGGCTGTTTGGATTAATATCTAATAATGACTTTTCCGCCATACGTTTTTCATAGCCAGTGCCAGAAGTGGCATTGGCAACGCTGTTTAACGTATAAGGGCCAAGTGAGCTGTGATTAAACACTTGCGCTGAGGAAATGTAGACAAGTTGAGTGCCTATTTTCTGGCAACATTTAGCTATGGTGGTAGGCCAATCGTAATTGACAATCCAAGATTCGTTTTTGAGTCCGATGGGATCAGAGAACGAAGCAAGGTGAAAAACCACATCAGGTTGAGTCCGTTCAATAAATTGGTAGATGGCTTGTTCGTCATTTACCGCGACAATGGCACGATCCCAAGATAAGCATTGCCAACCACTATCGGTTAAATGACGAGTGAGGTATTGGCCGATTTTGCCATTGGCACCGGTAATTATGGCTTTCATCTTGTACCTCTATGTTATTTAAATGTTTCATTTTGCATACGTATTCATGCAACACTTTATTAACTTTTTTTGTTGCTATATGAAAGTGATTACGTACTTCGTATTAGTAAATTCCTTTTATATTCATGTGTTTCCGATGTTTTTGATTAGCGTAATCATACATTTTTTTTGTTGGTTTGTAATTTAATTGTTAAATCTGCATACGTATGCGGGTTGTTGTATTAGCTGTATGAGCTCAACTATGCTGCCAATACAAGGCTAAATTTTTGTTTGTTAGTCGTCATCACAAGTTAGCTTGAATAAACGAGAACTTGCTGCGGCTAGCCGCGAACAAATAAAAAACACGCTAACAAAATAGGCCAGTTTAAACAGTGTAAGACATGTTGAGGAAAGTGAATGAACCAGTCTGAATGGTGGAGAGGCGCCGTTTTATACCAAATATACCCACGCAGCTTCATGGATAGCAATAATGATGGTGTTGGTGATTTAGCTGGCATTGCTAACAAGTTGGGCTATGTTGCTGAATTGGGTGTAGACGCTGTATGGATTTCTCCTTTTTATCAATCTCCTATGAAAGACTTCGGTTATGATGTCAGCGATCATTGTGCGGTAGATCCACTTTTTGGCGGTTTAGATGATTTTAAGCTAGTGGTCGATAAAGCACATGATCTTGGTCTAAAGGTGCTTATTGATGCAGTGCTAAATCATACGTCAGATCAACATGCTTGGTTTGTTGAAAGCCGTGAAAATAAAACCAATGATAAAGCGGATTGGTTTGTATGGGCTGATCCTAAAGATGATGGTACACCGCCTAATAATTGGTTATCTATATTTGGTGGACCGGCATGGCAATGGGAGCCTCGTCGTAAACAGTATTACTTACATAACTTTCTTGCCGCTCAGCCCGATTTAAATTACCACAACCCAGCCGTGCGTCAGGCGGTATTAGCCAATATCGAGTTTTGGTTACAATTAGGTGTCGATGGAATTCGTGTCGATGCGGCTAATTTTTGTTGTCATGATCCACAATTACGCGATAACCCAGCTCGTACTAAAGAGCGCCTAACTGTGATGGGGATCCGTGGCGAAAACCCGTATGCCTATCAAGAGCATTTATATAATCATACTCAACCTGAAAATTTAGTTTTTATGCGCGAGTTACGCACGCTGCTAGATACGTATCCTAATACGACCTCATTAGCCGAAATTTCATCAGAAGATTCATTAGCAACGATGGCGGAATATACGCAGGGCGCAGAATACTTGCATATGGCATATAGTTTTGAACTACTGAATGACAAATACAGTGCTACGCATATTCGTGAAACGGTTGAGCGGCTAGAGCAAAAACTCGAAGACGGATGGCCATGTTGGGCATTGGGTAATCATGATGTAGAACGCGTTGTGACGCGCTGGGATAAAAGTCAGCGTCATGAAGATAAGGCGAAAATGCTTAACGCGTTATTAGGTTCACTAAAAGGCAGTATTTGTGTTTATCAAGGCGAGGAGCTTGGTTTGCCACAAGCCGATATTCCGTTTGAAGCGATGCAGGACCCCTACGGTATTAACTTTTATCCGACATTCAAAGGACGAGATGGCTGTCGAACGCCTATGCCATGGAACCGGACTTTAAATGCCGGTTTTAGTTTATCGCCACCTTGGCTACCCATACCACAAGAGCATGTTGCAATGTCGGTGCAAAATCAGCAAATAGATGCTGAATCTGTGATTAACGCGTTTAAATCTTTTATCAAATGGCGCTCGACACAACCGGCGTTAATTCATGGTGATATACAGTTCTTAGCAGCTCCAGAGCCTATTTTACTGTTTACGCGCAAGACAAGCGAACGCGCTATTATGTGTGGTTTTAATTTGTCGGGTGAATCGACACAAATTGATTTACCACAAAAGATCAAAGCCCATCAATTAGTGGGGCATGAATTTAATAATACCCAATTAGATAGTCAGAATTGCTTGCGTTTTTTACCTTATGGGGTCTTTTTTGCGGTTTTGGATTAGGTTAAGCCTTACTCTAATGTAACTTTATATAGCCCACTTTTTTACTATAGTCTTCTCGCTCAGGTCTTATGGTTCATTGTCAGCGCTTACTCGCCCCAATCACATAGTAGAGCATATGCTCATGGGGTCTCGAAGCTTGACGGCTTCCCCTAAAACCTGATCGCTTTGACTATATAAAACTGGGCTTTCTCTTTATTTTTAACAGGCTTGTAACGTTTGGCTGTCTTTTTAGTTAAAACTGCATAGCTAAGAATTTAATCTTCTCCATTCTTGCCAATTTTTAGCAGCCTTTAAGGTCACAATTCACTACAATAGCGCGCAAAATTATCACTATTATAATTTGTGAACGGAAGTATGACTAAGCAAACTAAAATTGTAGCAACGGTATCTGATTTAAAGGGTGACGTTGAATTTATTACTGAATTATACAAGCGCGGTGTAAACGTTATTCGTTTAAACACTGCACATCAAACGCCTGAAGATACTCGTGTTGTTATTGAAAATGTGCGTAAAGTAAGTGACAAATTGGCTGTGTTGGTTGATACCAAAGGCCCAGAAATGCGCACTAACTTAAAAATTGAAGAAGATTTAAACATTTCAACAGGTGATAAAGTCACTTTCCGTGCTGACGGTTTAGATGTAGCCACAACACGTGAAGCTGTGCAAGTTAACTACCTTGGCTTTGTTAAAGATGTACCGGTTGGTGCTCATATCTTGATTGATGACGGTTTATTAGAGCTAGTTGTTGATAGTAAAGATGATGAAGCTTTATACACCACGGCACTAAACAACGGTAAAATTAAAAAGAAAAAGAGTGTTAACGTACCGGGCGTAGAAATTAAACTGCCGTCGGTGACTGAGCGTGATAAATCATTTATTGAAATGGCTATTGATGCCGGTGTTGATTTTATTGCTCATTCTTTTGTTCGTAACAAACAAGACGTGCTAGATGTTCAAGAGATTCTTGATGCTAAAAACTCACCAATCAAAATTATCTCTAAAATCGAGAACCGCGAAGGTGTTGATAATTTAGATGAAATTCTTGAAGTGACCTATGGTGTTATGGTTGCTCGTGGTGATTTAGGTATTGAAATTCCAGGTGAAGAAGTACCGCTAGTGCAAAAAGCCATGATCCAAAAATGTATCAAGGCACAGCGTCCGGTTATCACTGCGACCCAAATGCTAGAAAGTATGATCCAAAACCCACGTCCAACACGTGCTGAAATTTCAGACGTTGCCAATGCGGTATTAGATGGTACTGATGCAGTCATGCTTTCAGGTGAGTCAGCTTACGGTGACTACCCATTTGAAGCGGTTGAAACAATGGCGCGTATTTGTTCTCATGTTGAAGACCAAACGGCTCACGGTATTAACTTAGACAGCAAAAACGATAAATATCACTTACAGGAGTATATTTGTAAGCAGGTCGCTAAATCGGCTCGTGATTTAGATGTTGATGCTATTGTTGTCCCAACCGCTACAGGCTCAACGGCTCGTCAAATAGCCTCTCATCGTCCTGCTGCACCTTTATATGCAGCTTGTTATACGCCGGAATCTTTACGTTTATTGTCGTTAAGTTATGGTGTTGATGCTTATTTGGTTGATGTACTTGACCGCAAAGACGTAATTAAAAATTCAATTTCTCCTTTAGTGGATAACGGCACATTACAAGACGATAGCTTAGTTGTTATTGCTAAAAGCGCACCGGGTTCGCCAAAAGGTGAAACTAACCGCATGGAAATTAACACGGTCGAATCTTTCTTAAACCGAGATTAAAATCTAATTTGCTTTACTAAGCATTGATAAAAAGCATTCGAAAAAGCCGCGTTTCTTGTTAAGAAGCGCGGCTTTTTTAATGGTTCTTGTAACTATTTAGCATTTCAAGCAGTAAGCCTTGGCTTCCCCCCTGTTTTTGGTTCCTGCATGGATGCAAGTACTTAGAATTTGCCAGGAACAAAATTCTGTAGTCTTGCTCTTTGGGGGAGAAAGGTTTGCAGGCTCAGCAAGCAGAAATGCTCGCCCACAATAAATAGATACTATTTAGAGAAATTAAATGGATAAGGGGTTTAAGCTGATAAACAAGCGCGTTACCTTGTTGCCTTACGCGCTTTTTTCTTTTCGTACAATGCCGCATCGGCTTGTTCTATGGCTTTTTCTATATCCAATTCGTGGCTAATATCCAAGGTGTAAGATCCAAAACTCATGGCTATTTCAAAGGGTTTGCCACTGGTTTGATTATAGTAGTCGAGCTCAGCATCTATTCGATTAATTAATATACTGACATCAAAATCTTTGTCTCGTGCTAGACAAATAACAAATTCATCGCCACCCATGCGCCCGACAATATCATTATTTCTAAATACTTGGCTTAGGGTTGAGGCAATTTTACTGATGGCTTCATCACCAGCTGAATGGCCAAAGGTATCGTTCACATATTTTAATCTGTCCATGTCGGCATATAAAAATGTAATCGAATGGCCTTGTTGTTCGCTTATTAATGCTTCAACCTCTTGATAGAACCCACGGCGGTTTAACACACCTGTCATTTCATCTGTCGTCGATATTGCTTTTAAACTAGAGTTGTCGTTTAGCAAACTTTGATTGATTTTGGCTAAGTCAGCCATTAATCGCGCGTTTTCTTGCAGTGTGCTTTGCATGCGTTCGAATAAATTTATGATGTGCAATGTGGTTGCAACATGAGTTGTGATTTCTTGAATGTCTTGCATTCGACCTTGGTTAACATCAAATACAATAAATCCAAAATGTTCATTGTTATAGTACAAGGGTTTTGCCAGTAAGGTTTTAGCTGTCTCGGTACGCCATAAACCTTCGGGCAGTAATTGTTGGGTGGCAAAGGTTTCGTCTATATATTCATTGTGTAAATTGCCATCTGAAAATGCATAGACTAATTTAGAAAATTTCGGCACCTCTGATGTTGCTTTAAGCTCAAATGCTTTAGTTTTGTATAGGTTTATATAGCAACCACTAATTTCCCTGTCTGTTAAGGCAAAGGTTAATTTGTCGAAAAAATCTTGATGGTTAAGCGCTTGTAAATTTTCGTGCAAGTAAAAACTATCGGTGTAAAGTTTACGAGTTGGCTGGGTATCTTCTTTATGATGTTGACAGCCACATGATGCTCGAATAATCGCCTTTGACTCAAATATCGTATCACTAGGGTTATTATTGTCTTGAGTAATTAGCTCAAATGTTTTGGCTGCCATATCAGGGTGTGGATGATCAGCAGTTGTTAACTGTGGTGAAATATTACGTGCGTTAACTGAATTATCAAAACCAACAATAGAAAAAAACTCTTTATATTGCGGCGCAAAATTATTGATGTAATCTAATGCGGCGATGGCTGTTTCGTCGTTAGGAAAGATAACCGCTTGATAATTATCATATTGTTTTATGATGGTTTTGATTAATCGAATACTGTCTTTTGATTCCCAACTGCCTTGTAAAACTAATGGCTCAATACTTTTGCTTTCTAATACCTTGATTGTCGCCTTGAAACGCTGATTGGCATCATCGTCATTGACTGGGCCACGGATCACGATAAAACGTTGATATTGATGGTGTGCTAATAAATGCTCAACTAATTGACTCGAACCGGATGCGTTATCCACTCGAACAGAGTGATAACCCTCGCGCTTTGTGTAATAGGTAATGACTTTTGATTTAGCTGTATTTTTAAAAAAACGCTCAAATTTACTTTGAGTAAATGACAAGGGTACAGCTGAAGAAGGCACGATTAAATCGTCTATTAACTCTTCATTACAAAATTGATAAATAAAATTGAGCTGTTTGTCAGCATAATTTTCACTTTGCATGCAACGACCTTCAAACGCAATTAAATGCATTCGATGCTGCTGGGCTTGCTGTTTTAACGCACTAAATAATCGGTAGTTATTATTACGGGTTAATTCACTTATAAATAAGCCAAGTGTTTTACGAGTCATTATGTTGTTATTGCAGCCGTGTGTACTGTTAAAAAGATAGTTTGTTTTAATTGTTTATGCCAATAGCTTGCCAATTTCCCTATTAGACTCGCCAATTTTGAACAAAAATTGCATAGCTACTGTAAACAGGAATATGCAGGCTTAACATGGCAAGGTTTAACTTAAATTTAATTAACCGGTCAATGTACGCTTTTCAATTGCCAGCCATACTGTGCCTATGGTTATAGTCTTCTCGCTCAGGTCTTATGGTTTATTGTCAGCGCTTACTCTCGACTTTGCTTAGATGGTTGTAAGTACTTAGGTTTCGCTTGGAACCAGAAACCTGCACCTAAAACCTGATCGCTTTGACTATATTCCAGATTTCTTACCTGTTTGTTTGTGAATAATGATGTATAGCGTTCCTATTTTGAGCAATTTTGCACTGGCATGATGCAGTAAAGCAAAGGAGAGTTGTTATGTTTAGTAAACTAAAAGTATGGCCAGGAAAACCTTATCCACTCGGTGCAACATGGACAGGCGACGGGGTTAACTTTGCCTTATTTTCAGAACATGCCGAGCGGGTAGAATTGTGTTTATTTGATAAAAAAGGCGAAAAGCAAACCCATAGCATACAGTTGCAAGAACAAACCGACCAAGTATGGCATGTATTTTTGCCGCAAGTTAAACCAAATCAATTGTATGCGTATCGTGTTTATGGCCCCTATGATCCTGAAAGTGGACATAGATTCAATGGTAATAAACTTTTGCTTGATCCTTACGCTAAAGCCATTGAAGGAGAGGTTATTTGGAATGACTACGCATTTGGTTATCGAATTGGTGATAAAGCTGAAGATTTAAGTTTTAGCGATACAGACAATGCGGATTACATGCCGAAGTGCAAAGTGGTTGATAGCCAATTCAATTGGCGTGGCGATAAAAGACCTAACACGCCTTGGCATAAAACCATAATTTATGAGTTGCATGTAAAAGGCTTTACTCAACAACACCCAGATGTTCCCACCAAATTAAAAGGCACCTATGCTGGATTGGCCTATCCCTCTGTCATTAAATATATTAAGTCGTTAGGAGTGACCGCGATTGAGTTGATGCCCATTCATGGTTTCGTTAATGACTGGCATTTGCAAGCCAATGGCTTAACTAATTATTGGGGTTACAATTCTTTGAGCTTTTTTGCGCCTGATATGCGTTATTCAAGCAAAAAAGATATTAACGAGTTTAAGGAAATGGTCAGTGCTTATCACGCTGCAGGTATCGAGGTCATACTTGATGTGGTGTACAACCATACCGCAGAAGGCAATCATTTAGGGCCGACTTTATCGTTTAAAGGCATTGATAACAAAGCGTATTATCGTTTGGTTGAAGATAATGAACGCTACTACATGGATTACACCGGTTGTGGCAATACATTAAACATGATGACGCCCAAAGCCCTGCAATTGATTATGGATAGTTTGCGGTACTGGGTAGAAGAAATGCACGTTGATGGTTTTCGTTTTGATCTGGCTTCTGCGTTAGCACGCGAGTTACATGAAGTAGATAAGCTAGGTGCATTTTTCGATATTATTCATCAAGACCCGGTTATTTCCCAAGTTAAGCTCATTGCAGAGCCTTGGGATATAGGTGAGGGGGGATACATGGTAGGTAATTTCCCTGTTGGCTGGACAGAATGGAATGGCAAATATCGAGATTTAATGCGAGCGTATTGGAAAGGTGATGGTGGTAAAGTCGGGGAGCTAGCTTATCGATTAACCGGCTCAAGTGACTTATATGAACACAGTGGCCGTAAACCTTATGCCAGTATTAATTTTATCACCGCACATGATGGCTTTACCCTTGAAGATTTAGTGAGTTACAACGAAAAGCACAATTTAGCCAATAACGAAAATAATCGCGATGGCCATGATCACAATATGAGTTGGAACATGGGCATTGAAGGCAAAACTAAGAGCCTTAAAATAAATAAACTACGCTGGCGGCAAAAGCGTAATTTTATGGCGACATTAATGTTGTCGCAAGGTGTACCTATGTTACTGGCTGGCGATGAACTCAGCCGCACACAACAGGGCAACAATAACGCCTACTGCCAAGACAATAAACTAAGTTGGATAAATTGGCGCTTAAATGACGAGCAGCAGCAATTTTTAGCATTTTGTCGGCGCCTTATTAAACTTCGGCAAGAACATCCCATTTTTAGGCAACGCCACTTTTTTCAAGGTCACCAACTGCGAGGTTCATTAGCGAAAGATATTACTTGGTTATCTGCCAGTGGCAATGAAATGACAGATGAAGAATGGCAGATGCCACATACCCGTTGTATTGGTATGCATATGCATGGCGAAGCATTACAAGAGCTTGATGAAAAAGGCCGTCAGGTAACAGATACCGACTTTATTGTATTACTCAATGCGGCTGATACAGGCATTGAGTTTACCTTACCCAATCATTTGCCAAAGGGTTGGAAATGGAAAAGAGAGTTGGATACTTCAATTGAAGAACCTATGGCGGAAGTTATCAGTCAGCGAAAACGAAATTTGCGTTTTAATGGCGGTGATAGTTATTTGTTAGCGCCGATTAGCTTGGCGGTGTTGATAAAAACGAAGCGCTAGTACTTTTTCCAGAAAGAAATGATCAATTGAAAGCACCTAGTTTGTAAGAAAAATTAAATTAATGTAGGTCGAAATTTATTTCGACAATAGCAGCAAAGCTGCTATAGGCTCGGTTTCTAGGTGCGATATTGCCTACTATCTATAGCCATTACCGAAGAATTAAATCCATGGTTTTGTATACCGTGGGCGTCTGGAACAGCTCACAGAAACCTAAATCAATTTGTAACTTAAGAGTATCGTTAATAAACGTTTAAACAAAAATTCTTTAATTTTTCATCTAGTAATTCAAATTATAGGCTAGCTTTAAAACTATAATCCTCTTAAATTTCAGTGTTAGTTTAATTGAGCATTCATCACTATTACGACAATCTTTTACCGGAATTGAAGCAGCTAGAATTTATTTTGGAATCTTGCGCTTCCAAATTACGTAGCGAAATTATTGCCCATGTGCCGTTAGATAATCAGCTATTACCTATCCATGCTATTTCCATTGGTTGTCAAGATGACTATGCGCCTGTCATGACGTTTGTCGGTGGTGTGCATGGCTTAGAGCGAATTGGTACGCAAGTTGTTCTCGCATTTTTAGAAACCTTGTTAGGTCGAATGTCTTGGGATAGCAGCTTAATTAATTTATTAACTAAGACTCGAGTTAATTTTATTCCCTTAGTTAACCCTGTGGGTATGGCAAATCATTGGCGCTCTAATGGTAATCATGTCGATTTAATGCGTAATGCGCCGATAGATAGCAAAGAAAAAACCGCATTCCTTGTTGGTGGACAACGGATCAGCAAGCGTATTCCTTGGTATCGCGGCACCGAAAACACCATGGAAATTGAATCGCAAGCTCTGTGTGATTATATTCAACGGGATGTATTTAAGTCGCCTTTTTCTATTGTTCTGGATTGTCATTCTGGTTTTGGCATAACCGATAGGCTTTGGTTTCCTTACGCGAAAAGCCAATTACAGCCAATTTCTCATATCGGCGAGATGTACCATCTACGTGAATTATTTAACCAAAGTTACCCCAATCAAAATTATATTTTTGAACCTCAGGCAAAACATTATTTGTGTCATGGTGATCTGTGGGATTATTTATATGATGAGTCGCAAAAACACCCAACGACATTTTTGCCATTAACCCTTGAAATGGGCAGCTGGCGCTGGGTTAAGAAAAACCCATTGCAATTATTAAAGTCGCTAGGCTTATATCACCCAATGAAACCGCACCGAGTTAAACGCGTATTGCGTGGCCATTTAATTATGATGGAGTTCTTAACGCGAGCGACTGCCTCTTATGAAAATTGGCTTGTTGATTGTCAAAGCCTCAACATGGCGCAAAAAGCTACAGCGTTATGGTACGACAAGTAGGTGATTAACATGCATTTTGCTAAACCGCCTATTGTTTTATTGAGAGGCTTATTACGTGAGCAGCGTCATTGGGGAGCGTTTATCGCTGATTTGAAACAATTTTTCGACGACAGAGAAATTATTTGTTTAGATATTCCTGGCAATGGCAAGCGAAATCATGAAAAGTCGCCTGTTACCATTCAAGGCATGCGAATTGCCATTTCAGAGCAATTAAATGACTTGTTAGGGCCTGAGCAAGCTATTGAATTGATCAGTATCTCCATGGGCGGAATGATAGCCTTGGATTGGGCTAACGCCGAACCTCAGCGTATTAAATCTGTTGTTTTGATTAATTCTAGCCTTAAGCAATTCTCGCCTTTTTATCATAGATTAAATTGGCAAACCTATCCGGCCATTATCAAAATACTATTGATTGGGGTGTTTAATACGCAATACAAAGAGCGCCAGATACTACGCTTAACTTCCAATAAAACACTACATTTACCCCCCCATGCTAGAGCGCCTTTTATCAATGAATGCGTCACTATATGGAGTCATTTTAGTTTAGATAAACCGGTTAGCTTGCGTAATGCTTTTCGGCAATTGCTTGCAGCCGCGACCTTTGCTGTGAGTCATCGGCCAAGCGCAAAAATATTGGTGGTTAAATCGAAATGGGATTACTTAGTTAACTCCCAATGCAGCGAGCAGTTAGCTAAAAATTGGCAACTTGAAATGATTGAACATCCATGGGCAGGGCATGACTTGCCGTTAGACGACCCGATTTGGTTATGTCGGCATATCAGCCAATTTATCGATAAGTCGACCTGATAATTTTGATTATGAAGTAAATATCCACGCCTAAAGGACGAGGCTTTACTTTTTAATTAAAATAAAAAAAGCCGAACAAAAGTTCGGCTTTTAAAATTTGGATAATAGATTGGGGTTATTACGCTTTAACTATCTTCATTGCGTTAGTTGCGCCAATCGTTTCCATTGCATCACCAGAGGTAAGAACGATTAAGTCGCCATCTTCAATATGACCTGCATCCTTCAACGCCGCTAAAATGTCCTTAGTTAACGTACCTGAATTGCTCTTAGTTGAATCAAAATAGAAAGGCTGAACACCGCGATACATAGCACAGGCGTTTAAAGCTTGCTCGTGACGAGATAAGGCGAAAATTCGAATACCAGAACTAATACGCGACATTAACTTAGCCGTATTACCCGATTCAGTTAAACAAACTAAGGCTTTAACACCATTAAGGTGGTTAGCCGCATACATAGCTGATAATGCTGTGGTTTCTGCCATTGAATCAAAGTGGCTAGATAAACGGTGCTTAGAGTTACTGGTTGTTGGGTGGCTCTCTGCACCAACAGCCACACTGGCCATGGATTTAACAGTTTCTACTGGGTATTTACCTGCTGCAGTTTCGCCTGAAAGCATAACAGCGTCTGTACCGTCTAATACCGCGTTGGCAACGTCCATTACCTCTGCGCGGGTTGGCATTGGATTCTCAATCATCGACTCCATCATTTGCGTTGCAGTAATAACAGCGCGGTTTAATTGACGTGAGCGAGAAATCAATTTCTTTTGTTTAACGACAAGAGCAGGGTCACCAATTTCAACTCCAAGATCACCACGAGCTACCATAACAACATCACAGTTTGAAACGATATCGTCAATGGCTTCATCAGTGGCAACTGTTTCTGCACGTTCTACTTTAGCGACGATATGGGCATTAAGACCGGCTTCTTCAGCTAATTGACGAGCATAGCGTAAATCTGCGCCCGATTGTGGGAAAGATACCGCTAAAAAATCAACGCCGATTTTGGCTGC
This sequence comes from Saccharobesus litoralis, assembly GCF_003063625.1. Lineage (NCBI taxonomy): Bacteria > Pseudomonadati > Pseudomonadota > Gammaproteobacteria > Alteromonadales > Alteromonadaceae > Saccharobesus > Saccharobesus litoralis. The sequence continues at coordinate 4,313,862 of NZ_CP026604.1, read as the reverse complement.
TAATTTAATATCTTCTTTATCTTTAGCAGTAAGAGCAGGGGCTGATAAGCCACCGCCTAATTTATTAATCCCTTTGTTGTTCGATAACTTACCACCAATACTGACAGTTGTATTAATTTTGTTACCTTCAACGTTTTTGACGATAAGTTGCACACGGCCATCATCTAATAATAGAGTGTCACCTGGTACAACGTCTTTAACTAACGCTTTGTAATCTAAACCAACGCTTTCGACCGTACCTTCACCTTTACCTAAATCGGCATCTAAGGTAAATGCAGCGCCTTCTTCTAACATGACTGGGCCATCTTTAAAGGTCGATACGCGGATTTTTGGACCTTGTAAATCGCCTAGAATACCAATGTATTTACCAAGACGTTTGGCGATTTCACGTACCTGCTCAGCACGTTTAATGTGATCTTCTGCCGCACCGTGTGAGAAGTTCATACGGACTACGTTTGCGCCAGCTGCAATGATTTTTTCTAGGTTATTATCGCGATCAGTAGCAGGACCAAGCGTAGTGACAATTTTCGTTCTTCTGTACATGTATTTTCCCCGTTTTTTCACAATGACTCGCTGATGAATGGGGGGCGAGCTATTGTAAAAGGTTTGTAATTCCAGTTGATGTGTCAATGACAACTATGTGTGTTTAAGCCAGTGACTTTACATTGTTATTGTGTCGCTCAAATTGCAAAACAACTGAGCATATTATTTTTCATAACGCGAATCTTTTAATCCTTCTTTAACTCGCTTTAAGTTATCCATAAACTTTCCACCACGACGTAAAGTGAACCCCGTGGCTAATATATCAATTAAGGTTAATTGTGCAATGCGCGATGCCATCGGCATATACATATCTGTATCTTCCGTTATATCAAGAGATAGTACAAGGTTACAGGCATTAGCTAAAGGAGTTCCTTCACTGGTTATACCAATAACCGTGGCATCATTTGCCCGTGCAATGTTAGCTATCTCAACTATGCTTTTGGTGCGTCCAGTGTGTGAAATGATCACAATAACGTCACCTTCGTGCGCATTAACACAGGTTATTCTTTGCATTAAGGTGTCGTCGTAACAGCTCACCGGCGTATTAAAACGGAAAAACTTGTAATGGGCATCATGAGCGACTGACGATGATGAGCCTGCACCAAAAAAAGCAATGTGTCGAGCTTGAGTTAAAATATCAACCGCTTTATTGACCTTGATCGTATCTAAGGAGCGTCTAGCATGATCTAAAGCGGCCATTGTTGACTCAAATATTTTAGAACAGTATGCATCTGGACCGTCATCAACATCAACATGACGGCTGACATAAGGCGTACCATTGGCGATACTTTGTGCTAAATGCAGTTTAAAGTCAGGAAAACCTTTCGTTTCTAATCGTCGACAAAAGCGGTTGACGGTTGGTTCGCTAACATCGGCTTCTTTAGCGAGGGCGGCAATACTGCTATGAATAGTCGTTTGAGGTGACGCTAAGATAACTTGGGCGACCTTGCGCTCTGATTTACTAAAAGAGCTTTGGATTTGCTGGATTTTATCTAATATATTCATAGCGCTTATCCGTCTATAATTAAGCTAACTTCTGTTTTTGTGAAAATTAATTTCACAAGTTGTGCAAATTTTGCCACTAAAAGGCCGAAAATGAAAGTTAGCAACATAAATAACTGGGTTTTTATGTAAGTTTAATCAAAAATATACTTTTTGTTAACTTAAAATAGAAAATTTTGGTTGTAAAATTACAGTTTTTAGAGTTAAATTATAACCATTGGTATAAATGCCTAAAAACACACACTTATTAACCGTTTCCATATTTAGGAGCTGACATGGTAGCTGAATCGAAAGCTAGACCTTGTGACTTTGTCCTTTTCGGTACAAAAGGTGACTTAGCCCGTCGTAAATTACTTCCTGCACTTTATCAATTAGAAAAAGCAGACCTTATTCACCCTGATACGCGTATCGTCGGTGTTGCTCGTTATGAGTACACCTTAAATGACTACGTTGAATTGGTTGAAGACGCGCTTGATACTTTCGTTAAAGAAGGAATAGATCAAAAAGTCTGGAATCGCTTTAAAGCTCGTTTAGATTATTGCATGGTTAACATGCGTGAAGCAGAAGACTATAAAAAGTTAGCAGCGCACGTTGATCTGGAAAATCGAGTGATGGTTAACTACATGTCAACCCCACCTTCTATTTTTGGCGATATTTGTGAAGGTTTATTCACAGCAGGACTGATTAACGATGAAACTCGTGTCGTACTAGAGAAACCTATCGGTCACGATTTAGCATCTTCTGCAGTCATTAATGATCAAGTTGCTAAATACTTCAAAGAAGAACAGACCTACCGTATCGATCACTATCTTGGTAAGGAAACCGTTCTTAACCTGCTAGCTTTACGATTTGCTAACGCTATCTTCACGTCAAACTGGGACAACAAGAGTATTGACCATGTTCAGATCACAGTTGCTGAAGAAGTGGGCATTGAAGGTCGTTGGGGTTACTTTGACGACGCAGGTCAAATGCGTGATATGGTACAAAACCACTTGTTACAAGTACTTAGCTTAGTTGCTATGAACCCGCCAGTTAGCTTACATGCTGATGATGTTCGTCACGAAAAAGTGCGAGTGATTAAATGTTTACGCCCAATTACGGCTGAAAACGTTGAAGAAAAAACGGTTCGTGGCCAATACGTAGCGGGTCAAATGAATGGCCAAGACGTACCAGGTTACCTTGAAGAAGATGGCGCCAATACTGAAAGTAGCACAGAGTCTTTTGTTGCTTTACGTTGTGATATAGACAACTGGCGTTGGGCGGGTGTGCCATTCTACTTGCGTACTGGTAAGCGTATGCCAAGTAAGTTAACTGAAATTGTTGTGCACTTTAAGTCATTACCTCATAACATTTTTAATGAAGAATATGAGCGCGTGCCAGACAACAAATTAATTATTCGTTTACAGCCGCACGAAGGTGTTGAAGTTCATGTAATGAACAAAGTACCAGGGCTAGACGAGAGCATGAAGTTACAAAAAACTAAGCTAGACTTAAGTTTTTCAGAGACATTTTCTCATGCCCGTATTGCTGACGCGTATGAGCGCTTATTGCTAGAAGCTTTATTAGGTAATCAGTCTCTATTCGTTCGTCGTGACGAAGTAGAAGCTGCGTGGAAATATGTTGATGGTATTTTTGCAGCATGGGATAAAGTTGGTGATAAGCCACAGCCATATGCTGCAGGTTCTTGGGGACCGGATGCGTCATTCGATTTATTAAGTAAAGATGGCCGTCAGTGGGACAAGTAAGGACAAACAATGAATTTAGTTGAATACAAAGACACTAATGAATTAAACCCAGCATTTGCAGAGCGCGTTGCTGGCTTATTGAAAGATGCAATCAAGGCAAAAGGTTGTGCCTCTTTAGTTGTGTCTGGTGGTAGTACGCCTTTACCTTTCTTCAAAGCGCTTTCACAAATTGAACTTGCTTGGGATAAAGTCACGATCACATTAGCCGATGAGCGTTGGGTTGATGCGGACCACAAAGACAGTAATACGTCATTAGTTAAAAACAATTTATTACAGAATAATGCCGCCGTTGCGACATTTGCTGAAATCAAAACTAGTGAAGCATCTGCTTTTGGTGCCGAAGCCAGTGTGACAGCAAGTTTGTCAGGTTTACCGCAACCGTTAGACGTTTTGATTTTAGGTATGGGTGAAGATGGTCACACAGCTTCTTTATTCCCATGCTCAGAACAAATCGCTGAAGGTTTTGCTAGCGATGATTTAGTAATTGCTGTGCAGCCGACAACAGCGCCGCATGAGCGTATGTCGTTAACTTTAAAATCTTTATTGAACGCTCAGCAAATTTTCTTACATATTGTAGGCAAGAGTAAAAAAGACGTTCTGGATAAAGCGTTAGCGGCTGACGATAAGTTTGAAATGCCTATTCGGGCAATTCTTCAACAAAACGATGTGCCTGTTGATGTGATTTACACAGAAACCAAGCTTTAATCGTCTAAAATTATAAAGGTAAGGAGGGCACTCCTTACCCAAAGATCCACTAAGAGATCTAGAGCCAAATCCGCAAGGTGATTTGGTACGCAAAGCGAGAGTTTTTCTCGCTTTCTATTTTGTTGGCTTATGTTTTGTTAGCAAGGTTAAACCAAATAACTTACTACGCACCCAACTTACACTTTACACACAGTTTGAGCCGAGATTATTACTATGAACCCAGTAGTTGAGACAGTCACTCAGCGTATTATCGAAAGAAGTAAAGATACACGCCGAGCTTATTTAGATAAAATTGAACAAGCGCGAGTCAAAGGGCCGCATCGTGGCGCTTTAGCTTGTGGTAACTTAGCCCATGGCTTTGCTGCTTGTAGCGCAGATGACAAAGCGTCTTTAAAGGGATTTACCAAGGCGAATATAGGTATCATTACTTCTTATAATGACATGCTATCAGCCCATCAACCGTATGAGACTTATCCTGATGTTATTAAACAAGCGGTAGCAGAAGTCGGTAGTGTTGCGCAAGTCGCAGGTGGTGTACCAGCCATGTGTGATGGTGTAACCCAAGGTCAAGATGGTATGGATTTAAGCTTGATGAGCCGAGATGTTATTGCTATGTCTTCTTGTATCGGCTTATCACACAATATGTTCGATGGCGCTTTAATGCTTGGGATCTGCGATAAGATCGTCCCCGGTTTAGTTATGTCGGCATTATCATTTGGCCATTTGCCTATGGTGTTTGTACCAGCAGGCCCTATGCCATCGGGTATTTCGAACAAAGAAAAAGCGCGTACCCGTCAATTATTTGCTGAAGGCAAAGTCGGTCGTGAAGAATTGCTTGAATCAGAATCAGCTTCTTATCATTCTGCCGGTACTTGTACTTTCTACGGTACAGCGAATTCTAATCAACTCGTCGTTGAGGTAATGGGCTTGCATTTACCGGGTTCTTCTTTTGTTAACCCTGGTACACCATTACGTGACGCTTTAACTAAAGCGGCGGCTGTTCAGGTGACACGCCTAACTGATTTAGGCACTAACTATACGCCAATCGGCCATATCGTTGATGAAAAATCTGTGGTTAACGGTATAGTTGCCTTATTGGCAACGGGTGGTTCTACCAACCACACTATGCACTTAGTCGCTATGGCTCGTGCAGCCGGTATTATTGTTAATTGGGATGACTTTTCTGAGTTATCAAGCGTTACACCTCTGTTAACGCGTATTTATCCGAATGGCCAAGCAGATATTAACCATTTTGTTGCTGCGGGTGGCATGGCGTTATTGTTCCGCGAGTTGTTAGGCGCGGGCGTATTACATAACGATGTTAAAACGGTTTGCGGTGAAGGTCTTGAAAAATATACTCAAGAACCTTTCTTAGAAGATGGCAAAGTCGTTTGGAAAGAAGGTCCTACACAATCGTCAGATCCTACGGTTATTGCATCAGCGGCCCAGCCGTTTAGCTCTAACGGTGGTTTGTCGGTATTAGAAGGTAACTTAGGCCGTGGCGTAATTAAAACGTCAGCAATGCCAGCGCCTGACGCCGTAATTGAGGCACCAGCCGTTGTATTTGAAAGCCAACATGATTTAGAAGGTGCTTTTAAATCAGGTGAATTAGAAAAAGACTGTGTAGTTGTGGTGCGTTTCCAAGGTCCAAAAGCGGTTGGAATGCCAGAACTACATAAATTAACGCCGCCTTTAGGTGTATTACAAGATAAAGGATATAAAGTAGCGTTAGTGACAGATGGCCGAATGTCAGGTGCATCTGGTAAAATTCCTGCGGCTATCCACCTTACGCCAGAAGCCATTGACGGCGGTATACTTGCCAAAGTACAAAATGGCGATTTAGTGCGCTTAGATCCAGCGAATGGTCAATTGCAATTGCTAGTTGATGATGCTGAATTAGCCCAACGTCAAGCGGTGCTTCCGTCTCGTGTTGAAGGTGAGCGCGTGGGAATGGGACGAGAGTTCTTTGGTGCGTTACGCTCAAACATGACGGGTGCCGAGCAAGGCGCTGCTTGTGTATTTGTTGAAGGGTAAGGAAATTCTAACATGACTTGTTTAATTGCAGATATCGGCGGCACCAATATGCGTGTTGCCCAAACCAATGGTTTAAATGCACAGTTCTCTGATGACAAAACATACCCTGTGACAGAGTATGACAATGTTGATGCGGTACTCAGTCAATACTGTCAAGACTTCGCAGTTAACGATGTTAAACATGTTTGTATCGCGATCGCCTGTCCAATTAATGGCGACCAAGTCACTATGACTAATCACTCTTGGTCTTTTTCGATTGAAGGCGTTAAAAGCAAACTGGGTTTAGACAGCTTTTTAGTGATTAATGACTTTACAGCACAAGCTATGTGTTTACCGTTTTTGAGTGACGAGAATAAGATTCAAGTTGGGGGCACGGTTGCCGCTGATCTTGACGCGCCAATGGCAGTTTATGGACCAGGTACAGGTCTGGGTGTGGCTCATTTGATTAGAGCCGGTGACAAATATATTCCGTTACCTGGTGAAGGTGGTCATGTTGATTTCGCACCTAACGACGAGATAGAGCAACAAGTTCTAAATGTTTTACAAGCAAAGTATGGTCATGTGTCGGTAGAACGTTTAGTATCTGGTCCCGGTCTTTTAGAGATCTATCAAGCCATTTGTCAGACCAAAGGTCAACAACCGGTATTAACCTCGCCGGCCCAAGTGACGACAAGTGCATTAGATAATAACGATGAAATAGCTAAATTAACCTTAGACGTATTCTGCCGTGTAATGGGCAGTTTTGGCGGTAATTTAGCACTGAATTTATTAACATACGGCGGAGTTTATATTGCGGGTGGTATTATTCCTCGCTTTATAGAGTACTTCAAACAAAGCGACTTTAGAGCACGATTTGAAGATAAAGGTCGTTTTGCCAAATTAAATAAGAAGATCCCCGTATTTGTTGTAACAGAACAGCAACCGGGCTTAGTAGGTGCTGCAGCTTACTTAGCTCAAAATATCGAGGCATAACAAGATGACAACGACTAACAATTGGCAAACCAGCGCGTTGGATATTCTAAAACAAGGTACAGTTGTACCGGTTTTAGTATTTAAAAAATTAGAGCACGCTTTACCTGTATCTGAAGCATTACTGGAAGGTGGCGTAAAAGTACTTGAAGTGACTTTACGTACTGAGTGTGCATTAGACGCGATTAAACTACTTTCAGAGAAATTACCGGAAGCTGTGACTGGCGCTGGTACTATTATTTCTGGCGAACAATACAAAGCTGTAGAAGCTGCAGGTGGTCAATTTGGTATTAGCCCTGGTTTAACACCCGCGTTATTACAAACTGCTAACCAAGGTTCAATGCCTTTGATCCCAGGTATCGCAACTATCTCTGAAATGATGACAGGTATTGAGCATGGTTTAGACTGCTTTAAGTTTTTCCCAGCAGAAGCTGCAGGTGGCGTACCTATGCTTAAGTCAATTGCGGGTCCTTGTCCACAAATTACGTTCTGCCCAACCGGTGGTATTAACCCAGCTAACTATCAAAACTACTTAAAGCTGCCTAATGTTGCTTGTGTTGGTGGTTCATGGTTAGTACCTCAAGATGCTGTTGAAGCCGGTGATTGGAAGAAGATCACTGAAATTGCTAAAGCAGCAGTTGAAGGCGCACAAAACTTATAGGTTTAGTTGATTGCTAACCAATTTTTAAAAGCCAGGGTTATCGACTCTGGCTTTTTTTATATATTTAAATTGATTAAAAGAGTGAAAAATGGAACAAAAATCGATCTTTGTTAACCAAATTGAAGTTAATAATGATAAGCCATTTGTATTGTTCGGTGGCATGAATGTATTGGAATCTCGCGATTTAGCCATGACAATTGCTGAGGCGTATGTTGAAGTGACGCAAAAGCTCAATATTCCTTATGTATTTAAGGCGTCATTTGATAAAGCAAACCGCTCGTCAATTAATTCGTACCGTGGTCCAGGTATGGAAGAAGGCTTAAAGATTTTTGAAGAGATCAAAAAAACATTTAATGTACCTGTTATTACTGACGTACATGAATGTGAGCAAGCTGCACCTGTAGCTGAAGTCGCTGATGTTATTCAATTACCGGCGTTTTTGGCACGCCAAACTGATTTGGTTAAAGCTATGGCGGCAACCAATGCGGTTATCAATGTTAAAAAGCCACAATTTATGAGCCCAGGCCAAGTTAAAAATATTGTTGAAAAGTTTGAAGAGTGCGGTAACGACAAAGTCATTTTATGTGAGCGTGGATCGTGTATGGGTTACGACAACTTAGTCGTAGACATGCTAGGTTTCCCAGTAATGAAACAAGCATCTAATGGTAGCCCAATTATTTTTGATGTGACACACGCCTTACAGTGTCGTGATCCTTTAGGCGAAGCCTCTGGTGGTCGTCGTCATTTGACCGTTGAACTTGCAAGAGCAGGCATGTCGACTAAATTAGCCGGCTTATTTATGGAATCGCATCCAAATCCTAGCCAAGCAAAGTGTGATGGGCCTTCAGCATTCCCGTTAGACAAATTGGAAGGTTTCTTAAAGCAAATTAAGGCAATAGATGAATTAGTCAAAAGCTTTGATGTACTTGAAATAGAGTAAAAAAGAAGAAAGAACAAGTAGTATTATTCAGCTACTTGTTCTTCTTTAACGTTTTTAACATCTACTTTATTAAAATCAGCTTTTTTCGCTTCTTTAACTAATGCTAATTTAACTTCACTCACGTCAACTTTAACCGCGTTTTCTAATTCGATTGCAATTTCGTTAAGCTCTAAACCGGCATTTAATTTTAATTCTTTTGTTAATTCAGTGTTTTCAGTCGCTGCAAAAGCGTTTAATGCAAACAAACTGGCTAAAAGTGTGATAGATTTAAAAGTTTTCATAATCTGTTTCCTGTATTAGTAAAATTAATGTAAAATTTTTTCTTTTTTGTTAATTATCTGGTCAAAGGTTGTTGCTTTATTACATCTTTCCTTTGATGGGTACAATATAATTGAGCTAAGCATCAATTAAAAATGAAAAGAATTTTATCTTCGCATTAGAAAAACTAATGAATAAATGAAAAGACTACCACCGTTAAATTCGTTGCGTGCCTTTGAAGCCGCAGCTAGACACTTAAGCTTTACCAAGGCTGCCGAGGAATTGTTTGTGACTCAGGCTGCGGTTTCGCATCAAATAAAAGCGCTTGAAGAGTTTTTAGGTATCAAACTTTTCATGCGCAAAAACAGGGCGTTGTTACTGACCGAAGAAGGGCAGTCTTACCATGTTGATATAAAAGCGGTATTTGAGTCCTTGTATGAATCGACAGAGCGTTTATTAGCTAAAGGCGACAAAGGTGCGATAACGGTGAGTTTGCCTGCCAGTTTCGCTATCCAGTGGCTAGTACCGCGCTTAAATTTGTTTTCGACTCAACACCCTGATATTGATGTACGGATTAAAGCTGTCGATATGGACGAAGGCTTACTAACCGATGATGTTGACGTTGCTATTTACTTTGGTCGTGGTAATTGGCCAGGATTAGAGTCGACTAAACTGCATACTGAATATTTGACCCCAGTGTGTTCTCCTAATTTATTAACCTTAGATAAACCACTAAATCGGCCGCAAGATTTAGAGCATCATAATTTACTACACGACAGTAACCGTAAATATTGGAAGTTATGGTGTCGTAAATTTGATTTAAAAAATATCAATGTTAATCACGGCCCCATATTTAGCCATTCCACCATGGTTATTCAAGCTGCGGTATTTGGTCAAGGTGTGGCGTTAGGCCACAGTGTATTGGCAAGACCTGAGCTAGAAGCAGGGCGCCTTATTCAACCTTTTCAAGAAGTACTCATCACCAAAAACTCTTATTATTTGGTATGCCGCTCTAGTCAACGCGATATGGGTAAAATTGCCGTGTTTCGCAATTGGATGTTGACCTTAGTCAAACAAGAACAAGAAGAATTATTAAATGAACAAGACATCATTGAAATTGACGTTTAATGCGCCTAACGACAAAACCGCCATGGCTAATTTGTTATTGGCCCATGGTGCGGGAGCTGGCAGTGACCATGAATTTATGCAATCTATGGCTCAGTTAGTCGCTAGCCAAGGGGTGAATGTTATTTTATTTGATTTTCCCTATATGCAAACGATGCAACAAACCGGTAAGCGCCGTCCACCCGATAAACTGGATAAATTAATCAATAGTTTTTGTCAGCAAGTGACGGAGCTTGATTCTGCTCTCCCTTTATTTATTGCCGGTAAGTCGATGGGTGGCAGAGTAGCGACGCATATTGCTTGCCTGGACAGAATAGCGACCTGTGTCAAAGGCTGTGTAGCCTTGGGCTATCCGTTTCATCCACCGGGTAAACCTGAAAAGTTAAGGTTAGATCATTTTCCAGCAATCCAAATTCCATTAAAAATTATACAAGGTGAGCGAGATACTTTTGGTAACCAGCAGGAAGTAGCCACTTTTCCTTATGCTGAGCGATTCGACATTAAATGGTTAGTTGATGGTGATCATAGTTTTAAACCACGAAAAGCCAGTGGCGTTACCTATCAGGAAAACTTACAATGCGCCGCCAATACTCTTGTTGAATTTATTCAATTACATGTTTAAGTATTTTTTTGCGCTGGCTTGCGTGCTCGGCGGGTTAGCGGTTGTTATTGGGGCATTCGCCGCCCACGGATTAAAACAAGTACTGGATGAATACGCATTAGGCATTATTGCCACGGGTGTGCAATATCAATTTTTTCATAGTTTGTTGTTAGCGCTAGTGGCTTTTATTATGAAATCATACAAAAGTCGTTGCTTAACATTTATTGCCTCGTTATTGGTCATAGGCATTGTATTGTTTGCGGGGAGTTTGTATGCGTTAGCGCTCACTCCTTACACCTGGTTTGGTCCAGTTACACCGCTAGGCGGTCTTTGTTTTATTATTGCTTGGTTTTCCTTAGCTTGGTTTGGAGTGAAAAAATTATAAATGGCTAATTACATACTTTATTGTCGAGCGGGTTTTGAGAAAGATTTGGCTGGCGAAATACAAGCCGTCGCCGCTGAAAAACAAATTTTTGGTTACTGTAAACTTAACGCCAATCAAGGTTTTGTCGAATTTAACGCGACAGAGCATGAACCAGGCTTATTGTTTAAACAAATTAAACTGGATTCACTGATTTTTTGTCGGCAATGGTTTCGTGTATTGGAGGTTTTAAACGACCTAGCAGAAGGTGATCGAATTACGCCAATCGTCGAAGCGCTACAAGGCGAAACCTTTAGTGATTTAACCATTGATTATCCGGATACCAATGAAGGTAAAGAAGTCACTAAGTTTGCTAAAAAGTTTCATTTACCTTTGTCTAAAGCCTTAGAGAAAAAACGCATTTTGCAACGCAATGCAAAACGCACTTTACATTTGTTTATCCAAAGCTCAGACACAATCACGTTGGGGGTGAGCGTAAAAAGCAACGCCAGCCCACATCATTTAGGGATCCATCGCTTGCGTTTTCCTAAAGATGCGCCGAGTCGTTCGACATTAAAATTGGAAGAAGCATTTTTACATTTCGTGCCGGCGGACGAGCGAGAAACGCGCTTAATGCCTGGCATGAATGCAGTTGATTTAGGGGCCTGTCCGGGTGGTTGGACTTATCAACTCGTTAAGCTAGGTATGTTTGTCGCAGCAATTGACAATGGCACCATGAATGAAGATTTAATGGAAACGGGCCAAGTTAAACACTTTATGGAAGATGGTTTTGTTTATCGTCCTAAAAAACAAAATGTTTATTGGTTAGTTTGCGACATGGTAGAAAAACCGACTAAAGTGGCGCGTCTAATGGCTAATTGGCTAGCACGAGGTGATTGTCAAGAAGCGATATTCAATTTAAAGCTACCCATGAAACAAAGGTATCAATCAGTGCAGGATAGTTTCGCAGTTATACGAGATATTCTAGCTGACTACGATATCCGCTATACCCTACAGGGCAAGCACCTTTACCATGACAGGGAAGAAATTACGGTTCACTTACGTACTATTGCTAGATATTAGTACTTTTTCAATTTTATTTTGACTCGTTGAAACAAGGCTAGCTATTTTTGTAGGTTCGACGCTTGCCTGCATGGATAGCAGGTACTTAGGATTTGTCTGGAACAAAATCCTGCGCGTCGTATTTTAAGGCTTTGACGAAGCAGCAGCTTCGATCTACAAAGAATTCAACTGATCATTTCTTTCTGGAAAAGTACTAGTACCTAGTATCTGGCAATAGGTTTTAATGTTTTGCTCGTTTCTATTAGCAATCTAAAAAGTAAAGAGTGCAAGGTTTAAAATCAACACTACGAATAGGCAGATGGTGATAAATTCAACCATTCAAAATTTTTGAGTTAAAGCTCTAATCTAATATTAGGTGTCAACTTTTGCTTACGTTTTTGCATTATTCATTGGCTTAGTTGCATTTTACCAACTAAGCTAATGATAAATATAAGTTATATTTAACAGTTATTTGAGTGGTTGTTGTGAGTGCTGAAACGCTGCAAACTGAATAAAATTCAATGTTGATACAGCTTACAGTTTAACAACAATAGGTGATGGGTTTTTCCAAACTGATTGGTTGATATGTTAGTTAAAGCTAAATTTGATATATCAAGGATTGATGCGGATTATTATGAGCACTTTAGTCATGCGTTGTCCTATGACGATGCGTTTTCGCCTAGCTATTTTATTGAAAAACTGTTGGCGATGGCTATGCTGCATCACAACAATATTCAGGTTAGTCCTAATCTGGTTTATGGCGATAGCCCGGAATTATTTGTAAAACGTAATCAGCATCATTATGAGCACTGGTTTAACGTAGGTAAATTGGAGTTAAGTAGCTTAGAGAAAGCTGAAGCTAAGAGTGATCATGTTTGGCTTTTTTATTGCGAGAGAGATGAAAACCAAAAGTTGCTTAGCAAAATTAATAAACACCCCAAATTACAAATGGTCGAGTTTGAATCTGATTTAATTGAAGGGTTAGCGCGTAATATTAATAAAAATATGGCGTGGACCATTTTAGTTGATCAAGATGAATTAACGGTAGCGACTGAAGCTGCCTATTTTCAAAGCCGCTTTCAAGTTCACCATCCGTTAACGATCCCTGTGGTTGATCTGATCCACTAGTCGCTACAGTTACGATAATTTAGACGACACTAACCACTAAACCTTTCAAATAAAAGCCTTCTGGATAAGCGAGGCCGATTGGGTGGTCTTTTGCTTGGCTGAGCTTTTCTATTATTTTACCTTCTCTACCGGCGTCTAATGCCGCATCGGCAATGATTTTTTGAAACAGTGATTCTTCCATTAAGCCAGAACAGGAAAAAGTTAATAAAGTGCCACCTGGGTTTAATAGTTGAAAGGCTAGCATGTTGATGTCTTTATAGCCGCGACAGGCTCCTTTGAGTTGATTTTTATTTTCAACAAATTTGGGTGGATCCATGACTATGGTATCAAACCGTTTACCTTGCTCCTTGTATTTACGAAGCAGTTTAAACACGTCTGCTTTTTCAAAGGTGACATTATTTGTTAAGTGATTGATCTCATGATTACGTTTGGCTTGTGCTATTGCGGTGGCTGAAATATCGGCATTGGTCACATGGCTAGCACCTGATTGTAGGGCATGTAAACTAAAAGCTCCGGTATAGCTAAAGCAATTTAATACGGTTTTATTTTTGCTATATTGCCCAGCAATAAAGCGACTATCTCGTTGGTCTAAATAAAAACCAGTCTTGTGCCCTTGCTCTATGTCTAGCTCTATTTTTACACCATGCTCTTGGATCACTACTGTTGTCGCTGCGTTATCGGTTTGAAATAACCAACCTTTGCTGGGCGATAAGCCTTCTTTTTTGCGAACATCGACATCGGAACGTTCATAAATGCCAGTGTTAGGAAATATTTGTTTCAACGCTTCAACAATGACAGGTTTTTGGTATTCAGCTCCGGCTGATAAAAATTGTCCGACTAAAACACCGTTATAAAAATCCACAGTGACGCCTGGCAAACCATCTGATTCAGCGGCGATTAATCGATAGCCGTTGCTAACAGGCAAAATTTCTTTTTCGCGTAATATTTTAGCTTTGTTTATTTGCTCAATGAAAAACGCTAAATTAATTTCAGTATTGGCGTTAAACGACCAAGCTCGCGCTCTGATCTGAGATTCAGGAGAATAGGATGCAATACAAAGAAAATCCCCTTTATCGCTATACACCTCAACGGTCTCACCACTATTGGGTTTACCTATGACTTTTTTAATAGCACGTGAAAAAATCCACGGGTGTTTACGTAAAAGCGATTTTTCACGACTGGGCTGTAATATGATTCTGGCTGACATAGGGAAACTTATATTGGCTACTTGGTTGATTAGCAAATGAGTTGCTAACTTATTAAGCGCGCGATTTTACGGCGGTAACACACTAAGAGCAAGACTATAGTCAATGCCGTTAACTCAAACCAGTGTATTCGTGACAGCTATGTTGGTGGCCATGTTAACTTATTGGCGTTCATGCTTGCAGAGCCTGTACTCAATCCTTATCAGAGAACATTTATATTTTACAAAATGGCGGAGTTTTAAATTAAAAGGTAGTTTTTGTATATAAATGATAGAAATAAAGCTTGTCGCTTAAAATTACATGACAAAATGTAACGTGAATGTAAGTAATTTAGCGCTTTTTTACGTAAACCCGTGGCGAACTAAGTTTATGTAAATTTTGGTAAAAATAGATATTAAGCTTTTATAGCGGTGATAACATCGCTTTCGTTGATTTGTTGTTTTGTATAAATTTGCTAAAAAGCCTATGTTGTCTATTGCGTCAAATGCGCGTATTAAGTTTTCAGTAATTACATGTACCATATTATCTTTACTGGTGGTTGGTTGTGGTTCTGTGTCTGATTTTCATCATGAACCATCGGTAAATTTACAGGCGCCCAGCCAATTTTTAAATTCATCATCTGAAGCTTCATCAATAGTAGAACCGCGTTTAATGTGGGGTTTTACTATAGACAAACCTTTGCAAGAATTATTAGACAAAGCGTTAACGGAGAATCGGCAAATCAAAGTGGCTGCAATCAAAATGCAGCAGGCTTTGTTGGATACCAAGATTGATCAAGGTGAACAATTGCCTAAAGCCGACATTAGCTTATCCCGCCGCCATGACGAGTCAATAAACAACCAAGCTGAAAAGTCTGCTTCTGGTAAAACTAGCCTAGGGTTAACTTTAGATTGGCAAGTGGATTTATGGCAGCGCTTAGCAGATGACGAAAAAGCCAGTCGCTTAACCGCTCAGGCGCGTCAGCTTGATTTACAGGCCGCGCAGCAAAGTATTCAAGCGCAGGTTATTACCGCTTGGTTTGATGCGGTAGAGCAGCAAAAGTTATATGAACTTAATCGTAATAACGTCGATAATCAAAAACGCCGTATCGATATGTCGTTTTTACGCTTGGACAATGGTTTAGCCGACAGCGTTGATTTACGTAATGCTCAAACGCAATTACTGCGCTTAGAGGCCAGTGCGCAAGATATTATCGCCAGAAGAAATGACGCCTTGCGTAAGTTGTCGACCTTTGTCGGTTTATACCCTTCGGCTCAACAACTGTCGTTAGAGCAGTTGCATTTTCCTACTTTATCGCCGTTGAAAATTGATAATAAAGTCAATTCTATTTTAGTTAATCGTCCTGATATTCAAGCGGCCGAGGCAAGTTTGTTAGCGTCTGGGTTTACTTGGAACGCGACTGAAAAACAAAAATTACCCTCGTTAAAATTAAATTATCGAATTGGTGTTACGCAAGACAGTGGCGCTCGACTGTTTGATTTGGACTATTGGCTAAATCAGGTGACAGCCTCATTAACCCAGCCTATTTTTTATCGTGATGTATTAAATGCGAAAGCGGATAAGGCTAAATTGCAGCACGAACTGCAGTTGCAAAATTATCAAACCAGTCTATTGAATGCTTGGCGAGATATTGAGAACAGATTGGAGTCGGAACATATTCTGACCACGCGCTATACCTATTTGGCTAAGGCATTAAAGCAAGCTAAAGCAGCCGAATTACAGACAGAAAATCATTATGTGCAAGGCTTAGCCACTAGCTTTGAATTACTTAGCGCCCAGCGCACACGGATCTCAGTCGAAACAGAACTTGTTAGATTGGTTTCTTCACGAATTAAAAATCGGGTTCAACTTTCACTCGCGTTAGGATTGCCTCGTTTAAATGCGCCAGCTGTCGTTCAAGCCGAGGCTGCTTAGGAATTAGATATGTTTAAAAAAAGATTAGTTAACGCATTGCCTTTGTTGATTATTGTTTTGCTCACCGCAACCAGTTTATACATGCTTGACGTATTTAAGCCTGAAGCGGAAAAACGCCAGTATCGTCCTAAAAAGGTCAAGGTGTTTGTACAAACGTCCAATGTTGAGTCGACTCAATTGTTTGCTTATAGCCAAGGTGAAGTGGTTCCCAAACAGCAAATTGATTTGCGAAATAAGGTTGAAGGGCAGGTGGTGTATATTGCCCCAGAATTTGTTGCCGGTGGTCGGTTTAACAAAGGCCAAGTTTTATTTCAAATTGATCCGCGTGATTACGAACTGGTTGTCATCCAACGTGAAGCTAAGGTTGCACAGGCCAAACAAAATCTAGCTAAAGTTGAAGCGCAATCCAAGATAGCGCAAAACGAATTGGCTCAATTAGGGCGAGATAATGCCAATGATTTAGCAAAGTGGTTACCTCAGCTAGAGCATGCGCGCTCTGAAGTTAAATCGGCACAAGCGTCATTAAGTCAGGCGCAATTGGACTTAGAGCGTACTAATGTTGTCGCGCCATTTGACGGGATAGTGCGCAATGAAAATGTCAGTATTGGTTTATATGTCACGCGCAATAGTAATACCGCGACTTTGTATGCTAATGACGTGATGGAAGTGAGTTTGGCATTAAGTGGTAAACAACTCGATTTAATTGATTTACCTTTAAATTATTATGTGGGTGATTATGCATCTGGCGTCGATGTTGAATTGTCGACAGAAATCGGTGCTAAAACCTTAACTTGGCAAGGTAAAATTGTCCGTACGGAAGCCGCCTTTGATAGCCGAACGCGGACATTAAATGCCATTGCGGAAGTCAAAGTAGAAGGTAAAACAACAGATATAGTGCCGGGGTTATTTGTTAGTGCCAAAATATCAGGCAAACACGTTGCGCAATCTACCGTACTAGCCCGAACGGCATTGCGTAAAAATAATGAAATTTGGTTAGTTGATAACCAAGATAAACTGCAAGTGAAAACGGTTGATTTAATTTTTCGAGATAACGAAAAAGTCGTGATCACAGGACTAGATGATAATACGCGGGTTATCACTTCAGCTTTAGCGGTGGCAACGCCGGGTATTTTAGTCAAAGCATTAGATGATGGTTCACAAATAACCGCAGCGAACAAACCTAAGCGTAAAAATAAAAAGAATAAAAATAAAACAAAGCAAACGCAGTTAAAGGATAAAAAGAGCCTTAATATTTCGCAACAGGGCGGGGTTTAACTATGAATGGTTTTCTTGCATGGTGGGTTAAAAACCCCATCGCCGCTAACTTGTCGATGATCACCTTAATTGTAGCGGGTATTGTCAGTTACTTTTTTGGTGTTGAAAAAGAGCCTTTCCCGACAGTTAAACTCGCCATTATGGATATTTCGATGCGCTGGCAAGGCGCAGGCCCTAGAGATATTGAAGATCAAATTATTATTCGCTTTGAAGAATCAGTTAAAAATGTAGAAGGCATTAAAAGTATCGTTTCTCGCGCAAGTGAAGGGCGAGCGCGCATTACCATTACAGGTAAAGAGCGAGTTGATAGACGTAAATTTGCCGATGAAATCCGCGAAAAAATAAATTCAGTTAATGGTTTACCGAGTGATGCTGATCGTCCGGTTGTCACAGAGCGCACGAATCGTGATGAAATGATCCGTATTGCGTTACACGGCAATGTTTCTCGCGAGAAATTAGCCGCGCTAGCACAAGATATTCGTCGTCAAGTGTCAAACTTACCTTTAATTTCCACTGTCTGGCTTAGAGGGGAAGGTCGCCAAGAAATCGCAATTGAGATCACCGAGCAAGCCATGAGTCATTACGACATTAGTATTGATGAAATTGCCACGGCGATCCGTAACTCTTCAATTAATACTTCAACTGGCACAGTGCGGGATGAAGCCGGCGTGCTCATGCTCAGTGTGCGCAATCGAGCTGACTTTCAGCAAGAGTTTGAAGATATTATTGTCCGGCAAAACCAAGATGGCGCAAGTCTGTATTTGAAAGACGTGGCCAAAGTAAAAGATGGATTAGCAGATACTAACTACATTTCAAACTTTGATGGTGAAACCGCGATCTTGATCGACATTATGAATACTGACTACATGGATATTCCTAAAATGTCGAAATATGTTCGCGACTATGTTGAGAAAAAACAAAAGCAATTGCCCGATAATATTTCACTCACCATTTGGTCAGATTGGAATGACGCCTACCAAAGTCGCTTAAGCACGATATTTAACAGTGCCATGAGTGGATTGATATTAGTTTTTGTCCTGTTACTTTTATTTTTACAACCTAAAGTCGCATTTTGGGTAACAGCGGGTATTGCCACATCATTTGCCGCCAGCTTTGCCTTGTTACCCACAATGGACGTTTCACTTAATATGCTTTCGCTATTTGCCTTTATGATGGTGATTGGCATAGTGGTTGATGACGCAATAGTGATTGGCGAAAGTGTGCATTTGGCGCATGAGGCTGGCCATCATGGCGATGATGCGGCGATTTTTGGTGTGAGTCAGGTGGCCAAACCGGTTATCTTTGGCGTACTGACCACTATGGTGGTATTTGCGCCTATGGCGTTTTTGCCAGGCAGTACTGCAGAGTTTACCCGAGCTATCTCGATTGTTGTGGTATTGGCTTTGTCTTTTTCGTTATTTGAAGCGTTACTGATTTTACCTTCTCACTTACGTCATTTAAAAGATCAACACACGGCTGAAAAGCCTAGCCGTTTACAGGTTATTCAAGATAAATTCGCTCATAGCCTTGATGTACTGAATAGCCGATTATATTTTCCGTTAGTTAAATTTATATATGCACATAAATACAGCGTGGTGTTTGGATTTATTGGCGCTTTACTTATCGGTATCAGCCTTTTACAAAACAATTATATAAAGCAATCGTTCATGCCGCAGATAGCGGACGATAAAATTCGAGTTGAAGTGACTTTGCCTCCAACTGTAACACATGAGCGTATGCTGCAAGTGCTACAGCAATTGCAATACGGCCAAGAGCAATTAATGGAGTACGCGGCTGAGATTGGCAGTGGCTTATTAGTTGAACATGATTATACGCAAATGTGGGATAGCCGAGTGGTTAGTTCCATGAAGCTAGTGCATTTTGAAGACAGAGCGATTGATATTCAAACCGCGGCTGATAAGTTACAAGCCTTTATTGGTGAGATCCCAGACGCCGAGGAAATTCAGCTAAAAGCCACCCTTAATACTAAAGAGCCGCGTATAGGATTTACCGTTAACTCGAATGATATTGAAGCGCTAAAAGATGCTGTTAGTGATTTTAAAGCCCACTTAGCCACCTATGAAGGTGTGCATATGTTGCGCGATAATCTTGATAAAGGCAGCCAAGAGATGGTGTTTAGCCTGAAGCCAGGTGCTGAAACCTTAGGCTTAAATTTAAAAGAGGTGAGTAAGCAAATAAAGCAAGCCTACTTTGGTCAAGAAGTGCAACGTTTACCAAGGGTTGGCGGTGATGTGCGAGTTAAGATTATGTACCCTCGCTCAGAGCGAGAATCAATTGACACCTTAGCCAATTTAAAAATTCGTACTCGTGACGGCCGTGAAATACCATTAATGTCTGTAGTCAATTTTGAGATCCGCCCAGGGATCCAACGTATATACCGTCGCGATGGTCAAAAATTGGGCTATATCTATGGTGAATATGTTGGTGAAGACCAAGCTGCGCTAATGCAAGATATACAGAAGAATTTTGTACCAGAGTGGAAGTTACGTCATCCTAACGTTGATTATGGGCGCGGCGAACGCAGTAAAGATGAGAGTAATTTCAAACAAACTGTTATTTTGCTAGAAGGCTTAGCATTAATGGTGGCTTATATGCTGATGGCCATTGCGTTTCGCTCGTACGTGCAACCTTTCTTAATTATGTCAGCCATTCCATTTGGTTTTTTAGGTGCGCTAATTGGTCACTATATTCATGACACAGCATACGGTATGTTTTCTATGTTAGGGATCTTGGCCGCGTCAGGCGTTGTGATAAACGATAACCTAGTTTTAGTGGACGCCATTAACCGTTTTCGACAACAAGGGCTTGATGCCAAAGAGGCGGTGATGAAAGCCTGTAGGCTTAGGTTTAGGCCAATAGTCTTAACCTCGTTAACGACCTTTATTGGTTTAATGCCAATGCTGTCAGCACAAAGTGTACAGGCTCAATTTTTAATTCCTATGGTGGTGTCTTTAGCTTATGGTGTTCTGGCCGCGACTATTGTGACTTTAATTTTTGTGCCTTGCTTGTATTGGAGTTGTGGCGAATTAAATCAAAAATGGCAAAACTATAAAGCGAAAGTGAATAATCAAGAAAACCAAGCTAACCAAGATACCTCTCAGGCCTAGTTGTAGGCGAACATTTATGTTTGCTTAGCCTGCAAGTCAAACCTTGTCGGTGAACATTCATGTTTGCATAGCCTGCAAACCAAACCTCGTGGGCGAACATTTATGTTTACACAGCCTGCAAAGCAAACCCTTGTGGGCGAACATTTATGTTTGCAAAGCCTGCAAGTCAAACTTTGTGAGCTAACATTTATGTTTGCACAGCCTGCAAGTCAAACTTTGTGAGCGAACATTTATGTTTGCACAGCCTGCAAACCAAACTTTGTGGGCGAACATTTATGTTTGCACAGCCTGCAAGTCAAACTTTGGTCGAGTAGGCCGAGGGAGCTTCCCCCTCAGCCTCTCACAGATCCGTACGTGAACCTCTCAATTCATACGGCTCCTCTCGTTTCACCATTTACGGCCTGCAACCAAATTGCCAATGAGAAAATAGATACGGTTGTGTATTACACACCCTTTGCATCCATTTTCTTGCTCTTTGGTAACTGAATTTCAGCCGTTTGTATTTCTTCTTCGCCCATTTCAACAATTTAAGGTTTATCCAAGACATAAGTGGCCTTAATGCTGTTTTCCAAAACCGACTGAAGTAATTTATCCACCCGCTTATCATCGGATTAAGCTTATACGCCAACTCTTGTATCGTTAACCCCGTTTGCTTATGTAGCTTGAGCGCTTTAACTTTCTCTCTAATTTTCTGTTTCGCTTTAGGGCTAATAGCAGGTGTAAAGCCAACAAACATGCGACCCCACCGATTCCTTACTAACCTTGGCCTGAAACAGTAACTAAGAAAATCAAAGCTAATGACTTCATGTGCTTCTTGTCTACCTTCATCAAAGCAGTAAACCAGTTTAGTTTTCTCTGGATGACATTCTAGACAACAATCTAACATGCGTTGCTCAATAGCTTGCTTTAACGCCTTTGCTTCTTGCTCACTACGACAGTGAACCACTGCATCATCCGCATAGCGTGCAAATTGAACATGTGGATGTTCTCTTCGCAACCATTTGTCGAATGCGTAGTGTAAAAACAAATTGGCTAGCAATGGGCTTATCACGCCTCCTTGTGGTGTTCCTTTCGTTCGCTCTATTATCTGACCATCCGAGGTTTCCATTGGCGCTTTAAGCCAACGTTCGATATAGAGTAATACCCATGGGTTATTGGTATGTTTGCGTAACGCTTTGCCCAATAACACCCAGTCCAAGTTATCAAAGAAGCCTTTGATATCTAAATCAATCACCCAGTCGTATCGCCAACACCGCTGGCGCGTTATCGCTAATGCATCATGTGCACTGCGATTAGGTCTGTAACCATAAGAATCATTATCGAATACCGATTCTAATTCAGGCTCCAACTCCATCTTGACGACCATCTGTGCAACTCGGTCTGATACCGTGGGTATGCCTAGTACTCGAACGCCCTTATCCTTAGGGATTTCGACACGCTTCACCGTCGGTGGAAAATAGCTGCCCGATGACATTCGATTCCATATCTTGTACAGGTTCTTCTTCAAGTCCTGTTCAAAATCACTCATCGATTGCTCATCAATTCCTGCCGCTCCACCGTTGGCTCTTACACGTAACCAGGCTTCATAAACTGTCCATTTCGAAATACTAAATGGTTTTGCTGAATTCAATCATTCCTCCTGCTGCAGCAGTTGATGAAAGTTTCATTTAAAACGAGGCAATCCCTTCGCTAGATAACCATTACAGCTATCATCATCACTACTACGAATTGCTCCGCCCCAGTGCTTTGCATTCAGACTTGGCTCTCATGGGGTTTCCATTCGAGGATATCTGTTAACATCAAAACGACTGGTTCTTACGTTCCATATAAAACCCCGAGTTAAATTCACGTCAGCTCTTTGCCGGCTCCCGCTTAGTTGGTAATCAGGTTGCCTCTAAGCTCTTCCCAAACTCCACCCAGTAGCTTGGTTTCGGGATGCAACGGTTAAATATTTCGACACCTACGCTGTTCGTCTCTTTAACTCACACCTGACAAATCATTGTGTTTGCCTTTCCCTTATCGCTCACGACAGTGACTCTTAACCAATGCCGCATAAGGTGGTTTCCACCTGCACCTGAATGCCGATGGGATGGGCCAAACCATCATGTTTTATATAGTTGCGTTACCTTCCAGCCTTCCTTGTACTGTTGGTAACTCGTAACACACTGGGCGAACATTTATGTTTCACAGCCTGCAAAGCAAACCCTTGTGGGCGAACATTTATGTTTGCAAAGCCTGCAAGTCAAACCTTGTGAGCTAACATTTATGTTTGCAGAGCCGATTAATCATTGCCTATCTGATCATGACAAGAACTACTGAATAAGTATCTACTCAGCGTAATGTGTTTTACGCGCCTTTGTATTGGTAATTACTTCGTCTTTGCCGTGCCTACAGGACGTAGGTACTTAGGTTTCGTCTGGAACAAGAAACCTGCGAATGCGGTAATCTAGTGACTTTGTTTAGTAAACGTGAGCTCCGTTTACTTTAATAAAGGCGCTGGATACCTGAATACTCAGGTATGACGGTAATTTTTTATACCAGCGGAAGAAATTCAATTCTATTTATAAACACGCTGAGTAGTTACCTGAATAATAAACAAATTTTATTCACGCAAAACAATCAGCTGCCGATAAACAATTAAGTCTAAAGTTTTAATTTCTTAGTCTGACTCGACAAAATTAAACAAACTTTAGGCTTTTGTTTGGTTTTATTTGATTCGCTTTACACTCGTCAGTATAGCCTTAATCTTTAGCATTAAAATTAATAAAAAGACTAAAAAAACTCAACTAATTAGCTAAAGGATTTTTTTTAAACTCCGATAATTTAAGTGCAAAGAGGAATTGCATACAAAAATACAAGGTTTATTAAAAAACTAAAATAAGCACGCTATTTATATAGTTAATGTAAGTAGAAGTGCGCTTTAATTAGGAGAGTAAAATTATGGCTATGTTTGTAAACACAAATGTATCTTCGCTTAATGCCCAACGTCAATTAATGGGCTCAGGCAATTCATTAAGTACATCTTTTGAACGTTTATCGTCAGGTTTTCGTATCAACCGAGCATCAGATGATGCTGCTGGTTTGCAAATTACCGACCGTATGACCTCGCAGATACAAGGTTTAAACCAAGCGGTAAGAAACGCCAATGATGCGATTTCTTTAGCGCAAACTGCTGAAGGTGCGATGCAAGAAACAACAACCTCATTGCAGCGTATTCGTCAGTTAGCCATTCAGTCGCAAAATGGTATCAATACTTCTGCTGACCGAGCTGCCTTACAACAAGAAGTCACCGCGTTAGTTAGCGAATTAAGCCGAATTGCAACAGACACTCAGTTTGGTGGCGTAAACATTCTTAGTGGTACTTTTTCCTCTGCTTTTTTAGTGGGGGCTAATGCAGGTCAAACTATCTCTGTTAATTTATCATCTGCGACCGGTGCTAGCTTTGGGGCTTCAGGTTTAGGTGTTGGTACTGTTGACGTAACAACGACAACCGGAGCATCAGCTGCCTTAGCCGCGATTGATACGGCAATTTCCACCATAGGGGCAACTCGAGCTGAGCTAGGTGCTGTACAAAACCGCTTTCAGTCAACTATTCGAAACTTATCCAATGTTGTTGAAAATGTTTCAGGCGCTCGCTCGCGAATTAAAGATACCGATTTTGCGACAGAGACAGCCGAGTTAACTCGTAACCAAATATTACAACAAGCAAGCCAAACTGTATTGTCGCAGGCTAACCAGCGACCACAAGCGGCTTTATCATTACTTGGTTAATAAAAAAGTTTAAGCGGTGATTAAAACACCGCTGCTTTTTAAGCCAGATTTTTTAAGTCAGATGATCAGCAATATTTTCTTTATGGTTATCACTTAATGATGAGTTCAATGATCAATTTATTTTTTTAACAGCAAGTTATATGCACAAGTTAGGATTTTTTTAATTCGATTTTGATTGGTTGACGTTTTTCAGTGTAGGTCGGTTTATATGCCGATGGGTACGCGAGTCACAATGGTTTAAATATTGGCCTGAAGGTGACCTACAAGAGGTTCAATGGATCATTTTTACTGAAAAGGTACTAGCTGAATGGATCTTAGTTGTTATGTGGAACAGAGCGCATTTCTTTACGGCTAAATATAGCTATTAGGGCAAGCGCAAGTAAATATCTGAAATGCTGACTCGTTGGTAGTTTTTTAGTGCTCCAGCTAGTGTCAGAGTATAGCTAACAATCATTAACGAGCTTGATAGACGCTGTTTAATTGTGCTGAGTGGGTAAAGCTTGTTTATACGAATAGGGTGGTTGCGTGATTTTGATTGGAAACAGAAAACATAACAGATTTTAGCATACGGCTTTTTATTTTGCTGTAGGACCAAGGCTATGAGCTGTAAGTTAACTGTTTTCACATGATCACTCGCTGAGCACTTGGTATAAAAACAAGGCTTTAAAACCTGTCTTATGTTTAATTTACCTGTGTGAGGGTGTTAATTAACACCGGGTGATGATTGACGTTTGGTGGTTGTGGCTTGCCTTATTCAGCGTAAAAAATAGATAAATTGATCGGAATAAAGACATTAAGTAGAGATACAGCGTTGTTGGTTTGTGATTGAAAACTTAGGACTGTGACGTGACCGTAACAAATAGTTTGAGAACTTCGATAGCGAATGGAATCGAATCTTATAAATAGGAGCTAGTTTCGAAGATGCAATTGTTTCGGCCAGACTTGAAAACACAAGACCTAAAACAATCAATGACGACTAACAGGGGCGAGGTCAGGATGAAGCATGCTGACTGAGATTATTGCTGATTGAAACAGGAGATGCTTTACCAAAAAGCTGGCTTTAAACACTTTAAATAGTGCTGTTTATACCCGTTTCGCTCAATCTCTCCTAAGTAGGGCGTTTGGCCGAAAGAATTTTCTTTCGGTCTTTTTACCTCGTTGTTAAATAACAGTTTTTTTCTGTTATCATTTCTATTTATTGATTTAAAATATATATTGGTGTTTAGTGTTTATACATTTTATTTAATTTGTATTTTTAAGTTAAAAATATTTAATTTAATTTCTAAAGTAATTTCATTGATGTCCGATAAATAGATAGAGACAGATATAAAACGTTTATTAAACGATAGTTTGTTTCATTTAGCTCATAAACATCTCTATTTTTGATTTGTTTGTGTTATTAATATATCTATAGGAGTGAGAACTATGGCTATGTTCGTAAACACCAACGTGTCTTCGTTAAATGCGCAAAGACAGTTATCGAACTCAGGCAATAATTTAAGTGTTTCTTTTGAGCGCTTATCTTCTGGTTTCCGTATTAACCGAGCATCAGATGATGCTGCTGGTTTACAGATCACCGATCGTATGACTTCGCAGATCCAAGGCTTAAATCAAGCTGTACGTAACGCGAACGACGCAATTTCTTTAACGCAAACCGCTGAAGGTGCGTTACAAGAAACTACAACTTCATTACAACGTATTCGTCAATTAGCTATTCAGTCGCAAAATGGTATTAATACCTCTGCAGACCGTGCAGCGCTGCAACAAGAAGTGACTGCGTTAGTTGCTGAAATGAGTCGTATTGCAACAGATACTGAATTTGGTGGCGTTGAAATCTTAAGTGGTACTTTTTCTGCGGCATTTTTAGTGGGTGCAAACTCAGGTCAAACTATTTCAGTTAACTTATCTTCATCTAATGGCGCGAGCTTCGGTGCGTCAGGTTTAGGTGTAGGCTCGGTTGATGTATCAACGGCTTCTGGGGCATCTGCTGCATTAACATCAATTGATACAGCTATTTCATCAATTGGTGCACAACGTGCGGAACTTGGTGCGTTACAAAACCGTTTCCAATCAACTATTCGTAACTTATCTAACGTTGTTGAAAACGTATCAGGTGCGCGTTCACGTATTAAAGATACTGACTTCGCAACTGAAACGGCTGAATTAACGCGTAACCAAATTGTTCAGCAAGCAAGCCAAACGGTATTGTCACAGGCAAACCAACGACCACAGGCTGCTTTATCTCTATTAGGTTAATTATTAATTAACCTAGGCTCTGTTTCCATCCGTTTGGGACATGACGCCAGGAGGTAGTGCGATCGGTTACATAACCAAACGGTGAGGAATCGCTCGCTCTCACCTTTATTAAAAAGGAGCGATCGGTTGGGGGAGCGTCTCCCAACCTTTTTCGCGAGAGTAAAAACGGATGAGATACAGGTAATTTTTTAGTTATAACAATGAGGTAGCGATAACGAGAAATTTTCATTTTTGAAGGAATGGCAAAACAAGGATACATAAGGAATAGAATTGCCTATAAAACGGCAAAACTTTCCTCCTAATTTTTTCTAAAGAGTTTTTGTGTGGCTCCGATAACTTAATTGTCCGGAGGCAAAAACAATAACAAAGGCTCTGACATTGTGACTTTCAATAGGTAAGCACAATTATTTTAATAAAATTAGGAGAGAGTTATCATGACTATGTTTGTAAATACCAATGTATCTTCATTAAATGCACAACGCCAATTAGTGGGCTCAGGTAATGCGTTAAGTACTTCTTTTGAGCGTTTATCTTCAGGTTTTCGTATTAACCGCGCGTCAGATGATGCGGCAGGTTTACAAATCACTGACCGTATGACTTCTCAAATTCAAGGCCTTAATCAAGCGGTTAGAAACGCTAACGATGCGATTTCACTAACCCAAACGGCTGAAGGTGCAATGCAAGAAACCACAACGTCTTTACAACGTATTAGACAGTTAGCTATTCAATCGCAAAATGGTATTAACACCTCATCAGATAGAACTGCTTTACAACAAGAAGTGACAGCATTAATCAGCGAATTAAGCCGGATCGCAACCGATACTCAGTTTGGTGGCGTGAATATTTTAAGCGGCACATTCTCATCTGCTTTTTTAGTGGGTGCCAATGCAGGTCAAACTATCTCAGTTAATTTATCAACAACGACAGGTGCTAGTTTTGGGGCTTCAGGCTTAGGCGTAGGTACAGTCGATGTTACAACTACTGGTGGAGCTTCTTCAGCGTTAACTGCCCTTGATGCGGCTATCTCTACCATAGGTGCGGCCCGAGCTGAATTAGGTGCACTACAAAACCGTTTTCAATCTACCATCAGAAACTTAACTAATGTTGTTGAGAATGTATCAGGCGCGCGCTCTCGTATTAAAGACACTGATTTTGCAGAAGAAACGGCTAATTTAACGCGTAGCCAAATATTACAGCAAGCCAGCCAAACGGTATTGTCTCAAGCAAATCAACGTCCTCAAGCGGCTTTATCATTATTAGGTGGTTAATTAACCACCTAATACTTGAATTGAAATGCACATTTTTTAAATCAACTAAATAGCGAGTGTAGCACTAGCATTTGGTTGAAGGCCTTGAACAGAATCTGAGTCTTTAAAGTTAGTTGTTCATTGCTACGTTAAGTTTTTATTGGTTAAACGAGCTTGTTGAAACTATTGGTTTTTAAGTTTGTTTAACGACCCTCTTTGAAAATACTCACTCTCTCCAAGTTTGAGTCCTAGCTTGAGGTTATCCAGTAATGGGAAACCTCAAGCCGTTTTCTCTGGCACATTTCCTGCTTAGTATTAGTCCTAGTATTAAATTGAAATATTCACAAGGATATTCAACTGTATCAATAAAAGCAGTTAAAGCTTCCCTCTGTTTTATCTGTTGATTTTTGATATTGGGCATGAGTTATAAACTTTAAATTTAATGCCCACTAGCCGACTAGCAAAAATGATGGTCAAATACCTCAATCCTCACTACCTCCTGGCGTCAGTTTTGCGGGTCGGCTTTACTTTCCAATTTATCGTAGATACGAACATTTATGTTTGCGAGCCTGCAAAAGCCACCTTTGTGGGCGAACATTTATGTTTACGAGCCTGCAAAACCAGCTCTTGTGGGCGAATATTCATGTTTGCGAGCCTGCAAAACCAACTCTTGTGGGCGAACATTTATGTTTGCGAGCCTGCAAAACTAACTCTTGTGGGCGAACATTTATGTTTGCGAGCCTGCAAAACTAACTCTTGTGGGCGAACATTTATGTTTGCGAGCCTGCAAAAGCCATCTTTGTGGGCAAACATTTCTGTTTGCAGAGCCCACAAAACTAAACCCTTGTGACTGACCACAGTATAAAAAGTGGTTAGTTATTTACCTAATCATCATCTTTTTATCAAAAAATAAAATTAAAAAATCATTTAAATTCAATTGTTTAAAAATAATTTGGGTTTTTTTATAAAAAAATCAAAAAAAATCCTAAAGGTTCTTCAGACCTGACCGATAACTATTAACGAGGGGGATACCGATATTTTGAATGATGGTTGAGGGGCCGGATTTCAATTGGTTTAGAGGTGACTCTTACGAGTTAATTAAGGCAAGCTAACTTGCATCAACGTTCTGAGGGGAACAAGCAAGATTAGTTTTCAGGAGATATTATTATGAGTATGTTTGTAAACACTAACGTTTCTTCGTTAAATGCACAGCGTCAATTATTTGATGCAGGTAACAAATTAAACACTTCTTTCGAGCGTTTATCGTCAGGTTTTCGTATTAACCGTGCTGCTGATGATGCAGCCGGTTTGCAAATTACTGATCGTATGACATCGCAATTGCAAGGTTTAAACCAAGCTGTACGTAATGCCAATGACGGTGTGTCAGTTGTGCAAGTTGCAGAAGGTGCATTGCAAGAAACCACAACATCATTACAACGCATTCGTCAGCTTGCGATCCAATCACAAAACGGTATTAATACCTCAGCGGATAGAGCTGCATTGCAACAAGAAGTGACTGCATTAATTTCAGAAATGAGTCGAATCGGTACAGATACTGAATTTGGTGGTACTGCACTTTTGAGTGGCGGTTATTCAGCGGCATTTTTAGTGGGTGCTAACTCAGGTCAAACTATTTCAGTTAACCTTTCATCATCTAATGGTGCTAGTTATGGTGCATCAGGTTTAGGTGTGAGCACAGTTGACATTTCAACGGCAAGTGGCGCATCTTCAGCGTTAACGGCAATTGATACAGCAATTTCGTCAATTGGTACACAACGTGCCGAATTAGGTGCTTTACAAAACCGTTTTCAATCAACAATTCGTAACTTATCGAATGTTATTGAAAATGTATCAGGCGCTCGTTCACAAATTCGTGATACTGACTTTGCTACAGAAACAGCTGAATTAACGCGTAACCAAATTGTACAACAAGCGAGTATTTCAGTATTAAGTCAGGCCAATCAACGTCCTCAAACGGCTTTATCTTTATTAGGTTAATAGTTAGTTGAGTTTATATTTATAAAGGATTAATGCCTTAGTTAACTCAGCTAACTGTCGGTGTGTTTCGTTGTTCAATAGTTTTATCGGACACACCGACGAATACTTTAGTGAGAAAGGCATTTTATTCTTATTTATATTCGGAGGTTGAAATGGAAATTGGATCGCAACAATCTGGAATTAATTTTGCTTATAAACAAGAGCGCGGCCAAGAGCAAGGCAATGCCGCTTTAGATACCGTCAATCAAAAAGCAGTAGAGTTAGACGAAGCGAAAAATTCTAGCGATAATGGCAAAATTATTGAGTTTTCTGATTATGAACAGGCTAAAGTAAACCAGAGCAATGCCGATAATTTAGATATTGAGAGCATTGAATCGGCTTTAGCTGACGTTTCAGCATTTGTACAAACTAAAAATCAAGATTTGAGTTTTAGTTTTGATGATGAAACCAATCGGTCAATTATTAAAGTCACAGATGCGGGTTCTGGTGAAGTTATTAGGCAAATTCCTTCCGAGGAAGTGCTAAAATTATCAGAGCGTATCAAGTCACTCCAATCAGAAATTGGTGAAACCGTTGGATTGGGAGTGTTATTAAATAACGAAGTGTAGGTTGTAGAGGTTCACTATGGGCATTCAGTCGATAGGTGTTGGTTCAGGTTTGGATCTAAATGGTTTGGTTTCGCAGCTGTTAGAAGCTGAGAGTACGCCTAAATACGAGCGTTTAGATAAGCAAGAAGAAGAGCTTGAAGCGCAAATTTCCGGCGTTGGCACCTTGATGGAGAAAATGGACAGCTTCAAAGATGCCATAGATGAACTGAAAAATGACTATAATCTACAAAGCCGTTCTGCGCGTGCATCTCATCCCGATGTAAGTGAAGAAGATGATGGTCCGTTTACAGCAGAAGCCGGTAACAGTGCACTGGAAGGCAAGTATCAAATATCAGTTGAACAACTAGCCGAAGGCAGTCGTATTGTTTCAGCTGATGCTGATACCGCAACCGGTTTTACCAGTACGTCTGATACTGTTGCTAGCGGTGATGACACTCTAACCTTTACTGTCGGCAGCGACACCTTCAATATCGCGGTTACTTCAACTACCACGCTGGCTGAATTAAAAACGGCAATTAATGATGCAACGGACAATTTTGGTGTTACCGCCAGTATTATTGATACAGGTACATCAGCGGGTGCTAAATTAGTACTTAATTCGGACGTAACCGGCGAAGGCAATGATTTAGCATTAACCTCCACCAATGGATTAATGGCTTGGTTAGCCGATGCTAATAGCAATACTGAAAATCAAGCGGCATCTAATGCCAAAGCCGTTATTGATGGCTTAGCGGTGGAAAGTGCCACTAACGAATTTGAAAACGT
This sequence comes from Saccharobesus litoralis, assembly GCF_003063625.1. Taxonomy (NCBI): domain Bacteria; kingdom Pseudomonadati; phylum Pseudomonadota; class Gammaproteobacteria; order Alteromonadales; family Alteromonadaceae; genus Saccharobesus; species Saccharobesus litoralis. The sequence continues at coordinate 4,282,561 of NZ_CP026604.1, read as the reverse complement.
TATTGAGTACGTATCTTTTGAAGTATCTAAATTATCAGATGTCGATTATCTGGATACGGGCGGTAATCCAGTATACAAAACTTCGACATTGGATGTTGGCCCAGATAAAGATGCACTCGAAAATAAAATTACCGATTTTGTCGACAACTACAACTCTTTAATGGATTCCATCACCACGTTAACCAAATATGGTCAGTCAGAATTAGAAGAAGACGGCGCGTTAGCTGGTGACTTTATGGTGCGCGGTATTCAATCTGGGTTAGCTTCGTTAGTATCGGGTACGGTTGATAATTCATCTTTAGGCACCTTATTTCAGATTGGTGTGTCATTTGACGACGATGGTAAACTGCAAATTTCTGACACCGATGAGTATGGTTTTGGTAGCGGTCAAGATAAATTAGATGAAGCGTTGGATGATTATTTTGATGAAATAGCCACGCTATTTACCGATCCCGACCAAGGTATTGCATCGCAAATGTATGATTATGTTGATCAATACACTCAATACGGTGGGTTATTGCGAGCACGCGAATCGGCGATGAAAGATCAAAAAGAGCTATTGTTTGATCAACGTTTAAGAGTGGATCAACAAATTTCCAACTACGAACAAATTTTACGTGATAAATATATTAGCCTTGATTTAACTGTATCTAAATTACAAAGAACAGGTAACGCATTAAATGCCTCATTAGGCTTGTTAGGATAAGAGGAGACGTTTAAAAATGTATAGAAAAGGTATAAATGCCTATAAAAAAGGCAACTTAAAACAAGAAGTCGCATTGGCAGATCCTCACAAACTAACTTTGATGTTAATGCAAGGCGCATTAGATAAAATTGCTTATGCCAAAGGTTGTATGGAACGCAAAGAGTTTGAAGGTAAAGCTGAACACTTGTCAAAAGCGAATGCCATACTTGTTAATTTGCGCGATACCATAGATTTAGATGCGGGTGGCGAAGTTGGAGATAATTTATTTGCGCTTTACGACTACATGATAGGTCGTTTAACCGATGCCCATATTCAAAATAATTTGCAGATTTTAGAGGAAGTGATTAACCTCATGCTTCCTATTAAAAACGCGTGGGCGCAAATTCCTGAATCGGCCAAACAAGAGGCTTATCAGGCGCAACGCGAGAAACAGCAAGCAGCAGTGTGAGTCAAATTAACTTAAATTTAAAATACACACATTCTTTTCTTATTGATAATGCTAAAGCTATTCAAGCTCTTTTAACAGAGGAAGAGCTTGATGAATCGGAATTGTTAGCTCTAGTGGAAGAACGAGAACAGCTTATCCAGCACTATTTGTCAGAAACACCGCAATCTGAATGGGATAAAGCGTTTTTGCGAGCAGAAGCTGATAACAATACCCTTATTACAAATAAAATAGTCGAACTACAAAAACAAACCGCTAGTCAATTACGAGTGGTTGTTAGAGGTAGAAAAGCGATTAAACAATACCGTTAATGACTTTTAAAGCAAAAATCTTTTCAAAACAGTCGTTTGTAACAGCTTAAACTTGCTTTTCGACTTTCTTACTATGATACTCCTCAAAGTAAACAATTCTTAATCTTAGCCGATAATAAACTTAACAATAGTAAAAGGTTTAATGCGATATGTTTGATAATAAGTCGATTTTGATAACGGGTGGTACAGGTTCATTTGGTAATCGATTTATTAAATATATATTGGATAATTTTGAACCTAAAAAGGTAATTGTTTTTTCGCGAGATGAATTAAAACAATTTGAAATGCAGCAGCAGTTTAAACATTCGGCTATTCGCTATTTTATTGGCAATGTACGTGATAAAGAGCGGATTCTCACCGCAATGCGAGATGTTGATTTTGTGGTACACGCCGCTGCATTAAAGCAAGTTCCCGCCGCTGAATATAACCCCATGGAATGCATCAAAACCAATATTATGGGGGCGCAAAATGTTATTGATGCGGCAATAGAAGCAGGCGTTAAACGAGTTATTGCACTTTCAACAGACAAAGCAGCCAATCCAGTCAACTTGTATGGCGCAACAAAATTAGCATCAGATAAGCTGTTTGTTGCCGCTAACAATATTGCAGGAGCAAAAGGACCACGTTTCTCGGTAGTCAGGTATGGTAATGTGGTTGGTTCTCGTGGTTCGGTTGTCCCGTTTTTCAAGCAGCAATTGGCTGAAGGCCTAGAAAAGTTACCCGTTACTCATCCAGATATGACTCGATTTTGGTTACCTTTAATTCAAGGTGTTGAGTTTGTGGTTAAGAACTTTTCGCGCATGCAAGGTGGCGAAATTTTTGTCCCTAAAATACCATCAGTGGCAATTGTTGATTTAGTTGAAGCGTTAACCGGCAGTCGAGACTACGACGTTATTGGGATAAGACCCGGCGAGAAGATGCATGAGATTATGGTACCTGAAGAAGTTTCACACCAAACGATAGAATTCAGTGACCACTATGTGATCACACCAGCGATTTCATTTTTTGAAAAAGAGCTAGATTATTTTACCAATAGGTTAGGCGAAACCGGTAAAAAAGTGACAGAAGGATTTGAATATCATTCGGGTACTAACCCTGACTTTTTAACAGTTGAGCAACTTCGGGAATTGGATAAAACTGCAGAGTACATGGACTAATCGTATGATCCCTTATGGTAAACAGGATATTATTCAAGCGGATATTGATGCTGTTGTGGATGTTTTACAGAATCAATTTTTGACCCAAGGAACCCAAGTTCCCGCATTTGAAAAAGCGATTAGCGAATATTGTAATGTCGAGTATTGTATTGCGGTAAATAGTGGTACGTCTGCGTTACATGTTGCGTGTTTGGCACTAGATATAGGCGAAGGCGACTTGGTATGGACAACACCTATCACTTTTGTCGCTTCAGCAAACTGCGCTCGCTATTGTGGTGCCGATATAGATTTTGTAGATATTGATCCTGTTACGCGAAACCTATCAATAACCCAATTAGCTGAAAAATTAGAAATTGCTGAAAAAGCAAATAGGTTACCAAAAGCATTGGTGTGTGTGCATTACGCGGGACAGAGTTGCGATATGCAGGCAATTAATCAACTGGGTCAGCGGTATGGTTTTAAAATAATCGAAGATGCTAGCCATGCTCTCGGGGCAAAATATCAAAATAAATTGGTAGGGAATTGTCAATATTCCGATTGTACTGTGTTTAGTTTTCATCCCGTTAAACCAATAACAACGGCTGAGGGGGGAGCTTTAGTCACTAACAATTCTGCCTTGTATCAAAAAGCGACTTTGCATGCTAAGCATGGTGTAACCCGAGACGATAGTTTATTAGAGCCACAATATCGTTCCGTAGCAGATGGTGATTGGTATTATCAACAAATTGAACTTGGCTATAATTATCGATTGAGCGACATACATGCGGCTCTTGGCTTGTCCCAATTACAGCGCATAGATACTTACATTCAACGGCGCTTACATGTTGCAGAACGTTATCAGCATGCATTTGAGGCGCAATCAACTACTTTGCCGCAATTAACTTTACCGCAATTAAGCGTGGATAGTGGTTGGCATTTGTATGTGGTTGAGTTGCCTTTTCAGCTACGCAAGCTAGCTTTTGACTATTTTCGGACGCATAAAATAGGTGTGAACGTGCATTATATACCCGTGCATTTACAACCGTATTATCAAAAGCTTGGTTTTAAGCAAGGTGACTTTCCACACGCTGAATCTTTTTATGCAGGTGCAATTACACTGCCAATTCACCCCAATTTAACCTTGCCGGAACAAGAAAAAGTTATTTCTTGTATGCGTGATTTTTTAACATCAGTGAGTCATCAACTCAATGCGTAGCTTGGCCATAATTCCTGCTCGTGGTGGCAGTAAACGTATCCCTAAAAAAAATATACGATCCTTTGCTGGCAAACCACTCATTGCTTATTCAATTGAAGCAGCAACGGCATCTAATTGCTTTGATAAAGTGATTGTTAGCACAGATTGTCCGCAAATTGCCCAAGTCGCTCGAGATTATGGGGCGGATGTACCTTTTACTCGACCAGATGATTTATCGGGTGATTTTGTCGGCACTATGGCGGTTACAAGGCATGCCATTGTTGCCATGCAAGCACTAGGACAAAGTTACGAGTTTTGCTGCTGCATTTATGCTACTGCGCCGTTTTTACAGCCTAACTATTTACAGCAGGGCATGACTGCTTTACAGCAGAATAAAAGCAAAGCGTTTGCATTTTCAGCAACTAGCTTTGCCTTTCCTATTCAGCGCTCCTTTTTAATAACCGAGCAGGGCGCTGAGGTGATGTTTCCTAATGATATAGGTAAGCGTTCGCAAGACTTACCGGAAGCTTTTCATGATGCAGGACAGTTTTACTGGGGACGCACACAGGATTATATAAAGGGAGGCAAAGGTATGTTTACTCACCATAGTATCCCCATCGTGTTGCCTAGGCATTTGGTGCAAGATATAGACACAATGGAAGATTGGCAAAGAGCGGAATTAATGTATCAAGCTTATATAAAAAATGAAAATAATGGTTAGTACTGTTTCCAGAAAGAATGAAACAAGGCTAGCTATTTTTGTAGGTTCGACGCTCGCGTCGTATTTTAAGGCTTTGACGAAGCAGCAGCTTCTACAAAAGATTCAACTGATCATTTCTTTATTGAAAAAGCATTAGGTTTTGTAAACCTAATAGTATTGAATTTTAAAAAGTGAACTCCATGGGTAATAAAAAAATATTAGTGATCCGCATGTTAGGGCTTGGGGATGTAACCTGTATAGGTATTCCTGCTTTACGGTATATCAAACAACAAAACCCAGATGCTGAAATTACTTTTTTAACATTTTCAGTGGGTGGCGATGTTATTCCATTGGCTGAACCACAAGTTAAAGTACAGGTATTAGCCAAAGAGCAATGGCCTGAACATATTGTATTAGCTATGGAATCATTTATCGCAGTAGCAAATGAAATAACCCAAGCTGAATATGATGAAATTATTAACTTAGACACTTGGTTTATGCCGTGCTTTTTAGCCAGGTTTTTGAAGGACTCAGGTCAGAACGTATCCGGTAATTACATGAGTATTTCGGTGCCTGATCTGTTAGCGCAATTTCAGGCGCAAACTTTGTCACCTGACTATGTTAACAATCCACATCAGTATATGGACAGTAGTTATGCCGCCATGGGTAATTGGCACGTTCCTTGGTGGACGCAACTGGAAGAGCTGCCGCAACATGGTTACCCTGAGTTTTATTTGAAAACCTGTTGTGGTTATCAAGGCATTGATTTGGATTTTTCAATATCAGTAAAGCCTGATCCCAACTTAACCGCGATAAGTGCCAGTAAAAAAGTGATCGCGTTAGCCGCATCTGCCCGTACCGCAGAGCGTAATTACCCGTTTGAAACTGAATTGAAAACTGCATTAGAAGCAAAAGGGTATCATGTATGGCAAGGGTTCGATGGTCGCGTGAGTATGGAACAAACACTTGCTCAGTTAAAAAGTACCGACTTATTAGTTACCGTACCTTCAGCTCCACAGTGGTTAGCTAAAGCGGTTGATTGCCCCAGCTTTGTGATATGTGGTGATGTTGATCCGCGAACAATCATGCCTGAATTTGCCACCGAAGAAACAGCAAGTAAATGGCCACCAGTTGAAGAAATGGTTAACGATGTAGAAGAGATATTAGATTCGCTAAACCAACGATCACAAGAATAAAAATAACAAGAAAATAAGAGAATACGTGTTAATGAAGATCGCAAATCGAGCAATCGGCCCTAAACATCCTCCTTTTGTCATTGCTGAGCTATCCGGTAATCACAGTCAAGACTTTGCTCTTGCCAAAAACATGATTAAAGCAGCAGCAGATGCCGGCGTTGATGCGATTAAGCTACAAACTTACACTGCAGATTCAATGACCTTAGCGATTGACTCAGATAACTTTCGCATTATGGAACCTGATTCATTGTGGTATGGCCAACATTTACATGATCTTTATGGTAAAGCATGCACGCCATACGAATGGCACAAGCCTTTATTTGATTATGCACAAGAGCTTGGCTTGATTGCCTTTAGTTCGCCATTTGATGAAGACGCAGTTGATTTTTTAGAAAGCTTGAATGTACCTGCTTATAAAATTGCGTCTTTTGAACTGACGGATATTCCATTAATTACTAAAGTTGCCGCCACGGGTAAACCCATGATCATGTCCACAGGTATGGCTAGCGAGCAAGAAATTACCGATGCGCTTACCGCCGCCCGCAATGCCGGTGCACAAGAGATCGTGTTACTCAAGTGCACCAGTACTTACCCAGCCAATGCCGATAATACCAATTTAGTTACCATCCCTGATTTACAAAAAAAGTTTAACTGCTTGGTGGGGTTATCTGACCATACTCGAGGTATTGGCGTGTCTGTCGCCTCTGTCGCTTTAGGTGCTTGTGTAATAGAGAAACATTTTGTGTTGGACCGAAATGCAGGTGGAGTCGACGCTGCATTTTCACTCGAGCCTGATGAATTTAAGGCATTAGTTACGGCTAGCCGAGATGCCCATGCAGCCATGGGTGAAGTCACTTATGGTGGCAGTCAAGCCGAAGAAAAATCAAAATATTATCGTCGTTCTATATTTGTTACCCAAACGATTAAAGCCGGCGAAAAGTTTTCTCGTGACAATATTAAAGTTGTACGGCCGGCAATTGGATTGGCACCTAAACATTTCAAGCAAGTATTGGGTTCAGTGGCGACAACAGATCTCGTTGCTGGTGATGCTATATTTTCTGCAACAGTTAAAGATTTTAATGGTGAGTGATAAACCCTGTAAAACAGTTTTGATTCGGGTTGATGCAACGGCCACTATAGGTGCTGGCCACTTTGTGCGCTGTATCGCACTTGCCCAAGGCTTAACTTCACTAGGTGTTAACGTTGTTTTTGTGTGTATAGCAGAAAGTGTTGATTTTATTAATGCATTACATGATTTTCCATTTCAGTATGTAACGATAGACTCTGATGGCGTTGATGAAATTAATTATCTTGCTGAACAGTACAATAGTAAGCTTGTGGTTATTGATGGCTATCAATTTTCTTCCGATTATCGGCTTGCCTTACAAAAAGAAAACTATCAGCTAATCGCTATTGATGACAATAACGATGGTGGCAATTTATTTGCTGATCTTATTATTAATCCTACGGTTTATAAGGATAATCAGCCAGATTACTCAGACCAGAAAACGATGACTAATCAGCCTGTAAAGGTTATCGCAGGCGAAGAATATCGTTTATTACGATCTGAGATCACAGATATTATGCCAATTGAATGGTCAAAGCGAAGCGGTATTGGGGTGATATTAGGCGGTAGTGATCCAAAATCGTTAACTATTCCCGTTGTCAAAGCCTTAACAGCTGAATTAAATAAATTGGGGATCCAGCCAGATGTTGAAGTGTTTATTGGGGCTGCGGTTGTTAATCCCAAAGGTGTGCTTGAAGAATTAAAGCGACTTAAACAAAACTATACTTATTTAACCTGGGTACAAAACCCAGTTAATATAGGTGAAAAATTAGCACAAAAACAATTGGTTATTAGTGCATCTGGTGGCACTCAATTTGAATTATACGCGTTGGCAGTCCCTGCTATATTACTTATTGTGGCGAACAATCAATTTGCGAATAGTCAAATTGCTCAGCAGCAGGGGTGGGCAAAAGTACTTGATGTAAGAAATGACTTCAGTATTTCCGATTTTGATATTGCATTAACACAAATGTTGTCAGCTAACACATTAGTTAAAAGTTATCAAAATATGCCGAAATATGGTGATGATGGTGCTTTAAATTGTGCGCTTGTTATTAAAAAGCAGTTTTTAGATTAAATAAAGTGGAAAGATAATGGCTATTGAGATTAAACAACTACAACAATTGATTTATCGGTCTATTGACGAACTCAATGCAGTACGAGATGGCACCTTAATTGAAAAGTCTGAACAAACTGCGCTTTATGGTCAAAATAGCTCATTAGACTCGGTCGATTTAGTTAACTTGTTATTGTCTGTTGAAGAACTGTTAGAAGATGAATTTGATATAGAATTTACTATCGCCAATGAAAAAGCAATGTCATTAAAAAATAGCCCGTTCAAGACAGTATCAACATTAAGTCAATACCTTGCGGAAGAGCTGGGCGGTTAATAGTGGATAGTCAATTTACCCCGTTAGTTATTTTGATTACTGGCACTAGTAAGGGGATAGGGCAAGCATTAGCTGAACATTATCTTAAACTTGGCCATATTGTTTATGGTTGTAGTCGTTCTGAATCGACTATTAGCCACTCTCATTATCAGCACTTTGCTCTTGACGTTACAGATGAAAAGCAAGTCAAAAGTTTATTTTCGTCTATTCGTAAAACACACAAGGGACTAGATGTTTTAATTAACAATGCGGGCATAGCGGTGATGAATCATGCACTGTTGACACCGATGGAAACGGTAGAGAAAATTTTTAACGTTAATGTATTTGCGAGTTTTTTATTTTGTCGTGAAGCCGCTAAGTTAATGCGCAAAAGGGATTATGGCCGCATTGTTAATTTCTCAACCGTTGCGGTGGCATTTAATTTGGCGGGCGAGGCTGTTTATGCCGCTTCTAAATCTGCTGTCGAGACGTTAACTCGAGTATTGGCTAAAGAGTTTGCCGAGTTTAATGTCACAGTTAACGCAATAGGACCCACACCCATTCAAACAGACTTGATCCGTAATGTACCAGATGAAAAGATTGAACAGTTATTGGCACAACAAAGCATTAAACGATTAGGTTCCTTTGCCGATGTTATAAATATAGCTGACTTTTATATTCAGCCAAGTAGTGACTTTATTACAGGCCAGGTAGTATACCTTGGAGGTGCTTAATGCTAGATAATACCAAGTTCATCGGTTTTTTATTGCAGCGCTTTGCTGATAATGAAGATAAGGATGCCATTGTTTGGCACGGTCAAATTTATTCTTATGCTTGGTTAAAAGATAAAATAGAAACTTGGTATGAAGCATTAAATAGCAATGACATTGAATTGGGCAATGTTGTTATGGTTGAAGCTGATTATTCACCTAGTTCCATTGCGTTGCTGATTGCCTTAATTGAATATCAAGCGATAATTGTGCCGATCACGGATTCTGTTGCTCATAAAAAAGATGAGTTTATTGAAACGTCGCAAGCAGAGTTTTTAATTCAAATCGCCAGTGATGATAGTTGCAATATCATTCGTTTATCTCAAACGGCACAACATGAATGCTTTGATACGCTAAGAATAGGTAAAGTGCCCGGTCTTATTTTATTTTCATCTGGTTCTACTGGCAAAAGTAAAGCTGCGGTTCATGATCTCGCAAAGTTACTTGAAAAATTTAAAGTTCCTAGGCACGCGTTAAGAGCCATTACCTTTTTACTTTATGATCACATTGGCGGGGTTAATACTTTACTTTATACCTTATCCAATGCGGGTTGTGTTATATCCGTGGAAGATAGAAAGCCGGATACAGTTTTAGCGGCAGTTGATGAATATCAGGCAGATTTACTACCAACATCTCCGACCTTTATCAATCTTATTTTAATTAGTGAAGCCTACAAGCGTTATCAGCTGTCAAGTTTGAAAACAGTGACTTATGGTACTGAACCAATGCCGGAGTCTACATTAATACGTTTTAATGCTTTATTTCCTCATATTAAATTATTACAGACTTATGGTTTATCCGAGTTAGGTATTTTACGCTCGAAATCGAAAGATAATACTTCTTTATGGGTAAAAGTCGGCGGAGAAGGTTTCGAAACGCGTGTCACTGACGATAATATCTTAGAAATCAAAGCATATTCAGGTATGTTAGGTTATTTAAATGCGCCTAGTCCATACACAGATGATGGTTGGTTTCACACTGGTGATCAGGTTGAAGTTGATGGAGAATACTTACGTATTTTAGGTCGCAAGTCAGAAATTATTAATGTGGGTGGCCAGAAGGTTTACCCAGCAGAAGTGGAAAGCGTGTTACAACAGCTTGATTGTATTGCTGAATCTGAAGTGTATGGTGAAAAAAATGCCTTAGTCGGTAATGTGGTTTGCGCCAAACTAAGGTTGAATCAAACGCATTCAGGTATGGATAAAAAAGCACTTAAACGTCAAATAAAACAGCACTGTTTGCAAAGTTTAGAAAGCTATCAAGTCCCTGCAAAGTTTAAGTTTGATGAAAGTGAGCAATTCAGTCCACGATTTAAAAAGATGCGCACCTTGTAGCGGCAATATACCCAATGATTAAGCAAAACTTTCATGTTTGAATTTAAATTAATGACTGCGGATGATTTACCGCAAGTATTGAAATGGCGAACTAGTAAAGTTGTCACTCAATTTATGTTCACGGATATTGAAGCCGATCTGCATGCGCAACAGCAGTGGTTTAAACGTACTAAACAAGATACAAGTTGTTGTTATTGGTTGATTTATTATCAAGAAAAAGCAATCGGTGTTTTAAGTATCAACGATATTGATGTTAATCATCAATCTTGCAGTTGGGGTTTTTACATTGGTGATGAAAATGTAAGGAACTTAGGTGGATTAATACCACCTTACTTTTATAATTTTGTATTTTCGCAAACCATAATTGAAACAATAACCGCAGAAGTCATGGAGCATAATCAACAAGTTAAAAAGCTGCATAAACTGCACGGTTACCAGTTTATTGAGACCTTATCGCAACATGTTTGCAAGGTTGAGCATTATTTTGATGTTGATGTGTTTAAATTAACTAAAACAGCATGGTTAACAAAAAAGCGCTTTGCCAAATTTGAAGCAAGCTTTGAACGCGACGTTAAATTGAATGTTGTGCTCAACACTGAAATAGAGAAAAGTACATGAAGACTGCAAGCCAGCTAAAATTGAGTGTAATTGTTCCTGTCTATAATTTGGAGAATTACATCGCTGATTGCTTGGAAGGGCTAATTTATCAGGATGTTAATTTCGATTACGAAATTATAGTTGCTAATGATTGTTCTACTGATAATTCACTTGAGATTATTCAACAGTACCAAGCGCAGGCACCTAATTTAATCAAGATTATTGATAATGAGTCTAATCAACGCCTTGCTAAAAATATGCGCTTATTACTGGCTCATGCAAAAGGTCAATACATTGCTTATATGGATGGTGACGACGTTGCTTTACCGGGAAAGCTGCAAGCTCAGGTCGATCATTTAGATAAAAACCCTGAATGTGCAATGGTGTACCATGAAGTTGAAGTCTTTGAGTCTGATTCAAATGAAACGACAGGTTATTACTGCAAAGATTATTACAATAAAAAGTGTATTCCAGACAAGGCGACGATTGAGCATGTGGTGAAATACGGCTCATTTTTTCAAGCGAGTACACTGATGTTCCGTCGGCACAGTCACTTAGACAAAGTTGTTGATGAACAATGTAAAATTATTTTGGATCACCCGTTTCAAGTGCTTAATGCAGGTTTTTTAAATGGCACGATCGAAGCTGTGGATGGTGTACTTGGTCGTTATCGAATTCATGCGAATAGTTTTGGCGCGATGACATTAAAAGACCATAGTCGCAGAGAGCAAGTTTTGGCGGATCAATTACAAGCGATTAGCAATGCGGCTCAATTTGGTATATCGGAAAAAACAATAAACGAAGGGCGAGCCCATTACTATTTTGCGACAGCACTATTCTTTTTAAAACTAAAACAAAATGAGTTGTTTGCGAAATACATTAAGTTATCTGATATTGACGGCTTTTGTTTTGATATTCGTCATCGATACGCGATAGATCATGTTAATGAACCTGAAAGTGTAGCTTTAGAATTAGGCTTTGTTTAAAGCAATGCTTTTCTAAGCCGATAGAATAAATAACAAATATAAAATGTCGGTAGTAATGAAATTTAAAGAATATGATGTCATTGTTGTTGGTGCTGGATTTTCAGGCGCAGTAATGGCAGAAAGATTTGCTAGCCAGCAAAATAAAAAAGTCCTTGTTCTTGATAAACGTGAACATGTCGCTGGCAATTGTTACGACAAAGTTGACACTAATGGTGTCGTTGTACATCAATACGGCCCTCATTTATTTCACACTCGGCATGAAGATGTTTGGCAGTATTTAAGTCAATTTACCGATTGGCATCCATACGAGCATAAAGTATTGGCTAAAATAGATGGTCAATTAGCTCCTGTTCCATTTAACTTAAACTCTTTACATGCTTTTTACCCTAAAAATAAAGCGGAACAATTAGAGCGTTTATTAATATCCAAGTATGGCGAAAACAGCAAAATCCCCATTTTAGATTTAAAGCAAACGGATGAACCTCGACTTCAGCAGTTAGCAGACTTTATTTACAATAAATTATTTGTTAACTACACATGTAAACAATGGGGCTGCACGCCAGAGGAAATATCGCCTTCGGTGACCGCACGCGTGCCTGTCGTATTAAACAGAGATGACCGCTATTTTCACGATAAATATCAGGCGATCCCTAAAAATGGCTACACAGCATTAATCAACAATATTTTGTCGCACCCAAACATTACCATCGCGACGAACGTTGATGCTAAAGATTATATTGCGTTAGAACCAGACTCGAAATCCGTTCTTGTTGAAGGCGATGTATTCAATGGTTTAATTGTATACACAGGAATGCTTGACGAGCTTTTTAGTTACGGTAAAGGTGAATTACCTTATCGCTCTTTACAGTTTCAATTTGAACAACACGATGTTGAGTTTTATCAACCCGCAACCACGGTAAATTACCCAAACGAAGAAAACTTTACCCGCATTACGGAGTTTAAACATATATTGTCCCAGCAACTCCCATCTACAACTATCGTGAAAGAATTTCCGCAAGATTACGACAAATCTGATCCCAATTGTAATATCCCGTACTACCCAGTATTTAACGAGCAAAGCCAAGCGGCTTATCATGTATATGCGAATGAGATTGAAAAATACCCAAAAATCATTGCATTAGGTCGATTAGCTCAATATAAATACTTCAATATGGATGACGCGGTTAAAAATGCGTTGGATATTTTTAGTTCAGGATCTTCAAATGACTAAATGCGATTTGGGGCAATATGAGCTGATATCATTTGATATATTCGACACGCTAGTTTTTCGTACATTACCTAAGCCAGAAGATGTTTTTGCTAAAAGTTATCGACTCGTAAAAAATGAACTTCAATTGCCATATGATGATGAAGAGTTTGTCGCTTTAAGAAAGCATGCGGAGAGTTTAGCTAGACAACAATCGCTTAGCTCTGAAACTATGCTAAAAAATATTTATGATTGCTTGCCTTTTACAATTGATGTTCGGGAAAAACTTTTACTTGCAGAGTTACAGGTTGAATCTCAAGTTTGTTTTGTTCCAGAAGAAAGCAGAGCTCTATTGATATCTGCATTAAAATCCGCGGCCAATGTTGTATTTATTTCTGATATGTATTTAACGGCAACTCAAATCAGAAATTATATTTTTAAGAATGATAAGCAATTATCAGCTATCCCGATTTATGTATCTTGCGAGCATTCAGCTAGCAAGTTTAGTCGTAAATTATTTGCCATTGTAAGAGAAGCCTATTCGGTAGACTTTAATCGGTGGTTGCATATGGGAGACAATGATACGTCTGATATTCAATCTGCGGCATCATTTGGTATTCAAACTCGTTATTACAATAGCCAATTAGATACTAGCTTAATTAATGCTTTGGAAAGCAGAGATTATGGATATGTTGGTGAATGGCAGTACACCCGAAAGTTATCAATTACTAAAAACTTAACGCGTAATTCTGTTTCATTTGAACTAGCCTGTTTTACTTGGGGGCCAATATTATTTGGTTTTATTGATTGGGTTATAGATAAAACAATACAAGCTGGTTTGGGTTGTATCTTGTGTCTTATGCGAGAGGGTGAGACATTTTATCCATTACTCAAAAGGCGTCTGTCTCAGCGTAATATCACATCGATTAATTTAGAAAAATTATATGCATCTAGAAAGTCGACATTCTGGGCGTCAATTGACTTAACTCAAGCGGATTGGAAACGAGAGTTAGTTGCTAGTTTGATTAAAGTACAGGGTTATAAAATTAGAAATTTTTATAACGACTTTAATTTAGTATCGGACAGCGTTTATGAACAATTTGGTCATATAGACTTTAAAGAAGCTGATAGTACTTATTTAGCGTCATCTAGCTTGTTTGATTTGGTTATAAAAAAAATTAATGATAATCAAAAACAAATTGCAAAGTTTATTCAAGGTGAAAACACGCGGTTCAAATGCTATTACAAAAAGCATATTACAACTCCTCTGTCTGACTGTGTTATTGTTGATTTAGGTTACGGCGGCACTGCTCAGCATCAAATAGAGAAAACACTAAAGGAAAAGTCAGGGTTGAACCTATTGTTCTATTCAACTGAGCGTATCAACCGTTTTTTTTCCGAAACACAATATCTCTCGTTTGTTGGCATTCATAATCAACAATGGGCAAATAGTTATACTTTAGCTAGATCTCCAGAATGTATCGAAGCATTACTGCTTGGGAATGTCGGTACAACTTTAGGCTATACTGAAGATGGTGAGCCCATATTAGGTAAGGGTGTTGTTCAAAACCAATCCATAGTCGCTGAGTTTTTATCGGGATTACTTGCTTTTTTTGATGTTCACTATGAATATAGCAATCAAGCGATTCCACTAGAACAAATTCAAATTATATTGGCTCGCTTTATAAATTACCCCACTTATTGTGAAGCTGATCTCTACTCAAAAATATATCATGAAGATAATTTTGGTGCCGATGGCGTCTATCCAATTATTAGTCAAGACCAAGTGGATAAAGTCAAAAAAATGGGTGTAGACGCTGCTTATTTAAAATTTAAGCAAAATTTGAATTGGTATAAAAGTCAGCTCTTTTGGCCACAAGCGCTAATGATGTTTATATCAAAGTCTTTTTTACATTCCCATTCGTTATTAAAATCGAGCAGTAACCAAAACTTAATTGAAGAACTCGTTGCAAAAGTTGAGCAATCAAACTGGCAGTTTTTTGCCATTTATGGCGCTGGAGATATTGGTGAGCAGTTTATAAAAGCACTAGAAGCTCAAAACGTAAAACCCATTATTGAACGTATAGTTGATAGGCGAGCAAGTGTATCAGGCGATTATCAATTAAATGGGTATTGTGTGACTAATATTGAGAATGCACTTAAGCAGGGGAGTAGACAATTTGTTATTACATCTTTTGCGTTTAAAAACGAGATCGCGTTAAGTATTACTAAAACAGCAAAAGACATGAATATTAATAATATTGATTTAATAAGCATTTAGGGCAGCAGTATTTATTCCATATATGAAAGTTATTTTTATTTATCAAGTCAATGAATACTCAGTTGGTCTAGCTGGAGTATTTAACAAGATGCTCGGCCAGTTAGAAGCTATATCAGCATTAGGTATTCAGACTTACGCAATTTACATGTCTAAAAGTGATCAAATCTTTTCTAAATTTGAACTTGGGCAACTTAAGCCATTAGAAATTAAGTCAAATATACCCAAGCTTGAGCAATTTAAACTGTTTTGGAAAAATGCTGCAAGTATAGTCCTTGCTAATCGCTTTGATTGTGTTTATGCAAGATATGATTTTATGTTTAACACCCCAGATTTGGTAAGCTTTTTTACAGAAATAAAAGAAGTCGATTGCAAGAAAGTCGTAGAGTTTCCCACTTTCCCTTATGAAAAAGAGTTAATAAATAATTCAACAGACGAAATCGAGCAAGATTGTAAAAATAGATTGGCTTTAGATGGCAAAATCGATTTTACCTACAGCACCTCCCACTCACCAGTATTACCCAATACTAAAAATTATTTTTTTACTAACAAGCTGAATACAGAAGTGTTTGCTCAGGCGGCAAAGAATATTTCGCCTTTAATTGTGAATAATACAATTAAAATTATCACTGTCGCTAATAATTGCCACTGGCATGGGTTTGACCGAATAATTGAAGGACTTGCGAATTACTATGCTAGTGAGCAGGTGATAACGGTTGAATATCAACTAGTCGGAGAAGGTCCTGAATTAAATAATTTAGCTAAAATGGTATCTGATAAAAAACTTGATAAATATGTTAAGTTCCATGGATTTAAATCAGGAGATGAGCTTACACAACTATTTTCTGGTGCATCAATAGCTATAGCATCATTAGGCCTTCATCGAATAGATTTATTTAATAGTAGTGTTTTAAAAGTTAGGCTTTATCTCGCTAATGGGTTGCCTCTAGTTTACTGTTGCCAAGATGACGATCTGCTTTCATTTCAATACAAGTATCGAGTCGAAGAAAATAATGCACCATTGGATATTAATGGCCTAGTAAACTTTGTATGTGAGCTTGATAAAAACAAGCTAATTAGAAATGAAATAAGACAATTTGCTGAGCGAAATTTAAGTTGGCATAAATTTGCTAAAGATTTGGTTCAAGATTTGCTTAATAAGTAAAATAGAGCACATAACGTGATTATGTTTTGTTCACTTTATTGATTTTAAGTGATTTTTTTGACGTTTGGGGCATTACCTAGCTAAATCGCGCTTAAAATAGAATTGTGACCAAGTAACGATAAATGTAAAAGGCTAATTAATGCTTAAAAATATTCGACTGCATGTAGAAACGGACGAAGAAAAACAAAATAAAATTGAGTCTGAATTATCCCATGAAATAGAGCGAATATATAAAAACAATTTAGTCGCTTTTCAGCAACATGCTCCCTCAATGGAGCCATACGTTAAGAACTTAAAGGCCAGTAATATTGCCATTTTTTGCAATAAAAATGGCGATCACAATATTGTTGATTTTGGTGCTGGTAGAACCTTTTATGGTTTGTCGCCAAAGCAGGAAATAGAACAGCAGTTTTTATTAAACACTCAGCATATGCAGTATATAGATTTTGCATTAAACCCTGAGCTTGAAAACATAACAAATATTCCTAGAAACAGTTTATCATTATCAGATCTACCTTCATTTCAGCATCGCTATCAATTAAATAAAGCACCTAAAAATATAACGACATTAGTAGTGTTAGGACTTGGGCTAGGGCAGCACATCTCTAAACTAATTGACAGTTATGACATTGATTACTTAGTTATTTATGAGCCTGAACTTCAATATTTCCAATGTTCTGTTATGTCAGAAAATTGGCGTTATATTTTGGATAGAGCGCAACAAAAAAAGACTCAACTGTTTTTTCAAATAGGTAAAGATGGCCGTGATATTATTGCAGACATGAACGAACTGGTAGAGCATTGTGGTATTCAAGGGTTTTACCTATTTAAGCATTATAATCACCCAGTCTTTAATGCTATTGAGTTAAATTGCCAACAAAAATCGTGGCGAAAAATAAAAGAAACAGGCATTAATTTTCATCTACATCAAAAAGCTGTTGAGTACCTACCTAAATGGACCGTGGGCTTAGATTTACAACACTATTCCTCGTTAGATAAAAATAATGAAAAATTTATTAAGAATTTAGAGGCGTTTAAAACTTATTTTCCCAATATTTATCAAGAATTTAATAACTACGAGCCTCAAGTTTGGTTACCTGTTAAATCGCCAAAAAATGAAATTAACGTTATAAAAAAAGATTGCTTAACACCATGGTATGGAGAACACCCCGTAGAAGAGAGTTTGATTAATTTTGATAACTACACTAAACAGCCTACTAAGGATGGCTTAGTACTAGGGTATGAAGGTCAAAAATTAAAGCATTACTTACATTATCAGTTTGTTAGTAAAACAACGAAGTTATTGAATGAAGCAGAAGAACAATCAGGAAAACTACCTGGGCAGTTAAAAAGTCTTATCTTTTTTGGAATGGGCGTGGGTTACCAAATGGAAAGCTTATTTGATAACCATCAAGTTGATAAGCTGTTTTTATGTGAGCCGAATAGAGACTTCTTTTTCGCATCCTTATTTGCCATTGATTGGGCTCATATCTTAAAAAAAGTCGATGAAACACAAAGCCGCCTTTACATCAATATTGGTGATGATGGCTCTAATTTATTTCAAGATTTATTAAAGCAGTTTTATTCGATTGGCCCTTATGTTTTAGCCAGCACGTATTTTTATCAAAGTTATTACAATTCTGAATTAACGAGCGCAATTGCTCAGCTACGTGAACAATTACAAATTGTTGTTTCAATGGGCGAATATTTTGATCATGCGAGATACGGGATTGCTCATACCACAAATATAATTGAGAGAGGCACAGCACTATTAGTTAATAACCCTAGTCGCTATTTAAGCTTTGAAGATACCGAAGTACCTATTTTTCTTGTTGGAAATGGTCCATCTTTAGATACTGCGATTGAAACAATTAAAGAGTGGAAAGATCAGGCTATTATCATCTCCTGCGGTACTGCGCTAATGCCACTATATAAGCATGGCATAGTGCCAGATTTTCATGCTGAAATTGAACAGAATAGAGCTACATTTGACTGGTGCTGCCGTGTAGGCGATTTTGAATATTTAAAAAAAATCAGTCTAATATCTTGTAATGGAATTCATCCTGATACCTGCGATTTATTTAAAGACACCTTCGTTGCATTTAAAGATGGCGAGTCATCAACGGCGTCGGCATTGGAAATATTGGGTAAAGAGAACTATACCGAACTCAAATTTGCGTTTCCAACCGTATCGAATATGGTTTTGAATATTTTTTCTACTATAGGATTTAATCAAATTTACCTATTCGGTGTCGATTTAGGTTTTGTTGATGTCGATAATCACCACTCTAAGCTTTCAGGTTATTATTACACGGATGGTAAGGAAATAAGTGATTATAAAAAAGACAATAATACGTCAATTGTTGTTCCTGGAAATTTTCGAAATACAGTATTAACGAAACATGAATTTAAGCTATCAAAAACTTTAATGGAGCAATTATTGAGAAAAAGGCGTATTGATTGTTTTAACTGTAGTGACGGAGCGAGAATTGAAGGTGCTAAGCCTTTAAAATTAGAGCTTCTTTTAGTTACTAGCTCCTCAGTAAACAAAAAACACGCGATAGGTGCAATTAAAGATAAGGTTTTTAGAACAGCAACAAATTACTCCAAATACTCAGAAATGTTTAGTAATAAGTATGACTATCAAGTACTGGAATCTGAATTGATAGAGCTTCTTCAACTAGCTAAACAAGAATTTAACTCGATTAAACAAGTGGAAGATTATATAAATAAACAAAAAGAATTGTTGTTTAAGTCATATAAAAGAGGCGCTTCTTTACTGTTTTATTTAATGTACGGAACTGTAAATTATACAAATGCTTTGTTGTCCAAATTACTAACTTCTAAGGAAAATGAAAACTGTCAATTACTCAACAGTGCTAGAAAACATTGGGTAAATACTTTAGATAAATTATTTGATAACGTTAAATACTATAGTGACTTATTTGATTTGAGTGACTCATTTGTTCATCATCGAGAGATTTCGGTTGCGTTCAGTGATAAATCAGAAAAAGTTATTAATATTTGTGAGACACATAAGGCTATAGATAATTTTTGGAGAAGTTCGGGGGTTATTACTCCTGATAATTGGCTACCTACAATAGGGAATACTTATGATGTTCCTGACTATCCAAAATATGCTCAACTAAAAGAAAGCATGAAGTTTTACCCTAAACTAACCTCGGAACAACTCTCAAAGGAAGAGTTAAGGGCTGATTACACAGTTGATGCTTATCTAGCTTGGATTACAGAAGATAATTTGCTCAAAAAATACATGGAGTTTGAGCATAAAGCTTCTATTGTGATTGGTACTAATCGATTAGAGTTTTATAAGGATATAGACTCACATATCTGTTTTTACTGGTCTCCTGGAGAAATTGATGATTTAAGTAAATTGGAATCTTTAAAGTTGGGTAAATATCCAATGCATAACCGTACGGTTGTTGGTTTTAATATGATGAAAGCTTTGTTGGTTAGTAATTCTTTTTCTCATGTAATAAGCAAACTTAATTATCTCGAAAGTAGTTTAGATAAAAATGATGAAGTAATAACAACCTTGTTTAAGGAGATGGAGGGTGTTCGACATTTTGTTGAGTTTAGTTCATATATTGCGATACCTAGGTCCCCTATATCAGACGTTTCTTTTGTTGATGCTCTTGGGAATAGAGGAAAAGTATTTAATGCCGCTGTTAAATTAGAGCAGCTCTACATTAATAATTTAACCAGAGATGCAGTAAACGATTTTTGTTCTACTTTAAAATTTTAAAGGTTAGTAAATATCTTCTAAAAAACTAAACCATGTCTATAAAGAATGCGTTCAATATGCCGTTATATACTTACATAGGCTGTTATTTTGGTATTTATGAAAAATAGTTTTCAAGTTTCAGATTTAATTGAAAAATTTGATGAAATTACGAAGAAGTTAGATAATGACGGGATTGTTATAGTTCGCAATGTTCTTGATCAAGAAAAAATTGACCAAATTAGCCAGTGGTGGGATAGCATTCGAAGACCTTTAAGAAACGGTGAGTGTATACAAGGTTTGAAGCGATACAATCATTTCTACATACATGGTGTTTTACCTTGGCCAGTAGGTGATATATACAAACATAATAGCATTGTAAGTTTCATGACTAATTATTTAGGACAAAATTTAGCCCTTTATATGAATCGTTTAAATATAAAAGATTTTAGCTTTGATTCCCCAATTCATTTGCATCAAGATATTCCTTATTTCCACGGTACGGATAAAAAATTAACTTCGTTTTTAGCTTTAACTGACGTTAATTTTAATAATGGTGGTATGTTTTTTGTGAAAGGGTCCCACAAATTAGGGCACCTTGGTAAAGAAACACTCGATATCAATAAATTTTCTGAACAAGACGTATTTATCCCAACGTTACGAGCTGGAGATATGTTGATTTCTGATATCCATACCATTCATGCGTCTTTAACTAACATAAAAAAAACTGATAGGCTTTTATTGCAAGTGATATATCAACCCGCATCTGATGGGGCATATTATCAAGACAGTATTAAAGAACCGACATTGGTTAATGGGGAGTGGGAAACTGAATTATTTGAACCTTGGACTCATCAGTAAGTTAGATATCAGGTAAAGCATGGAATATATCAAAAAGCCAAAAGATTTATATAATATCGCGGGAGACTATAAGCCTTATTACTTTACTGCTCTCACTGGAAGTGCACACATATATCCAATAGACGAACAATATGTTGATTGGAGTTATGAATTGGATTTTGTTTTTGAAAGAATCAAAGGTAATCAAATATCAAGATGTGCTATTGTGGGCTGGGATTCAATCCCTGCTGGTATTGAAACATTGTTTAGTCAAAATAACATAGAAGTTTTAGGCCATGCACAAATTCACTCCTTAGAAAAAGGGGGAATGGAGCTACATGACTTAGTTAATTTACGCCAAGGCGATGCAATATTTATATTTGGCACGAGTAAATTTAGTAGCATATTAAGAGCAATTGAAAAGCTCATCCCTGCTAATGTCTATGTAATTCCAGCCTCTAGGGAAGCAATTGTCCCGTCACCGATTCAATTTGCCAGTCATTATGAATGGGGATGGCGCTCATTAATTTTAAACTACCTAAAAGTTTCAGGTTTGAAAGGCCACTTCTCAGAATTTGGCACATTTTATGGTAGTGCTTTTTTTAGATCTTATTTTGAGCTTCATCATTGGTTAGACGGAAAATTTTACGCGTTTGATAGTTTTGAAGGGCTGTCCGAGCCAGATGCTAGAGAGCAAAGCTTTTCTAATGGTGATTTCACAGTGGGTGCATATGGTTATAACCAACAATCATTTGAGTTAGTTGGAGAGATTCTTGATATACCTAAAGAACGAGTCAAAGTACATAAAGGCTTTTACGATAAATCATTAACAGAAAGTGCAAAGCTTAAATTAGAGTTAAAAGAAAAAAGCATTTCAGTATGCAGAATCGATTGCGATTTATTAGAACCCACGTTAGACGTATTAGAGTTTGTTGAGCCTTTACTTGAAGATGGAGCATTGCTGTATTTTGATGATTGGCGACTGTGTAGAGCTAGTCCGCATATTGGAGAGAGGGGAGCTGTTAAGCAGTGGTTAAGAGATAACCCTAATATTGATTTGGAACCTTTTGCGTCTGAGCATTGGCAACATCAGTGGTTTATTTTTAATCGATTAAAGTAGTAAATAAGAGTATTTACAAGCTCTTTTTTGAGGGGGTTAATATATATGTCAGGCTCAAATGCGGCTTATTCTTCTGAATATTGGTCAGAACATATGGTTCACAATGACAAGTTTGAAAGTAAAAAAGACGCGTTAAATAGTTTTTATTGGCGCAGTGATCAATATATCGACTTGCTAAAGTTTATGCCGGTAAATGATTGCAATAATAAAGTCGTATTGGATTATGGATGTGGGCCAGGGTACGATTTGTTTGGTTTTTCAGAATTTTCAGATTGTAAACAGTTAATCGGAATGGACGTTTCTCAACCCGCAATGGATTTAGCTAAATATAATTTGGATAACTGTTTTGGCCAGCGCCCGGAGTTCTATTTAATTGACGAAAAAAACAATCAGTTACCATTATCTGACTCTTCAGTTGATTATATTCATAGTTCAGGAGTTCTCCATCATTGCTATGATCTAGATACTATTTTAGAAGAGTTTCATCGAGTTTTAAAAGACGATGGTGAAATCGCTATTATGGTTTATAACTATGATAGTTTGTACTTACATCTACATACAGCTTGGATGCAGCCGGTTTTAAATAATAAATTTGTGGGCCTCCCTATTGAAGAGCAGTTTCGATTAAACTCTGATGGCGGAGCTCCAATCTCTAAGTGCTATAAGCCAAGCGACTTTAAAGCAATATGCGAAAGCAAAGGTTTTGAATGCGAATTCGTTGGTTGCGCTATGTCGATTTATGAATTGAAACTATTGAAATACCGCTTTGCTGCAATTGAAGATAAAAACCTTGACAGAGAGCATCGTCAGTTTTTATTGGGCTTAACATTCGATGAAAGAAACATTCCTTATTACAACAGCCATGCTGCAGGCATAGATAGCTGTTTCAAATTAAAAAAGGTAATTAAATAAAATGAATATTCTTATTACAGGTGGCTTAGGGCAGATTGGTTCCCATATTGCTGAACTTCTTCTTAAAAGAGGAGATAAAGTATTAGTTATCGATAATTTAGCGACTGGCAGAAAAGAACATTTAGACGCAAGTATTGAAAATTTGGAAATTGTTATTGAATCAATTGCGAATAAGGAAATAGTTGAAGAATTATTCTCTCGCTTTAAACCCGACGTTGTTGTTCATACTGCTGCTTCATATAAAGATCCAAATGACTGGTATAATGATACTTTAACAAACTGTGTTGGGGGCTCAAATGTCATTGCTGCTGCTAAAAAGCAGGGGGCACGATTCATATATTTCCAAACTGCACTATGCTATGGCTTAAAACCTAATGAACAACCAATTACATTAAATCATCCCAAAAACCCAGCTGGAAGTAGCTACGCAATCACAAAGACGGCTAACGAAGATTTTCTAGAATTGTCTGGAATTGACTATGTTACTTTTAGGTTGGCAAATGTAATTGGTCCTAGGAATGTAGCAGGCCCCCTTCCTATTTTTTATCAACGACTAAAGTCGGGTAAGCAGTGTTTTGTGACTGAGGCTAGAAGAGATTTTGTATTTGTTAAAGATCTTGCTGAGATTACTGTAAAAGCTTGTGATGGAATGGGTAGTGGTACTTATCATTTCTCTAGTGGCAGTGATGTTGCAATTAAGGAGCTATATGATTATGTTGTCGATGCAATGGGGTTTGAGGAATATCCAGAGCCTGACGTAAAAGCTTTGGCAGATGATGATGTGTTCTCTATTTTGTTAGACCCATCTCGGACTTTCAAAGATTTCGGCCAAATTGAATTTACCCCTTTGTCAGATACGGTAAAAGAAGGGATTGAATATTATAAGCAGCACGGTACTTTAGGTGAATATACTCACCTCAAAATGGAAAAAGCACAGTAAATTATGCGTATTTTAATTACTGGAGGCGCTGGCTGCCTTGGTTCGAATTTGGTTGAGCATTGGCTTCCCAAAAACTATGAAATTATTGTCATTGATAATTTTGCAACAGGAAAGAGAGAAGTCGTTCCAGACGGAATTGCTGGCTTAACTGTAATTGAAGGTAGCGTAGTTGACTCTGAATTTGTAGATAAAGTATTTACAGAACATAAGCCTGATATTGTTGTTCATAGTGCTGCTGCCTACAAAGATCCTGATGACTGGCAAGAAGACGCGCTTACAAATGTATTAGGGGCGATTAACATAGCGAAAGCAAGTGAACAATATGATGTTAAGCAAGTCATCAATTTTCAGACTGCGTTATGTTACGGTATTCCACAGAAACTGCCGATACCTGTAGAACACCCAACGAACGCATTTACTAGTTATGGCATATCTAAAACAGCGGGAGAAGCCTTTCTATTAAATTCTAACGCCCCTGTTCTATCTTTAAGACTTGCTAATATTTGTAGTCCCAGGTTGTCAATTGGCCCTATTCCTACTTTTTATAAGCGTCTAAAAGCTGGTCAAAGTTGTTTTTGCAGCGAGACTATTCGTGATTTTATCGATATTAGTGATTTTCTTCAGTTGATGGATATGTTAATAGCTAAGGAGGGTGAGAACGGTGTTTACAATGTATCGACTGGAGAGGGGAAAACTATTAAGGATGTATTTGACTGTGTATCCAATTATTTAAACTTGAGCAACATTGACGTACCTATATTACCTCCTGGTGATGACGACATTCCTGTAGTTGTTTTAGACCCTAGTAAAACGATGGAGGTGTTTAGCTGGCAAGCTAAAGTATCTTTCCAGGATATGATTGAAAAGCAATTGGCTTGGTATGATAAGTACGGAATAACGGATATCTTTAGTCATTTGAAAAATAAGTAGAAGAGAGCATTGATTTGAGTTTTGTTAACCAAAAAGTTCTTGTTGTTGGCGGTGCGGGTTTCGTAGGTAGCAATCTATGTAAATTATTATTAAAAGACTATGAACCTGCAGAAGTTTTAGTTATAGATAATTTACTTTCAGCTGAGAGCTGTAACGTGCCGATAGATGATAGAGTGAATTTTATATGTGGCTCTATTTCAGACGATAAAGTGCTTGATAAAATACCTGATGACATCAATTACGTTTTTCATTTAGCTTGCTATCACGGTAATCAATCTTCTATAGAAGACCCACTTGCTGATCATGAAAACAATACACTTACTTCACTAAAATTATTTAATAGGTTGTACCGCTATAGTGGTATTAAAAAAGTTGTGTACGCAGCTGCTGGTTGCGCCGTAGCTGAAAAAACTTATGATACGGCCAGTGCTACTGCTGAAGATGCACCAGTCTCGCTTTTTCATGATAGTCCATATTCGATCTCAAAGTTAATTGGAGAGATGTATGGCAATTATTTTTTCAAACTTCACAAATTACCTTTTGTCAAAGCTCGTTTTCAGAACGTATATGGTCCTGGAGAGATTTTAGGAGCTGGATTATGGAGAGGCACTCGTCATACTGTTTGGCGAAATGTGACTCCTACTTTCATTTGGAAGTCTTTGCATAATGAAGCATTACCACTAGATAATGGTGGTATAGCAACTCGTGACTTTATTTATGTTGAAGATATGGCAAGAGGGCTAATAGCATGCGCTTTAAAAGGCGACCCAGGAGAAACTTATAATTTGGCGACTGGGGTGGAGACGTCTATTTGGGATTTAGCAAATACTATAAATAGTTACACTGGAAATGAAGCTGGCATTAGTGTCGAAAAACCAAGGGATTGGGATAATTCTGGAAAACGTTTTGGAACCACTGAAAAATCTGAAGCTCAATTGGGTTTTAGGGCTCAGGTCAGTATCCAGGATGGAATAAAAGCTACTGTTGAGTGGACTCGGAATAACCAAGAAAAAATTGCTTCTACAATGGAAAAACACGTACATTTTTTACCCGAAGTCACCAAATATCTATAGTATGCACAAGCGGCTCAATATTTTAACTTTACACGGTTTAGGTAATCCAAGTAGGCGACTCAAAGCGGTTGAAGAACTAGAGTTTATGTTGCCATTGTACGAACCAGAGCATAATTACTTATATTTAGATCTTGACTATCCAGTTCCTGATTATGTTAAGGAGCTGGAGTTTGATGCAATTATCATCAATCCAACGTTTTTGTGCGCACGCCTGTTTGATGGTGTTTATGCAAAAACAATTGAAAAATTTAGTTTTGTGAAGCATTTAGAAGCAGTTAAAATTGCTTTTCCACAAGATGATTATTACAGTACAAGAAGATTAGAATATTGGTTGAATGATTGGGATGTCGATTATTTATTTACTGTGTTACCTGATCATATAGATACACTTTACCCCAACCTTAAGCAAAGTAATATACATATTAGAGCAGCATACACTGGTTATGTTTCCAATAAATGGATTGAACAATGGGAAATACCAAAAGCTAGGTGCCATAGAAAAATAGATGTATCGTACCGGACCTTAAAAGCTATCCCATGTGCTGGGAAATTAAGTTATGACAAATATCGTTTAGGCGATAGATTTGTTTCAAAGTTACCGAACAATCATACCCTTAAGTTAGATATATCATCTGAGTACAATAAAAGAATTCCAGGGCATGAATGGCATCAATTTATAGAGAATTCAAAGTTTTGTTTAGTGGGGAAATCAGGGAGTAGTCTTTTTGATCCTGAGGGAGTTTATAGGTCAAACATTGTAAATTTTGTTAAGGACAACCCTAATTGGAAATTTAATGAATTAGAAAATAACTGTTTCAAATTTCGAGATGGCCTGTTTAATTTTACAGCTATATCACCACGCAATTTGGAGGCTGCGCTGTCTAAAACTGTACAAATAGCGTCAATTGGAAGCTCTTCGTGTTATAGCGGTCTTTTAAATAGCTATGAACATTATATTCCAATTATTGGTAATTTTAATAATATTGATGAGATCCTTGAGATTATTGAGGATGCAGGGCTTGTTGAAAAAATTGCCGTAAGTTGTAAAGAGGCTATTCTAGATTGTCCACAATTAAGAGTAGAAAACCACTGTCTAACTTTAATGAATATTATAAAAGAATCAACTCAAACAGCTCGTGTGAGAAATGACGACTATTTTAGGAAAGTTAGAAGTTTATATTGGCAAGAGTTAACGAAGTTGGGATTTAAACCTAGTAAATCTTTTCCTCAATTATATAAATTTTAAATCTAGTATATGGAAGTGGGGGGAATAATTTGAAAGGTATATACGTTTGTTTTTTTAAATTTTTTTATTTATTTTTCTCGCCGCGGTAAGTTTTAGGTTAAGTCATGAAAAACGTTAAACAAATATTTACATTAGAAGAGCTAGCGAAAAATAGCTCTTCCCATTCAATACCGCTTAAAATTTTAATGTTGGCTGACACTAAGCATAGCGCGGTCGTTGTCAATGATCATATTAAAGGCATAACCGAATTTTCAAAGCATCAGTATCATATTGAAAATCCTATTTTTAATGAAAAATTGGCTTATTCTATTGAGTTAGCAAATTTTGATTGCGTATTTATACATTATTCAATTTGTATATTATTAGATACTTATATTCATCAAAAGTTAAGAGAAAAGTTAATAAATTTCCAAGGTATAAAAATTGTAAATATTCAAGATGAATATCGTTGGATTAATCAAATTAAACACTCAATGGTCGAATTGGGTATAAATGGTATTGTATCAGCAATGTCTGCCGAACTTATTGAAAAGGTCTACGGTTGTAACTTACTTAATGGGGTTATAAAAGTTGATTCTTTACCTGGCTATGTTTCTAGTGAATTACTTAGTATCACTCCCAAGCCAATAAATGAGCGAAAAGTTGATGTTGTTTATCGAGGACGAAAGTTGCAATATTGGCTTGGGGAGCTAGCCCAAGAAAAGCACCAGATAGCAGCTAAAGCTAGGAAGTATATGTCAAATAAAGGTTATATTTATGATATTGAAAGTGACGAAACAAAAAGGATTTATGGTAATGATTGGTTTGATTTTATCCAACAGTCTAAATGCACTTTAGGCGTTGAAGGTGGCGCTAGTATATTTGATTTTGATGGTAGTATTGAACAAGAAGTTAGAGAATATATTGATAACCGCCCTGATGCTAGCTTTGAGGAAGTAAGTAAAAATATTTTATATAAGTATGAGGGGAATATAGTTTGTAAAAGAATTTCTCCTAGAATTTTTGAAGCAATTGCTTTAGGCACTGTCCAGATATTGTTTGAAGGAGAGTATGATAATATACTTATCCCTAACGTACACTACTTAGAGTTAAAAAAAGATTTTTCAAATTTTCCAGACATTCTTGAAAAATTAAAAGATCTAGATTTTTTACAGGGCATTGCAGATGCAGCCCGAAATGATATTGTTTGTTCAAATAAGTATCACTTTAGTTTATTAGGAAGGGGGATTGATGGTATGATTGATGTGATTAATAGAGGGCGTTCAGAATTCTGTGTCAGCCTAAATTGCTAAATATCTAGCACGCCATCTAATCGACCTTCGAAGTGGATGGCTAACTGTGACAATGTCAGATTCCAACTATGAATTGGCATTGTCCATTTCTCAGACGCTTTCAATATGCCTGCATACAACAGTTTCAGCAAGCTATTTTCATTTGGGAAAGCCCCTTTGGTTTTGGTTAACTTCCTAAATTGGCGATGCACCGCCTCAATGGCATTGGTGGTATAAATCGCCTTTCGAACATAATCTGGGTACTTAAAGTAAACCGACAAGTTAGCCCATTTACGCCGCCATGATTCAATAACAATTGGATATTGGCTTCCCCATTTAGCGTCTAATTCATCTAAAGCGGCCTCTGCGGATTCTTTAGTAGCCGCGCGGTAAACGGGCTTTAAATCAGCCATAAATGCTTTCTGGTGTTTTGAAGCTACGTATTTCATTGAGTTACGAATTTGATGAATGACGCACTGTTGCACTTCCGTTTCAGGGTAAATCGTGGCAATTGCTTCAGGAAAACCTTTAAGTCCATCAACACAAGCAATCAGAATATCTGATACGCCACGATTATGTAGGTCTGTTAAAACGGATAGCCAGTAATTTGCGCCTTCGCTTTCTGAAACATATAAGCCAAGCAGTTCCTTGCGACCCAATGCCATTAAGTTAAGAAATAGTGTATAATTATCATATACTTAATGGCATTGATTATAGACTGGATACGTTAATGACAATAAAAAATAAAAAGCTAGAGCAAACTTGCGCACTAATCACCCCAAATTTCGAACAAAATTTATACAACTATTGAGTCTTCTGAGTTTCTATCACGTCATCGGTTAAAACCAACTTACTTTAAACGCAAACGAAAGCTTCCGTTTCCAACTCTCATTTTGTCCTTTCTGAATATGATGCAGTGCTCAGCACGAACTGAACTAGAAAGACTTTTTCAAACTCTTTCGTCTGACGAAATCAGTTTTGAATCAATCACTACTTCCGCCTTTACCCAAGCGCGAGCCAAGTTTTCTGAGCAGGCCTTTGTCGAATTAAACCAAGACTGCTGTCGATTTGCACCCTAACAGATCCAGTGATTAGCGGCGTAATGGATCCACTTAAAACGGTCATTTTTGCCCTCAGACAAGGTGATTATTTCTCGCTTTTTTCTCCTAGTCCAGTGTGATCATTATTTTCTCGTAATTTGCGGTAACTTTCTCCTTCTAAAACCAGGCGATAGGCGTTGTGTCTAAGTCGATCAAGGGTGGCTGCTCCAAGTAATTTATTGGGGAAAGCTTGTCCCCATTCACTGAAGTCTAAATTACTGGTAATGATCGTTGATTTTTGTTCATATCGTTCGTCTATCAGATCATGAAGATCTTCATCTTGAGGTGACTTCAGCGGCTTTAAACCGAAGTCATCAATGATAAGTAAATCAACTTTTGCTAGTGCTTGAAATCGTTTCTCGTAAGCATTGGTTGCTCTGGCTGCGTGTAAGTTTGAAAGCAATTTAGCTTGCGTGAAGAACAGTGTATCAATGCCTTTTTTCACCGCGCAATGGCCTATCGCTTGGGCTAAATGGCTCTTCCCTGTACCACAAGGCCCTGCGATTAAGACGGCAACATGCTCTTCGATAAACCGGCAGTCGGCCAGTTCATTGATATAAGCTCGATTCAAGTTGGGGTTGGCATTTAGATCGAAGCTTTCCAGTGTTTTGTTCCCCCTAAAGCCTGCTCTGCGCAGCCGAGTCGCGTATTTCTTCTGATCGCGCCGTGCCACTTCATCTTGGATCAATAAAGCAAGGAAATCTGGGTAACTAAGCTGGTGCTCAATGGCTTCTCGATTGCGCATGGCCAACGAGTCCGTCATACCTGATAAACGTAGTTGTTTTAGTAAGGGGGTGAGTTCCGGAATTGGGTTTATCATTGTTTTTTCCTTGTTATTTAATGAGGGAGAAGTTTGTTGGGATCGCGGTGGAAACGGCCACCACCTGTGTATACGTCACTTAAGGTATCGAATGCGTTAGTTTCATTGGGTTGTTGGTCTAACCCTTTTTCAAGGATCTGTTTAACCGCGCTATAGCGCACGTTATCGAAGGTTAAAGCCCGTAAACACGCCGCTTCAACCCGTTTATCTCCATAACGTTTGGTTAACCCCACGACACCTTGGGCTGCCCGCAAGTTATCTAATACTCGACTGGCAAACAGCCTTTGAATAAAGAGGTAGCAAGACTCACCAATACGTTTTGATTGAGTTAAACAATATTGAGGATCGCGCATATTGTAAGCTTGTGCCTCAGGTGGTTGATGTTCTGGTACGGTTGAACGGCCGCCTTGATGAAATAAGCGAGGGTGTGTCGCTTTGAGTTCATGCTCTTGATAGATCCGTATCATATTATCCGTCGCTTTGAGCCATACGGTTTCACGAACTAGCGTGTAGGGAACTGAGTAACGACAATGTTCAAATTGCACGTGGCCATCACCGTGAACTTTAGCTTTAGCCCAGACCGCTTGCTCAGGAGGGATCTCGGGGAGTGGTTTTAATAGTGCTTGCTCGATCTCACTAAAACGTTCAAGAGGCTGACATTTAGTGGTGCCGTGTTTGCGATTACCGGCGACTGACAATAACCAATCCTTAAGCTGAGCGTTCGCATCACTTAAGCCTCGGAAGTCTTTCAAGGGCACAAAGCTATTCTTAATGTACTTCACATTAGATTCTACGCGGCCTTTTTTCTGAGGATCGCGTACAGGACAAGGTGCGATTAAAAAGCCATATCCTTCAGCACATTCACCGTATGCGCGTTGCACTTGTGGATCATGGTAGCAAGCCTTAGTGATGGCACATTTGGGATTATCGATAATGACGCGCTTGGGAACACCTTTAAACCATTCAAACGCCCGTCGATGACAGGCCAGCCAAGTTGCTGTGCTTTGGTCGCGGATAAACTCTGCGTAAATATGTCGGCTCCATGAGAGCGTCATTACAAAGATCCAGCTTTTACGCAACTCTCCGGTACGAGTATCAACGATTAGCGGGCCAGCACCGAAATCCACTTGCGCCGTATCACCAGGCAAAAAATCGATAACGGTTGTCGCTTTTGGTGCTTTCTGTGACAAGGCTTTAAGGTAACGACTGACTGACCAGTAACTTCCCTTGAAGCCATATTTATCCACTAAAGCTTGATGGATTGTTGTGCCTTGGATCCCTTGCTCATACCACCGAGTAACTTGTTCAGCATAAGGCTCTACATAAGACGTGGTGGTTGGGGTTGGTGCTTTCTCGCCCAACAGTTCAGCCAGTTGGTTGTTATCAGGCAAGTCATTGTCAAGGTTAAGCCAGCCTTGTTCCTGCGCTAATTTCTTGATGGCCTTAACTTTATTGCGTCCAGCTAAGCCGCTATCGGCAATAGCTCGATTGGAATCTCCCATTCGCATGCGAACGAGGATCTGTCTGTATTGGTACATTTCAAACCTCCGGTTTGCCATGCCTATCTCCTGACTGAAAAAACAATCAAAGATACGCTAGATTAACGAAAGTCTGAGGGGGAAATTAGGTCAAAAGTGGATCCAATAAGCCGCAAATGTGGTGGATCTATTACGGTGCTAATTGGGTGGATCTATTATGCCGCAAATGAAATGGATCCATATGGGTGCAAATTAACAACTGCATCCTAGCGCCTTTTTACTCACAATCAGACTATAAAAAATGGAACGGATTTCGACTATTGAGTGTTGATGGCTCTTTACTTGAATTACCTCCAGAATCAGCACTATATAAAGCCTATGGAAAGCTAAACCCACAAGCCAGATTACCAGGTGCAAGACTTTCGCAACTTTATGACCCACTGAATCAATTAACGCTTGATGTACAGGAGTCACCTTATTCAACAGGTGAAAGAGAACTCGCATTTCGACATCTAGCTCGTGTAGAAAATAACGATTTACTCTTGTTTGACCGTGGTTATCAATGCCATTGGCTATTCTCAGCTATTCTTCAAAAACAAGCTCACTTTTGTGCTCGCGTCACGCATGATTTTAATAACCAAGTGAAAGCTTTTGTCGGCTCAGACAAAGTCTCAAGTATCGTTAATTTAGCTCGTTCAAAAGATAAGAATAATGAGTTCTATCGCTTAAAAAGCCTCTCTTGTGACAGTATTCGCGTTCGTTTAATTAAAGTGGAACTATCTAGTGGAGAGGTAGAAATATTAGCGACTTCACTCATAGATGATAAAGCTTATCCTAATGCACTTTTCAAAGCCTTGTACCATTTGCGATGGGATATTGAAGAAGATTACAAAAGGCAAAAATGCCGGATTTTTATCGAAAATTTCACAGGGTTGACACCCTTAGCCATTAAGCAAGATATTCAAGCTCAAGTTGTTTCAAAAAATATGGCTACCCTATGGAAGCTAGCAGCACAGGTGCACGTCAGTGAACGTAACAAGAATTGCCGCCGCGACTATAAAGTGAACTTTAGTTACCTATTAGGTAAGTTTAAAGACAACTTTGTTAAGTCAATTTTAGGTGGGTTAAATATGAATGCAATGATGAAATTGGTCGAACAACTATCATCATCAACTCATGCTTTTAGACCAGAGAGATGTATGGAAAGACGGCCAAAGAAAAACTGTAAATGGCAACATCCTATGGGCTACAAACCTGCTTTCTGATGCTTAACTTAATGGCATTGCCTTGCGACCTTCGATATTAATGCCAAGCACTGTGTAGACAGCTTTACTGACAAAGCGACCACTTTCTTTGATTTTGTAGTGGATAGCATCAAGCCAAATAAACGGATACAGCGTATCCAAGCTTCGTGATTGCCACGCTTTTAGCTCTGGTATTAACTGGTCAGTGACACCTGTGATAGTGGCCTCTGATACATCAATACCATACATTTCTTGAACATGACTGCGGATGTCGCGATAACTCATACCAAGCGCAAACATAGACAGGATTTTCTGGTCTATTTCTGGTGTGAGTTTGGTTTGATTCTTTTTAACCAGTTGAGGCTCAAATGAGCCAGAGCGGTCTCTTGGCGTTTCAAGCTCAAATTGACCTACGGATGATTTTACTGTTTTCTTACTCGAGCCATTTTTACGATTGGGCTGTGATTCTGATTCTAGATGCTGCTCTAGCTCTGCCTTAAGCGCTGCTTCTGTTAGCTGTTTAATTAATGGTGTTAATACACCATCTTCACCTGTTAAGCCTTTACCAGATTGAAGTTCAGCTAATGCTTTGTTGAAATCGAAAGATTGAGTCATGTGTCATTCCTGTTTTCCTAATATTACTGAAATGACACAGATTTCTAAACACTACCGATTAATAGGTGTATAAACTAGATTTGGATATTGCATCGTTTAGAGTTTAGATGAGCAATCATATTTAATTCTTCATTAGTTATTAGTTCAGATGTTTTTCTCCACTTGAAAGGCGGGTTAAGATTGGTCTTTTATTTTTAGCTTATATTTATTTTAACTGGTCCATTACCTCGTTAGTTACGTAAACCTTCTTAAATTTTATACAGAGCGCTTTTTCTCACACTCTGTATTCTTGTGTTAGATGATTTTATCTCGATAACACTTTGCTTTATCGTGAAAAGTTTGATACCAAAGCTCTAAACAAAGTAGTCCCCAAGTTTTTCTAGTAAAATGTTGATTCATTAGTACCTCCTTTACAGCGTTGCCATTAATAAAGGGTCTGTTATTTTCAATCATGCTTTCAAGAATTTGGTTGATGAATAATTTAAGAGACCCTTGATACCATTCTTTTAACGGTACTGGAAAGCCCATTTTGTCTCTACGGTTTGTAATTGATTTTGGAAGTTGATCTTTGAATGCATGCTTGAGCATATATTTCATGTTTCCATTTTTGAATTTAATATCAGCTGGTATAGTAGCTGCAAACTCAATCAGGGGATGATCCAAGAAAGGAACTCTGCTTTCTAAGCCATGTGCCATACTCATCCTGTCTTCAACTTGTAAAAGAGATGGTAAAAAACACTTAAAGTCATAGTGTGTCATTTTGTCAAAGTAAGCATTTTTTTTGACATTATTGGGATTATTGAAGATGTCGCTAAAACGGTTGAAAACAGACTCTTTATTTAATTCATTCCACTGAATTTCATCTTTAAGATCATTAGATCTATCAATTAACCTAAAATAACGATTTTCCATAGGCTCAAACAGACCTTGTTGCCAAAATTGTTTAAGCATTGGTTTATATTCTTTTAACATTGTAAGGTTGGGTATTATTGACTCAATAGTGACTACGTAGTTCCCGTCTTGGTATGTACCGTCAATCGCAGCTTTCAAGCATTGCTCTAGGTAAGCTATCGTATATCGAGCATATCCACCAAAAATTTCATCACCTCCTTGACCGCCTAATACAACTTTGACTTTTTCTGCCGCAACTTTGGATATCATAAATTGTGCAAAAGATCCTGGACCAGCAACTGGAAAGTCTAAGTGGTATATAATGTCTCGAAATGTTTTCTCAAAATCACGACTTGTTATCTCAGAACTAATCAGATGCCCTCCTGATTTAGCCACTGCTTCAGCGGCAAATGCGCTTTCGTCATATCCAGAAAATTCAGTGAATTTTCCGTTGAAAGCCAATGGGGCATTAGTATGTTTATTAGCAAGGAGATGCACTAAACTTGAATCAACGCCACCGGATACATAACTGCCTATCTCAACGTCAGCTTTGGTATGCAGTGACATTGAATCATACATTAAGTCTTTTAAGTGTTTTTTGAAATAAGTCTCACTGTGATCATAGTCAATATCAAATTTAACATCCCAATAGCGCCATATATCTATTTTTCCATTTTTTACTTTTAAAGCGTATCCTGCTGGAAGTTGATGAATCCCTTCAAATAAGGTTTCTCCATTTAATGTATATTGGAAAGTCAAATACTCAGCTAATGCATGCTTGTTAGTCGCAATATTGGGCATTACAGGCAGTAGAGCTTTTGCCTCTGAAGCGAAATACAAAACATTATCAACTTGAGTGTAATAAAAGGGTTTTATACCGAACCTATCTCGCGCACAGAATAAACTGTTATCTCTTCCATCATATAACGCAAATGCAAACATACCACGAAGATCATCGAGACACTTAATACCTTTGGAATGGTAGTTTGCTAGTATTGTTTCAGTATCTGAATAACTGTTAAAATTCCAATTTGAATTTAGTTTAGATCTGAGTTGCTGATAGTTATATATTTCTCCATTAAAGCATACAACAGTGTTCGTTCCAGGTCCTTGTAATGGTTGGTTTGCGTGTGATGAAAGATCAATAATTGATAGCCTGCGATGTGCTAACCCTACTGTACCTGAATCTGTAAACCATTCCCCTTTTGCATCTGGTCCCCTATGAGCGATTAAATCGCTCATTACGTTTAGCTTTTTGTCCAATTTTGGGATGGGTTGTTGTATTAAGCTAATTGCGCCTGCTATTCCACACATAGTATCTATTTACCGTTTAGTAACTCTTTAACAATATCGTCAAATTGTTTAATGAAATTTTTATAGCTATATTTCTGAGAATTAATTAGTTCGTTGTATGCATTCTCGACAATTTGTTTCGTAAAGTGTTGATCTGAAAGTTTATCTACTACTTCTTTTATATTAGAAAAGTCTTTTTTAAGAGGTATGTAGTGCTTGTCGGGTTCGATAATTCCTTGATAATGCCCTTCAAATAAAATAAGGAGTGTTTTGAATACAGTACACTCAAATAACCTAGGACTAATTGCACGGTAATAAATATTGTTTTCAAACTTGTGTAGTACTTTATCATGCACGAGGTCGAAGCTCGCATTTGGGGTCATTGCCAATACTTCATCAATGAGCGGCTTTACTTCACCAAATAAATCTACAATAGACACACCAGACTCAACTCCCAGTGTTGCCTTCGATCGAGCAAGTAGCTTGAGCCAATCCTCTCCATACAATCTGTCTTTTTCTCGCGAAGAAATATCCATTATAAGGCCGTCTGTGTATGGTGAAGATTTAAACTGTTCACCTATTAGAAACTTCTCTCGCGCTCCTTTACCCATAAAATATTTTAGCTCTCTTGCGCGATAACTCACATCAATGTCTTTTTCAATATGGCTATAGTGAGATTTTGCAACACTTATTAGCTTCTCGTCTACATACCCAGTTAAGGTCGGATAGATGTGCTCTACATTTGTGTTATTACCGTAAATTTTTCCAAAGTTGTTTGGTTCAAAACAACTAAAAATGCAATTGATTCCAAGGTCTTTGATTATTTGAAATCTTTGCTGACAATATTGATATTCATCTTGAAAAAACGCAATTTTTAGCTTGCAGCTATATTGACTCAGAGCTTTTATGATTGAAGGAGGCAGCTTAAAAGGATATGAACCA
This sequence comes from Saccharobesus litoralis, assembly GCF_003063625.1. NCBI lineage: Bacteria > Pseudomonadati > Pseudomonadota > Gammaproteobacteria > Alteromonadales > Alteromonadaceae > Saccharobesus > Saccharobesus litoralis. The sequence goes on along the minus strand of NZ_CP026604.1, from coordinate 4,245,642 downwards.
AACAAAGAGTAATGAAAAATTATTCCCGTGTAATTTGAAAGATTCGCTATTCTTTCCCCATTGCTATCAAACATATTCTCAGAACATATTTCAAACTTTGAATATTTAGCAAATGATCTAATGTGGTCGCTGATGGTTTGCGCATTTGGCGTACTGAATATGTTGTACAACAATAAAAATTTCTGGGACATTATTTTTTACTAAAATGGCTATTAATTATCTATCGGTTATTATCTGAAAAGTTTTAATCTTTATCTCGCCACTCAATTAATTGTTGAAGGCCTTCTTCTAATTGAATTTGATATTTAAAACCAAGATCGTGCAGGGCTTTTTCCCCACAACCTATCCTGTTTTGAACTAGTCTTCTAGAATCGTTATCTGAATATGGTTGATAGCAGACATCTGAATTAGATTCTTTTAATTTTAAAATTAACTGGCATAAATCTTTTATTTTTGTTTGCTTTCCTGTACCCACATTGTAAAACTCGTCTTTAGTTTTTGCTTGCATTGCCAAGATATTGCACTTTGCTACATCTGAAACGTGTATAAAGTCATAAGCTTGAGTGCCATCTCCGTTTATTATTATTTGTTCATTAGCTTCAATTTTGTTTAGCATAATAGGGATAACACCGGTATAAGCTCCTGTTTGAGCTTGATTTGGACCATAAACATTCATGTAGCGAAGTCCAACGTAATCAAGTCCAAACCTATCACTGGTAGCTCTGCATAAGGCTTCTCCAGAGATTTTTGACGCACCGTAAAAATTCTTATTATTAAAAGGATGGTTTTCAGTCATAGGAACTTCAACGGCATCTCCATAAACAGAAGCTGATGAAGAGAATACTAATTTTTGAATGTTATTTTTTACGCATGCTTCCAAAACATTAAATGTACCCTGAACATTTACTTCAAAAGCTGTTCTAGGAAAATCATTGCAATGTAACAACCACATCGCAGCTAAATGAAATACGCCATCAATGCCTTGCATCGCGTCATTGAGAATATCAATATCTCTAATATCACCGCCGTTAGGATATATGTTACACCTAGGGTCTTTTAACGATTCTTCAATAAACTCTTTTTTTCCTCGCGTAAAATTGTCATAGATGATTATTTCTTGCACGCTAGTTTTTAGCAATTCTTTTACTATATGGCTTCCGATGAAACCTGCACCACCAATAACTAGTAATCTTTTGTTTTTTAGCTCCATGTAGTTCTCTAAAAGTTGAAGGTTTGTTTTTTGGTATTTAAGATTTTTGGTATAAATTTAAAATCAGGTGTTAGTTGCTAAGTTATTAAGCAATAGGTGTATGTTTTTAATTCAGTATGTATAAATCATCTCAGTGAGAAAATAGTAAACTGATGCTAGTTGATTTGAAAGTGTTTAAATTACTTGATTTACTTAGTTATTTTTAAAGTGAAGGGAAATTGTTACGATAAGAGAGTTAACAAGAACAAAGTTTTCCCGATTAGGAAGTTATTTTGATTAAGATTTTGACTGTTGTTGGAGCAAGACCGCAATTCATTAAAGCATCTACAGTTAGTAGGGCTATAAAATTATTAAATGCAACTCATTCTCAGCAGGTATCTGAGGTTATTCTCCATACAGGCCAACACTATGATAAAAACATGAGCCAAGTGTTTTTTGATGAACTGGGTATTCCAGAGCCTAAGTATAATTTAGGTGTCGGTGGTGGATTACATGGTGACATGACAGGGAAAATGTTAGCTGGAATTGAAAAGGTGTTGATAGATGAAAAGCCAGATGCCTTATTGGTTTACGGCGACACTAACTCAACTTTAGCTGGCGCATTAGCCGCTGCGAAGTTGCATATACCTGTAGCCCATGTTGAGGCCGGTTTACGTTCGTTTAATCGTAAAATGCCAGAAGAGTTAAATCGTATTTTAACGGACCATGCATCAAATTGGTTATTTACTCCAACGGAAGCAGCAACTAACCAGCTTTCAATAGAGGGCATACCGTCAAATCAAGTCATACAAGTCGGCGATGTTATGTTTGATGCTGCACTTTATTTTGGTGAGAAATGTTATGCTCCCACCTGGTTTGACAATACAGTTGGACATCAGCATTTTTGTCTAGCTACCATTCATAGAGCCGAAAACACGGATAATGACTCTGTATTACGAGCTATCTTTGATGGGTTAGGGCAAGTTAATGAATTAATTGTAATGCCGTTACACCCGCGAACAGCCAATAAAATTAACAAGCTCGGAATTAACCTTGCTAATAATATTAAAATTGTTGAGCCTGTTAGTTACTTAGAAATGGTGTGGCTAGAAAAACACAGTGAACTTATTATTACTGACTCTGGTGGTGTTCAAAAAGAAGCTTTTTTCCATCGTAAACCTTGTATTACAGTTAGAGATGAAACCGAATGGAAAGAGCTATGCGATTTAGGCTTTAATAAGCTGACATCACCATCTGAACTGCTTACAAGCTATCGCACAATGAAAAATATCAATCTTCCTTTTACTCAATATCACGACAAATTGTACGGCGATGGCAAAAGTGCTGAGTTAATCGTTTCAAGTTTGGTCGATAAGCTCCGATAAATATATAACTCAGCGCTTTTTTTGCTATTTATGATTAATAAAATTTTAGATTTGTTTTTAGCCAAAGATGCCAAAATTGGCATTGTAGGTTTAGGTTACGTTGGTTTGCCATTGTCTATTCGTTATGCAGATATTGGTTTTAAGGTTATTGGTTTTGATGTCGCACATAGCGTTATTGATAGCTTAAATGCTGGGCAAACTCATATTGAACATATTTCAAATGAAACTATAAGTGCTGCGGTTAAAAGTGGTTTTGTGGCGACTAGTGATTTTACAAATATTACAGATTGTGATGCCATCATTTTGTGTGTACCTACGCCACTTAATAAATATCGAGAGCCTGATCTTAGTTTCGTATTAGATACTATGCGCACTATTGCTCCTTATTTGCGTAAAGGGCAGGTTGTATCGCTAGAAAGCACAACGTACCCCGGTACAACGGATGAAGAGTTGCTGCCAATTATTGAGCGTCAGGGTTTGAAAGTAGGTGAAGACGTTTACCTTGTATATTCACCAGAACGTGAGGACCCTGGAAATCAGCATTTTGACACCCAAAGTATACCAAAAGTGGTTGGTGGCCACACTAAAGCTTGTTTAGACGTGGGGATTGCCCTTTATCAACATGCAATAGACAAAGTTGTGCCAGTATCAAGTACTAAAGCGGCAGAAATGACTAAGTTACTTGAAAATATTCACCGCGCGGTCAACATTGGCTTAGTCAATGAAATGAAAATAGTTGCGGATAAAATGGGGATTGATATTCACGAGGTCATTAATGCCGCAGCAACTAAACCATTTGGTTTTACTGCTTATTATCCCGGCCCAGGTATTGGTGGGCATTGTATTCCAATTGATCCTTTCTATCTTACTTGGAAGGCGCGTGAGTACGGTGTAAACACTAAGTTTATTGAGTTAGCGGGCGAAGTGAATTCAGCCATGCCAAACTGGGTTATTGATAAGGTCGCGGATGCGTTAAATACCCATAAAAAAGCGATTAACGGCAGCCGAGTTTTGATTCTCGGCATGGCTTATAAAAAGAATGTTGATGATATGCGTGAGTCGCCTTCGCTACAGTTGTTAGATGCACTGTTAAAGAAAGGGGCGTTTGTTGAATATTCTGATCCGCATGTTGAATGTATTCCAAAACTAAGAAAGTATAACTTTGAGTTATGTAGTGTTGATTTAATTCCTGATGTTATTGCATCTTTTGATGCTGTTGTTTTGGCAACCGCGCATGACGCATTTGATTTCGACCTTATTTTGAAGCACAGTCAATTACTTATCGATACGCGTGGTTACTACAAAAAAGCCTCTCCTAATTTAATAAAAGCCTAATAAAGTATGAGTAAAAATTTTGCGTTAATCGGCGCTTCTGGTTACATCGCACCGCGCCATATGAAAGCGATTAAAGAAACAAACAACCATTTGTCGGTGTGTTACGATAAAAATGATTCTGTCGGTATTATCGATAGTATTTCACCTCAGAGTGAATTTTTTACCGAGTTTGAACGTTTTTATGACTTTGCACATCATTTGGCCCGTAATAGTGAAACAAAATTGGATTACGTAGCGGTATGCTCGCCAAATTACTTACATCACTCACATATTACTGCCGCTTTACGATTGGGTTGTGATGTTATTTGTGAAAAGCCTTTAGTGCCTACCTCCGAACTACTTGACGATTTAGCTATCGTTGAGCAAGAAACGGGGAAACGCGTTTACAACATATTACAATTAAGACATCACCAAGCTATCTTAAAATTAAAAGAAAAAGTAGCGAAGCAACCTATCGAGGGTAAGCACCAAGTTGAATTAACCTATATTACGTCTCGCGGTAAATGGTATATGGAGAGCTGGAAGGGCGATCCGCGAAAGTCTTTCGGTGTTGCAACAAATATAGGGGTGCATTTTTTTGATATGTTGCATTTTATATTTGGTGATTTGGTAAAAAGTGAAGTTCACTATGTCGATGAATATAAAGCCTGCGGTTATCTTGAATATGAAAAGGCGCAAGTACCTTGGTTTTTATCAATTGATGCAACTGATTTACCCGATTCTGTCATAGGTAAACAAACGACTTTTCGTTCCATAACAGTTGACGGTGATGAAATTGAGTTTTCCGGCGGCTTTACTGATTTACACACGGTTAGTTATCAAGAGATTCTGGCGGGTAACGGCTATGGCATTGAAGATGCTCGGCATTGTGTTACCACTGTTGAAAACATTCGAGCTGCTTCAACAGTTACGCCAACTGGGTTGTCCCATCCATTTTTATCACGAGTAAACTAAATGACCATCTCTATTCACGAATCAGCCATTGTCGATGAAGGTGCGAAAATCGGAGCCGGTAGCCGGATCTGGCATTTTGTGCATGTTTGTGGCGGTGCAAAAATTGGTGAAAAATGCTCGTTGGGGCAAAATGTGTTTGTTGGCAATAAAGTTGAAATTGGCAATAACTGCAAAATTCAGAACAATGTTTCTGTATACGATAACGTCTATCTAGAAGACGATGTATTTTGTGGTCCCAGTATGGTTTTTACTAATGTCTATAACCCTCGCTCTGCGATTGAGCGTAAATCGGAATACAGAGATACACTGGTTAAGCAAGGCGCAACGCTAGGGGCTAATTGTACTGTGGTGTGTGGTGTTACCATTGGTAAATATGCGTTTGTTGGTGCCGGGGCGGTGATTAATAAATCAGTTCCTGATTATGCGCTCGTAGTAGGTGTTCCCGCCAAACAAATCGGTTGGATGAGTGAATTTGGCGAGCAATTAGAGTTGCCCTTAGTGGGGGAGGCTGAAGCGCGCTGTTCACATACTGGCAGTATTTATCAGCTAAAACACAATAAACTCGTTAAACTGACAGAGTCTTAATTCTACCTTGGCTATTTTATGCAATTTATTGATCTACAAGCGCAATATCAATCACTTAAGGCTCGAATTGATAACCGTATTCAAACCGTATTAGAACATGGTAAATATATACTTGGCCCTGAAGTAACTGAGCTTGAAGCGCAGCTTAGTCGGTATGTTGGGGTTAAACACACAATTACTTGTGCCAACGGAACCGATGCATTGCAACTGGCGTTAATGACATTTGATGTGAAAGCGGGTGATGCGGTTTTTGTTCCAACATTTACGTTTTTTGCCAGTGCTGAGGTGATTGCTTTAGCGGGTGCAACCCCTATTTTTGTTGATGTTGAGCTAGATACTTTTAATTTATCACCACAGAGTTTAGAAGCTGCTATCAACGCGGTAAAACAGGAAAGTCAGTTAAATCTAAAAGCGGTGATTTCAGTTGATTTGTTCGGATTGCCCGCCAATTACGAAGCCATCGACCGGATTGCTAAACAATATGATTTATTAGTGATAGAAGATGCAGCACAAGGTTTTGGCGGTGCGATTAATAGCAAAAAAGCTGGGAGCTTTGGTGATATCGCCACTACCAGCTTTTTTCCGGCCAAACCATTAGGTTGCTACGGTGATGGTGGCGCTATTTTCACTGACAACGACGAATATAGTGAAAAGCTCAAATCATTGAGAGTACACGGTAAAGGACGTGATAAATACGATAACGTTCGAATAGGCTTAAACAGCCGTCTCGATACTATCCAAGCCGCAATATTGCTAGAAAAATTGGCTGTGTTTGATGATGAATTAGCTGCGAGAAATAGAGTCGCTAATAACTATCATTCAGCGCTATCGGATAAATTTTTTGTGCCTACCATACCGCAAACTTTTGGCAGTAGCTGGGCACAATATACTTTACAAGTAGAACACCAACCTGAGTTACAACAGCTTCTGAAACGGTACGACATACCGTCGGCTGTTTATTATCAAACGTGTATGCACCAACAGTCTGTATTTCAAGGTAATAAGCTTTATACAAGCCTCCAGAATGCAGAAAAATTGGCTGCCACTGTCATTAGTTTACCCATGCATCCTTATTTGGATAAACAGGAACAAACTAAAATTATTGACGTATTGCTCAATAATTAATCTTTAACCATTGATTGATCAATGGCTGAGCTTTACTATACTTAATAGGTATTGACTTACTAGGGGTAGTAGGTGATGGCAATAAATAATATTTCTACTGGAACTAACACTAGCTTTTTGGATCAGATCCGCGAGAAGCAAGAAAAGAATCTTGAAAAGTTATCTTCAGGTAAAAAGATCAATAGTGCGGCAGATGGTGCGGCTGCACAGCAGATCATTGAGCGTTTAACGGCTGAGTCTAACGCTTATCAACAGTCTATTCGTAACTCTTACGATGGTGTTTCGTTGGCACAAACGGCTGATGGCGCATTAGCCGGTATAGGTGAAGATACTCAGCGTATTCGCGAGCTTACTATTCAAGCGGGTAGTGGCATATTAACCGATGCTGATCGCCAAGCTATTCAATCAGAAATTTCCGCGTTGCAAGGTAATATTCAAGCAACCATTGAACAAACGCAATTTAATGGTCAATCGTTATTCACTGGCGACAATGAATTTACGTTTCAAACAGGATCGAATGCGGGTGATACCCGTACCATTGGCACATCTAATTTAGCTGCGCAAACGGCTTCGCTTGGTTTAGGTGATATTGATGTAACAGCTCCTGGCGGTGTGGCGTCAGCTATTGTGGCGTTAGATGGTTTAAGTGAGTTTGTTAGTTTACAGCGCGGTGAATTAGGAGCCGCGCAAAATGCGTTTGAGTCGAATATTAATAATTTGTCGCAAGCGAATGAAAACATTCAAGCTTCACGCTCGCGTATTCAAGATACTGATTATGCCGCCGCCGCGTCTGAAAATGTCGCCAATAACGTGGCTAGCCAAGCCGCTTCTATTGTCGCGCAGCAATCTAATCAAAATGCTGGCGCTGTTTTAGGTTTATTGGGCTAATTGACCAAGTTACATAAACTAAGATACTTTTCTTAATCTCTTAACTATTTAATGCCGAGCAATGCTCGGCATTTTTATATGGCTTACGGTCAAAGCGTTTTTAACACCCAGTTATCAACTTGTTTTTCAAGTTCATCCAAAGGGATGGCGCCGTTTTTCAATACCACATCGTGAAAAGCTCTAATATCAAACTTTTGACCTAACTTGGCTTTTGCGCTTTCTCTTAACTCTAATATTTTCATCATGCCTATTTTATAAGCGGTTGCTTGCGATGGCATAACAATGTGGCGCTCAACCATTTTTATAGCATCCGATTCGGCATTTGGCGTGTTGGCAAGATAGTAGTCAATCCCTTGTTGGCGTGTCCACTTTTTAGCGTGTATTCCTGTGTCGACTACTAAGCGACATGCTCGCCACAGTTCCATCGCTAAACGGCCAAAATCAGAGTAGGGGTCTTGATAAAAACCGATCTCTTTTGGAATATATTCTGAGTAAAGTCCCCAGCCTTCTGTGTAGGCGGTATAAAAGCCAAAGCGTCTGAATTTGGGTACGTCTTTAAGTTCTTGTGCTATCGCAATCTGCATGTGGTGACCTGGTAAGCCTTCATGGTAAGCAAGTGCGGCCATTTGGTAGGTTGGCATGGCTTGCATATCGTATAAGTTGGCATAGTAAGTACCAGGACGTTTCCCGTCTTCTGAAGGGCGTTGATAAAACGCTTTACCTGCTGATTGTTCTCTATATTCTTCAACCGCTTTCACAATGATGTCGGCTTTGGGCAAAGTTGAAAACAGTTCAGGTAATTTAAGTTTCATGTCATCAATTAGTTGAGTCGCTTCGGCTAAATATTGGCTTTTTCCTGCCGGTGTATTGGCATAAAAGAATGACTTGTTGGTTTTAACAAATTGCATAAATTCAGCCAGCGTACCGTTAAACTCAACTTGATGTTGAATTTGGCGCATTTCTTCATGTATGCGTTTTACTTCTGCAAGGCCGATGTTGTGGATTTGTTCTGCGGTTAAGTTAGTTGTGGTTGTACGCGCTAATGCATTGCGGTAAAAAGCGTCGCCATTCGGCAATTTCCATACACCATCTTTGTCGTCGGCTTGGTTTTCTAATTTGCTTAAATAGGTGTTTAACTTTTTATAAGCTGGCGCAAACGATTCTTTTAACGCAATTTCAGCTTGTGCCAGTAACGTTTGTTTCTGTACGTGGCTTGAAGCGTCTTGCCCTGCAAACAGTTTGTCTAACTTGGTTGTAAAATCTAGCCAAACTGGGTTGGGTTTTCCCTCAGATATAGGGCTACCGCTCGCGATATTTTCATTAGTAGCAATAACATGCTTAAATACAAATTTAGGCACAATAATGCCGGCTTCTGCTCGTTTATCTAAGCCGATAATTAATTGATCAAATAAATGACTCACCTTGTTTATTCGGCTTATATACGCCTTGGCATCGTCAATGGTATCTATTTTATGCTGATTAATTAACATGGAAGGCACTTGTGTATGAGTGCCCCACATTTGATTAACCGGGTAACTATGCAATCGCCATTGGTAGTCATCAATGTCATTCTGTAATTGATTTTCCAGCAGGGTATAACTTAACTGTACTGAAGGGCTTAGTGCCTGTTTTTCAATGCGTTGCAGCTTTGCAAGTAACGACTGATTGAGTTTGTGAGTGTCTAATTGATAAGCATCACTTAAGTCATCCCATTTATCTTGGTCAGTCTTTCTACCAAGGTAAGTTAAATACATCGGACTTCTTGCTAACTGAGCTTCAAAAATTTCGTCAAAAAGCTGTATTGCTTGGGTATCGGCCTTATGCGTAGTATCAATCGCATTTGTTGTTTGCACAGGTGTTTTAGGTTGAGGTAACGTGTTTTTTTCTGTTGTTGAATGGTCGTTGCAAGCCAGTAATCCTATAATCGTGAAAGACGCGAGACAAATATGTTTAAAACTGTTGTTCATTGTTTACCATTTATTGGGTTGTTGTTGGTGGTTGTTTTTGTATGACTGTAAGTTGTATGTTCAGCTTATTTAATAACTATAGAATATTATTAGCTCAGTTGTCATTGCAGTTTAGATATATACAGTCCTTTGCTGTGATAGCCAAGTTACCTAGCTAGATTAGGTTAATTTCATGCAATCTTGTTGCAGCTTCAATAATTATAAATATTCGTCACAAGGATTTGGTTTGCAGGCTCTGCAAGTTTAAATGTTTGTCTACAAGGGAATTGGTTTGCAGGTTCTACAAGCATAAATGGACATCTACAAAGGTTATGTTTGCAGGCTCTGCAAGTTTAAATGTTTGTCTACGAAGGTTGTGTTTGCAGGCTCTGCAAGCTTAAAAGCTCGCCTACAAGGGAATTGGTTTACAGGTTCTACAAGCATAAATGCTCATCTACAAAGATTTGGTTTGCAGGTTCATCAAGGATTGATACTCGTCAATGGTTTAAATTTTGTTGTAAAAATTTAAACGAATTATCTCTTTCATACTTTATACGCAACGACCACCATTATAGTTTTAAGAAATAACTAAAATATCCATAGAAAATGTTGAGTGTTGGTCAGTAATGTATGAGAATGGTGCACCTTTACGGGGATTGTGGTCTTTTCTCACTACTTTGGTGAGAATGTTAACAGACAATGGCGTCTGAGCTTGTGATTACATTTTTAGTTCCCGCATCATACATACTCACTTTTTAACGGATTTGATCGGCAACGCTGATCGCTCCGTATACAGAATCAGTATCGTCCCTGATACAACTTTAACGCAATGTCGTGTTTCCCAAGTGAATTAGGGTGGTATTGAGGTGTGCGTTGAAACTTTTTGGGAGGAGTTTTTTATAAGTAGTTGAAGTAAGGCTGACACTACTTACACCGTACACCATGAGGTTAACTACTTGTTGACCTGACTGATGAGCGGCCTCGACTCTGGGGGGAGAAAAGGCTGCTTATCTTTCAACATATTTATCTTCTTTGTTATTTCGTTTCTATTTTGTAGGCTGGTTAATCCCCTATAAGTGAAAAATTAAGTATCTATTCAGCGTAATTTGTTTTACGCGCCTTAATATTGCTAATTACCTCGTCTTTGCCGTGCCTACAGGATGTAGGTACTTGGGTTTCGTCTGGAACAAGAAACCTGCGAATGCGGTAATCTAGTGACTTTGTTTAGTAAACGTGAGCTCCGTTTACTTTAATAAAGGCGCTGGATACCTGAATACTCAGGTATGACGGTAATTTTTTATACCAGCGGAAGAAATTCAATTCTATTTATAAACACGCTGAGTAGTTACAAAATTAATAAGATTTATTAGGTGAAAAATGCTTGCAGGCTCAACAAGCATAAATGCTCGTCTACATTGGTAACTTAAAGATGGCTAGTAAATCACTGCGTGAGATAAGTAATAGTTACAAGTCAACAAAAGATAAGAGTTGGGTATTAAAAAACGAAGGATTATTTACTAGAAGTAAAATTGGTACGACCGAGTGGACTCGAACCACCGACCCCCACCATGTCAAGGTGGTGCTCTAACCAACTGAGCTACGGTCGTACACAAGAGATAGGACTATCTCTGAAGACGGAGCGCATATTAACGATATGATGTTTTCGTTGCAAGCAGTAAATTTAAATTATTTCACTGCTTGCTGAAAAATCAGCCAATTCGTTTAAATAGCAAGCATGGCAGGGGTATTTTAGCCATTAATTGCTTAGCTCATTAAATAGCTAATGGCTATTTCGACGACTAGCGGCACTAAGCTAATGGTTAAGCAAGTGCTTGTCGCTAATTTAGTTTTAGTAGCGACTAAATAAAATAATAAAATATAGGACCAAATGGAAAATACATCGAACCCTTCGGCAAATACATAAAACATATGGCCTTGTTCCAGCTCCAGTAGTTTATTTAACGATGTAATAAACAAGTCTTGATACATTACTTTATCACTGCCCATACCATATAAAACTAAAAGAGCTAACAGCAGTTGTGGCACTAGAGGCAACATTGTCCACCAAGAACGAGATAACCAATCGGTAAAGCCGTCTACGTTTTCTTCATCGAGTTTGGTTAATACATTGAGTATGGTGGCTAGCAATAAACCGTGAAACAGCAAAAATAGGGTACTGGTGAGCATAATACTGTTTTTAACCGCTTCGCCATTTGGCAAGGCCACTTTTAATTGCTCGACTTCCGCTGGGCTGACATTACTCGCATAAAGATTGAGTTGCTGTTGGTGAAGCCAGTCAAGGTCAATATAATTAAAATAACCAAACCAAAATAAGTTAATGGTAAGTAAGATTAACAATAGGGGCTGCCAACCTTTGGCACTATTGTTATCCAATTGCTGAAACGCAAACTTTGGGCGTGTGGCTATATATTTAAACGTAGAAAAGAAGTTATTCATCAGTTGCATCTAATTTTTGTATTGTAGTTTTTAGTTACGTTTGCGAGTATGGCGCAATAATAACGGAATACTAAAACGTCAATGATAGAAGTCAACAATGTCAGTAAGCACTTTCCGCTGAAAGATGCCAAGCTTGTTAACCAAGTTGCTAAGTCTGATCCCCGTGTTAAAGGTCGTCATTTTCATGCCCTTAATAATGTCAGTTTTCATTGTAAACAAGGTGAAGTGTTAGGTTTACTCGGCGCCAATGGTGCGGGTAAAACCAGCATGTTGCGAACCTTGTCGACGGCTTTACAGCCCAATAGTGGACAAGTGTTGTATGACGGCTTAGATGCTCATAAGAACAAGCTTGCTATACGCAAACAAATCGGTTTCCTTTCTGGTTCAACAGGGCTTTATGAGCGATTAACAGGACGTGAAAATTTGGCTTACTTTGCTCAATTGTTTGGTGTTGAAAAACAGCAGTTTAATGGGCGCTTAGAACAGCTAATTGAGCAACTGGATCTTGCCAAGTTTATTGACCGGCGTTTTGTTGATTACTCAACCGGCATGAAACAAAAAATTGCGATTGCTCGCGCGGTGATCCACGAACCTAAACTTGTGATACTGGATGAGCCGACAACCGGCTTGGATATTGCGGCCAGTGAAGTCGTGCTAAGTTTTATTGAAAAGTTAAAGCAGCAGGGCGTGCCGGTTATATTCTCGACTCATCATTTAGCGGAGGTTGAGCGTTTGTGTGACAGAATATGTGTTATCCATCAAGGACAAACTTGTTTTGAAGGTACTATTCAAGAGTTAACGCAGTACACGCAGCAAACGATATTGCAACAAGCCATATTATCAATAATGGCAGATGACAATCAGCCAATTGCTAGCGGGGAGGAGTAATTATGATCAAGGCGATATACTTTAAAGAGTTAAAAGAACTCATTCGTGATAAAAAAACCTTAGTTTTTATCATTGCGTTGCCTTTGTTTATCTTTCCTGCACTATTTGGCACCATTACTTTTTTTGCCGCTAAAACGGTGAAACAAGAGCAAACTCGTGTATTGAGTTACTACATTGCTAATGCCGAGCAAGCTCCAGCTTTTGTTAAGTTATTTAATGACGAAAGTGGTTTTAAAGCTTATCAACCCGAGCAAGGCATGACATCTAAGGCGGATTGGGAAACCTTGGTTCGTTCTGGCAAGGTCGATTTTGTTCTGGAAGTCGGTAATGTTTTTGCAAAACGTTTATCTGAACATCAACAGAGTGAGTGGCATTTGCATTTTAATAATGCTGAATTGACCAGCTCAGTTTGGCGACGTGTTAATAGGGTGATCAAACAATACAATCAACAGCTAACCAGTGAAAAATTAAATGCACTCGGTTTGGCTCAGGAGCAGCATCAAGGGTTGATCCAGCCAATTCACTTGGTCAAGGTTGATATTGCAAAAGCCAAAGAAAGTTTAGGCACAAAATTAGGGGGGATGATCTCTTATATTTTACTGCCGCTTTGTTTAATGGGGGCTATGTATCCTGCGATAGATTTAGGTGCGGGTGAAAAAGAAAAAGGCACATTAGAGTCGCTGTTGATTGCTCCGGTAACCAGCTTGGAGTTAGTGCTAGGTAAAATGCTAACTATTATGACCACGTCTTTTTTATCTGGCGTAATGGCTTTGGTTAGTCTTGGATTATGGGGTTTTATTTTTGCGCAGGCCATGGCGGTAGAAGCCGTGTCGAAAGTGGTTGGAACGTTAGGCTTGGTCGATTTAGGTTTAGCGCTAATTATGCTTATTCCGTTAATTTTGTTTTTTTCAGCTTTGGTTTTGAGTATATCCATTTATGCTCGTAGTTATAAAGAGGCGCAAAATTACATGGCGCCCTTGTCATTTTTGGTCTTTGCGCCTTTGATTATTGCTATGTTGCCAGGGATTAATTTGGATTGGCAATGGGCGATGGTACCTATTACTAATATTGCGTTAGCAATAAAAGAAATTTTAAAAGGTGGCTTTGATTGGGCGCTAATTAGCTTTATTTGGCTAGGGCAGCTACTCGTTTCCGGCGTGTTAGTGGCATTTACCGCGATATGGTTTAGAAAAGAAGCTGTATTATTTAGGTAGCTCGTCGGCTTGTTTGTGGGTGTATTGCGAGTGTTTAGAAAACGATAGCCTTGCTAAATTAATCGCAAAGGTCAAGTAAAGAACAAGATTGAAACGTCGCCTGTGAGGTCGGCAGAAGCGAAACCGGTTTAACCGCAGTAGCGATAAACCGGTTAAAGCGTGAAAACTAGGTTATTTTTTGCGCCAGCTAGTTACACCACCTTTATCTTCTACTATTACGCCGAGTTCATTTAATTTGTCGCGCGCTTCGTCAGCTTTTGCCCAGTCTTTTGCGGCTCGGGCATCTTTACGTTGTTGGATCAACGATTCTATCAACGCGACTTCGTCGTCGTTTCCACCGCCTTGTAAGAATTGATTAGGATCTTGTTGTAATAAACCTAACAATCCGCCTAACCCTTTCAATATTGATGCTAATTCGGCTGTATTGTCGTTGTTTTCTTGTTTAGCTACGTTCAGGTCTTTGGCTAACTCGAATAACACAGCTAAAGCTTCTGGTGTATTAAAGTCATCATTCATAGCCGCTACAAACTTTTCTACATATGGGTTAGCGGTATCTAACTTAACATCGGCAATATCTATATCACGTAATGCTGTATAAATTCGCTCCATTGAGGCGCGAGCTTGATCTAAATTATCAGTCGAGTAGTTTAACTGGCTACGATATTGGCCCGTTGTTAAGAAAAAGCGTGTGGTTTCAGCATCATATTTATTGAGTACTTCGCGAATAGTAAAGAAGTTACCCAGTGATTTAGACATCTTTTCTGAGTCAACTTGTACCATGCCTGAGTGCATCCAGTAATTAACATAAGGCGTATCTAGTGAGCAGCAGCTTTGTGCAACTTCATTTTCGTGGTGTGGAAAAGCGAGATCAGAGCCACCACCATGAATATCAAAATGAGCGCCTAGCTCTTTAGCATTCATGGCAGAACATTCAATATGCCAACCGGGGCGGCCATCGCCCCAAGGTGATTGCCAGCTTGGTTCGCCAACTTTAGCCATTTTCCATAAAACAAAATCCAATGGGTTACGTTTGGTGTCGTCAACGTCGACACGCGCACCCGCTTGTAGTTGTTCTAAATCTTGGCCACTAAGTTTACCGTAATCAGCAAAACTCGATACATCAAACAATACATCACCACTGCCGGCAATATAGGCATGATTTTTCTCAATGAGGGTTGCCACCATGTCGATAATTTCTTGCATGTGTGTGGTAACACGAGGCTCAATGTCAGGGCGTAGCAAGTTCAACGAATCAAAGTCTTGGTGCATATCGCCGATAGTGCGTTCGGTTAGTGTTTCGCACGATTCATTATTTTCAATGGCACGCTTGATGATTTTATCGTCTACATCGGTAATATTGCGCACGTAAGTGACGTCGTAGCCACTAAAACGTAAAAAGCGAACCATATTATCAAATGCAATATACGTACGTGCATGACCAATATGACATAGGTCATATACGGTAACTCCACATACATATAGGCCTACTTTGCCTGCTTTAATGGGTTCAAATTTTTGCTTTTCGCGTGTTAGGGTATTGTAGATTTGCAACATGCAACCGGATCTCTTAATCATCACTGAAAAAATTGCCGCGAGTATACCTGTTTTATGGGTTTGAATATAGATGTCATAGGGTTAGAATAGCGCCTCTTTTAATGATTGGATGTTTTATTATGATCACCTTTTCTACCAATATGGGCGATATTCAAATCGAGTTAGATTTTGACAACGCACCGGTTACGGCAAACAACTTTTTACAATACTGTAAAGAAGGCTTTTACGAAGGCACTATTTTTCACCGCGTGATTAAAGGTTTTATGATCCAAGGTGGTGGTATGGAAGCAGGCATGGGTGAAAAAGAAACGCGTGATCCTATTAAGAACGAAGCTAATAACGGTCTTAAAAACGAGATTGGCACGTTAGCCATGGCGCGTACTATGGATCCACACTCAGCCAGTGCTCAGTTTTTTATTAATGTTGCTGACAATGCATTCCTTAACTTCCGCTCTGAAACACAAGACGGTTGGGGTTATGCGGTATTTGGAAAAGTGACTGCAGGCATGGATATAGTGCAAAAAATTGAAGGCGTAAAAACGGGTAGTTTTGGATTTCACCAAGATGTTCCGGTTGAAGAAATTATCATTGAAAAAGTGACTGTTGCTGAATAGATCATTTTTGGAGTCGGACGTTCGCGTCCGGCTTATCCTGTTGTCAGTAGTCATTATTGATAAGAACCTCAAATACCGTTAAGTATACATGCCAACCTATTTCATCTCTGATCTACATCTTGAACAAGATCGTCCCGATATTACCGAATTATTTTTACAGTTTCTAAAAACCATTAAGCCGGCAGACGAGCTTTATATTCTAGGCGACTTTTTTTGCTTTTGGTTAGGCGATGACGATCCTTCATCATGGCTTGTGCCGATTAAGAAAGGTTTACAAAGATTGACTGGGCAGGGCACCAAAACTTACTTTATGGTAGGTAATCGTGATTTTGCAGTGGGTAAAGCTTTTTGCCATGAAACAGGGATCACCTTTCTTAAAGATCCAACTATAACCCACTTAAATGGCCAACGCACCTTGTTGTTACACGGTGATTCTTTGTGCACCGACGACGTCGGCTATCAAAGGTATCGGGCCTTTATTCGTAACCCCGTTGTGCTTTTTATATTACGTAATTTGCCGCTTGCAACTCGACTAAAAATAGCGCAAAAACTACGTCGTTCGAGTCAAGACAAACAAAGCCAAATGGCGTTGGATGAATTAGATGTTAATACAGCTGCGGTTGCACAGTGTATGGACGATTGGCAAGTCGATTTAATGATCCATGGTCACACACACAGACCAAAAATTCATAACCATGCTAGAAGTGAAGGGCGGGGCACCCGAATCGTATTAGGTGATTGGTATACGCAGGGCAGTATTTTAGAGTTAAACGATGACGGTTTTAACTTATACAGCTTGCCTTTGCCAAAGTTATAACAAAACTAAAGCTGATCGCTTTGACTATTCAACAAGATGAGTAAGCCGATATTGAAAGTTTTTGTGGGTGAGCATTTATGCTTGCAGAGCCTGCAAACCTTTCTGTCTAAAAGAGCAATACTACAAAGCAGGGGGGCGGAAGCCTAGTCTCGCTTTACAACAACCCGATCGATAGTTAGTTAGGTAAGAAACTCGCTGCTTGAAATGCTGAATTAATAGTTACTTATTTATAATTTGGTGCAACAAAGCTAATAGACAAAAAAGTCTGTTTATTGGAAATAAATATAATAAGAAAAGGTATAAATAGAAAAGTGGTGGGTGGTACTGGGCTCGAACCAGTGACCCTCGCCTTGTAAGGGCGATGCTCTCCCAACTGAGCTAACCACCCGCCAAAGTGGTAAATAATGGGATGCTTAAAGTGGTGGGTGGTACTGGGCTCGAACCAGTGACCCTCGCCTTGTAAGGGCGATGCTCTCCCAACTGAGCTAACCACCCACTATAAGCAGACAAAGTTCAGAGTAAAATTGGTGGGTGGTACTGGGCTCGAACCAGTGACCCTCGCCTTGTAAGGGCGATGCTCTCCCAACTGAGCTAACCACCCAACTTGAAGACTCTGCGTCTTTGTGGGGCGGTATTATAGGGATGAAGCTAAACCTGTCAACAACAAAAATTGAGTTTTTTACCGTTTTTTTACTGTTTGGCTAAAACACATACGAAACGCTCAAAAAAACGACTTTAATTGAGGTGTTTTTCTCCTTTATTCCCTATCAAGATGATAAATTAATTTTGAGTTTGGCAAATACTAGGTTAGCTAGGTATGATGCCGCGCAAATACAGATGAGTTTTTAGGATTAATAATGGCTGTTAATTGGTATCCGGGGCATATGCATAAAGCCCAAAAAGAAATCGCTGAAATTATGCCGACTATCGACGTAATTATAGAAGTGTTGGATGCGCGTATTCCTTATAGCAGTAATAATCCAATGATTGCCAAACTGCGCGGTGATAAACCCTTCATTAAGGTTTTAAATAAAAAAGACCTAGCGGATCCTGCGGTAACTCAATTGTGGTTAGATTACTTTAATGGCCAGCCCGAGACTAAAGCGATTGCAATTAGCGCTAAAAACACGGCTGAAACCAAGCAAATATTAAATTTATGTCAGCAGCTTGCACCGCATCGAGTACAAGCCGGTAAGCAACTTAGAGCGCTTATATGTGGCATACCTAATGTCGGTAAATCAACCACAATCAATGTCTTGGCGGATCGTATCATTGCTAAAACTGGTAATGAGCCCGCCGTGACTAAAGCCCAACAACGCATTCGTTTAGAAAACGACATAGTGTTATCCGATACTCCTGGCATGTTATGGCCTAAAGTAGAGAATGAAAATTCAGGATATCGTTTAGCCGCAACAGGGGCGGTTAAAGATACCGCAATGGAATCTGACGACGTTGGCACCTATATCGTCGAATATTTAATGGAAGCTTATCCAGAAAAGCTCAAAGCGCGTTACGGCTTAGATGAGTTTGGCTATACCGGTTATGACACACTTGAGCTTATTGGCCGAAAGCGTGGCTGTTTACGAGCAGGCGGTAGGGTAGAGATGAACCAAGCTGGTGATATAGTAATAAATGAGCTGCGAGAGTCGACAATTGGCTATATTTCAATGGAAACGCCTAGCATGATGGAACAAGAAGAAGCTGCATTAGAAATAGAGCGAGAAAAAAAGGCGGCCAAGAAAGCGGAACGTAAAAAGAACTTTAAAAAACGAAATCGTTAACCTCGTCATCCTAGTGCCTGCATTCATGCAGGCACAGTCTAAAGTCAAAGCTGATAGTTAAAGCAATCGTATCTACTCAGCGTAATTTGTTTTACGCGCCTTAGTATTGCTAAGTACCTCGTCTTTGCCGTGCCTACAGGACGTAGGTACTTAGGTTTCGTCTGGAACAAGAAACCTGCGAATGCGGTAATCTAGTGACTTTGTTTAGTAAACGTGAGCTCCGTTTACTTTAATAAAGGCGCTGGATACCTGAATACTCAGGTATGACGGTAATTTTTTATACCAGCGGGATAAATTCAATTCTATTTATAAACACGCTGAATAGTTACAAGCAATCAATCTATACTAATGATTATCACCGACAGATAAACCAGCCGGATCTGGCTGACCGTGTGGGTTTTCTTTGATGACTAGCCAAGCAATAGCCGAAATAGCAAGGGACACGGCACAAACCATAAAAATCATGCTTTTATCTTCTACTCGATTCAAGAACAAGCTGATTCCTAAGCTGACAACTAATTGCGGTAGCACCACAGATAAATTGAATAGTCCCATATATAAGCCCATTTTACCTTGCTCTACGCGTTCAGACATGATTGCAAACGGCAAACTGATAATTGAGGCCCAACCTATCCCAGCGACTGCCATTAATAAATACATCATGGTTGGCGTTGTCCCCATAAAGCCGATAATGCCATAAGCGACAGCCATTATAATCAGTGCATAGCTATGAGTTTTAATCCGACCTATTTTGTTAGCCAATGGTCCTAAAACAAAAGCAGGTAATAAAGCCCCAACAAAATTTAGCACTGCAAAGCTATAAGAAATAATTTGCCCCAATACCATATCCGTTTCAGTTTTAATTGCCTCGGCATTACCTGAATTAGCAATGGATTCAGGGATCAACTCCATCAGTGGCATTTTTTCTTGTAAAAATGCGTAAGTAAAAACAAACATGGTTTGCACGCCAATCCAACTAAAAGAATGTGCAGCTAGGATCTTTTTAAAGCCAATGTGGTCAGCTTCTTCTTTAGGTTTTCCTTCTTCGCGAGTGGCTAATGTTTCAAACACAAAAAATAGGGTGATCACAAAAGCGATAAGCTCGCCAATGTTTGATTCAACGGTGACGCCAGATAAATGCAAATAGGAGGCGTAAATTGAATAGCCTAAAAAGCCCCACAAGGGTTTGATGTCTTTCATCAGTTGCATAAAATCAAACTTACGTGATTCAGGCTCATCGGTTTCATCTTTTAATTCAAGTTCGCGAGGCTCTTCAATAAAAAAGGGTGGGATTAATGAAAAAGCCAGCACAATAAAAACGCCAACATAGATGAGCGTAATATTGCCCACCTGTGCGCCAATTAAATAAGCTAACATACCAAAAGTGCCAGATACCGTTTGCATCCAGGTGTAGCCAAGAGTGCGCGGTTTTCCTTCTTCGGTTACATCAGCAATGATGGAACGTGTCGGGTTAAAACTGATATTAACGGATAAATCTAATGACAAGGCCACGAGAATGGCTATTCCCATAACGCCTTCCAACCCTAGTGAGTCCGAAATAACGCCAATATTGGGTAGGGCAAGCAGTGACATTGCCGCAAAGAAACCCCCAATGAGTATGAAGGGGCGTCTGCGCCCATTCCAAAACCACACTTTATCGCTAATAAAGCCGATGATAACTTGGCCTAAAATACCGGCCACCGGACCTGCTGCCCATACAATACCAATTTGATGAATATCTAAGTTATGTTGGGTGCTCAAAAGCCAACTTAGCGCGGCAATTTGAATAGATAGTGCAAATCCCATTGCAGTCGAAGGCAAACTCAACATCATGTAAAACGGTTTGGTTAGCTTGCGTTGCATATCGAGCATAGTTAAAACCTTAAAATCTTATTGTCTGATTACAGTATCGATTCCCTTGCCGAAATCGCAACATGCATACGTATGTAACAAACTTGTTTAAAAAATGGTTGGAAAAATTACATGAATATGCGATTCGCAAATCAAGGCGGTATTGGTACAATAACCGCCACATTTCGGGCGATGTTCAATATCGACCCCGCTATTAGCTATTAAAATTTTTATTAAGGTAAAAAATGACGATTAAAACCCGTTTCGCACCTAGCCCAACTGGTTTCCTTCACGTAGGTGGTGCACGTACTGCGTTGTATTCTTGGTTGTATGCGCAAGCAAACCAAGGCGAGTTTGTTTTACGTATTGAAGATACTGATCTTGAACGTTCAACTCAGGAAGCTATTGATGCCATATTAGAAGGCATGAAATGGTTAGGTTTAGAGTGGAATGAAGGCCCTTATTATCAAACTCAACGTTTTGATCGTTATAAGCAACTTATCGCGCAATTAATAGCCGAAGGTAAAGCTTATCGTTGTTATTGTACGCCACAAGAATTAGACGCCATGCGTGAAAAGCAAATGGCTGCGGGTGAAAAGCCACGTTATACCGGTGTGTGGCGTGATCGCACGGATTACCCAGAAGACAAACCTTTTGTTATTCGTTTTCGCAATCCGCAAGAAGGTAGCGTTAAGTTTGCCGATCATGTTCGTGGCGAAATTGAAGTGGCTAACAGTGAATTAGATGATTTAATTATTCAACGTTCAGATGGTAGCCCAACATATAACTTTTGTGTTGTTGTTGATGACTGGGATATGGGCATTACACATGTTGTACGTGGTGAAGACCATATTAACAACACACCGCGCCAAATTAATATTTTACAAGCATTAAACGCTCCAGTACCAGAATACGCGCATGTTTCTATGATTTTAGGAGATGACGGCGCTAAGTTGTCTAAGCGTCATGGTGCGGTTAGTGTTATGCAATATCGTGACGAAGGGTATTTGCCTCAAGCGTTACTTAATTATTTAGTACGTCTTGGTTGGTCGCATGGCGATCAAGAAATCTTCTCTATGGAAGAAATGCAAAACCTATTCAGCTTAGATGCCATTAACAAGGCTGCGTCGGCATTTAATACCGAAAAGCTAGTTTGGTTAAACCAACACTATATTAAAACTACGCCTGCAACTGAAGTGGCTGAGCATTTAGCTTGGCATTTAGATGATCAAAAATTGGATACCAGTAATGGTCCTGCAATTGAAGATGTGATTAGCGCTCAGGCTGAACGGGTAAAAACATTAAAAGAGCTAGTCGAGATCTCTCGCTATTACTATGAAGACTTTTCAAGCTTTGATGAAAAAGCCGCTAAAAAGCATTTACGTCCAGTTGCCCAGCAGCCACTTGAAGTCGTAAAAGCGAAATTAGAAGCATTAGACGATTGGACGCCAGAGGCGATCCACGCCGCGATTAATGCGACAGCAGAAGAATTGGAAGTCGGTATGGGTAAAGTCGGTATGCCATTGCGTGTTGCGGTAACGGGAGCAGGGAATTCACCATCGCTTGATATTACGCTTAACCTGATTGGTAAGGCTCGCTCTGTACAAAGAATAGACCAAGCTTTAGCATTTATTGCGCAAAGAGCAAATTCTTAAAAAAACTTACAAAAAACCTATTGACTTGTAAGGGCGAGGTGCATATTATGCGCCCCGCGTTGAAGGGGAGGGTAACCAAACTTTCATAGTAGAAGAAATTTGGGGCTATAGCTCAGCTGGGAGAGCGCTTCGCTGGCAGCGAAGAGGTCAACGGTTCGATCCCGTTTAGCTCCACCAAATTTCTTTAAGCATTAGTATCTAGGCCATTTTTACTAATGTTGTTTTACCGGACGTCCCATTCGTCTAGAGGCCTAGGACACCGCCCTTTCACGGCGGTAACAGGGGTTCGAATCCCCTATGGGACGCCACACTCTTTTATACACAATAGCCTCCTGTGTATTTAGGTTTTAATTTTCGCATTTTATACAGCGTCCCATTCGTCTAGAGGCCTAGGACACCGCCCTTTCACGGCGGTAACAGGGGTTCGAATCCCCTATGGGACGCCACTTCTTCGGTTAGTTTTAAACTATTGAAAAAGTGATGTTTAATTTGCAATTGGATGTCCCATTCGTCTAGAGGCCTAGGACACCGCCCTTTCACGGCGGTAACAGGGGTTCGAATCCCCTATGGGACGCCAACACTCTTATTTATGCATTAGCCTCCTTGCATATAAGTTTTAATTTTTTTGCGACGTCCCATTCGTCTAGAGGCCTAGGACACCGCCCTTTCACGGCGGTAACAGGGGTTCGAATCCCCTATGGGACGCCACATCTCTTCATTACAATCCTTTTTATTTATTTTTTCCTTTAATACATTTCTCGATAATTCAATCGTTTAGGTCTAAATTAACTCTATTGCGATAAAAGAGTTGATACCCATGACACCACAACAAATTAATCTTGTTCAACAAAGTTGGGAACAAGTTGTTCCTATAGCAAAAGATGCTGCAAATTTGTTTTATAACAAACTGTTTGAGTTAGATCCTAGTTTACGTTCACTATTTAGTGAGGATATTGAAGAACAAGGCAAAAAGCTCATGACAGTGCTGACAACGGTTGTGCGTGGTCTTAAGCAGTTAGATAAACTTACTGAAACAGTTTGGTTACTAGGTCGCAGACATAATGTGTATGGTGTTAGCCAGCAACACTATACAACCGTTGCTGCAGCCTTGTTGTGGACGTTAGAGCAGGGGTTAGGTACCGCCTTTACAACGCAGGTTAAAGACGCGTGGGTCGCTGCTTACACTGTTTTAGCACAAGTCATGCAAGCAGGCGCATCATACGAATATGCCAGCTTTGATGATTGGCAAGCTCAACAAACCTAGCCTTTTAGGAAAACATTCATGTTTGCAAAGCCAGCAAACCCAACCCTTGTGAGCGAACATTTATGTTTGCAAAGCCTGCAAACCCAACCTTGTGAGTGAGCATTTATGTTTGCAAAAGCCTGCAAGCCTAACCCTTGTGGGCGAACATTTATGTTTGCCAGCCTGCAAACCCAACCCTTGTGGGCGAATATTTATGTTTGCAAGCCAGCAAACCCAACCCTTGTGAGCGAACATTTATGTTTGCAAAGCCGGTTATTGTAGATTGAAATTTATTTCAACATTGTATAACTCTTTTGCAGCATGAGTTTAATGTTCATCAGTCTACTAATATTTCTTAACTAAAATAGCTTAAGCAACAAAAAATACTTGGGTTTATCTCAAATGGCGTCTAGTATTGCCGCCAAATTTTAGAAACTAAGAGAAACATCATGAGTGAATTTAATAACGTAACTGTCGTTAAAGCTGCTAACGTATATTTTGATGGTAAAGTCACTAGCCGTACCGTTAAGTTTGAATCAGGCGAAGCAAAAACATTAGGTATTATGATGCCTGGTGACTATGAATTCGGTACTGAGAAAAAAGAACTAATGGAAATTTTACAAGGCGAAGTAGACGTGCAAGTGAAAGGCGCTGAAGGTTTTACACGTTATGAAGGTGGTCAATCTTTTGAAGTGCCAGCAAACTCTTCATTTAAAATTAACGCGTTAGGCGTAGTTGACTATTGTTGTTCTTATATTGACTAAACCTACTTTTTTGGTGAGTCAATTAAACACAAATAATAAAAAGGCGCTTAATTAGCGCCTTTTTTATGTTTATAGGTTAATGACCTTTACTCTTTTACATCGAGCGTGCGATTTTTTGCGTTTATCGCTATCGTTTTTGGCTTTAATGCCTCGGGTATTTCGCGCTCTAAATCAATATGCAATAGACCGTTTTCAAGATCGGCACCTATTACTTTAACGTGGTCGCCAAGTTGGAACTTACGTTCAAAATTACGCTCTGAAATACCTTTATATAAATATTGTTTGTCTTCTTGTTGTTCAGGTTTTTTGCCAGCAACAATTAGATGATTGTTTTCAACTCGGATCTCTAGTTGCTCTTCAGTGAAACCTGCAACAGCCATGGAAACTTTGTAATGGTTTTCATCGATCAACTCAATGTTGTATGGAGGATAGCCCGCTGATTTATCTTGACGCGAAGCGTTATCAAGCATTGAAGCTAAGTGATCGAAACCAATGAATGAACGGTATAGTGGAGTGAAGTCTAAGTTACGCATAATAATATCCTCGTAAGCAATATATGTATTAGTCTTATCTTTCGAGCTTGTTTGCCTTATCGCTTACACGATCAACTGCACATTTCATTTGAGCCAGTTAATCTGCGCTTTAAGCTCGATTGTTTCGACTAGCGTTTTGCCGTATTCGGCCAAAACTAATTTTAAGTAATGTGGTTTCCTTTCGGACAACCGGTTAAATTTAAACCCAACGTATATTGTGTTGAGGTTTAAGTTGAAAACCTGCCGTTGCAGCGCCTTCATAACTGTATATAAGGCAGTATTTTTGAGCTTCAACCCTAACAAGAGAATTTTTTTAATTTTTTTTTAATAACCACCTATCAACTTTGTACAAATCATCCTTATTGTTGAGGTTTGTGTTGTGGGTAGCCTGTTCATGTTCTATTTTAGTAAATTGTTTAATGCCATTTAATAAACGTCCAGCTAAAGAATAAAAGCAATCAGTTTGCTGACTAGACAGAGTTTGTTTAACAGCGCCTATGTATAGTTTAAATTCCCCATACTTTAAGTCAGTTAAAATAAATTCAGGTTGGCTACTGAGAAGTGCCTCAATGTCGATTTCACTTTGCGGTGTATCTTCTTTAAATAGCTTACGTAATGCTTGCATGACAGATAGGGCAGACTCATTCATTTGTTTAATTTGCCAGCAATGCTGATTTAAATTTATAGACTGTTGGGCTTGTTTTTCGGTGTTTTGCGCATGATCCACCCCAATACTGAGTCCATCATTAGGTTGAATTTTATTATACAAAACAGCTTGGCTTAATGTGATTTGTGCGACTTGAGGCTGTTCAGATTCAATTAACGCATACCAAGGTTTTCCAAAATTGGTTGGTGGTGGGAAAGGTAGTGCTGGCTGTCCCGTTAATAAGCGCTTAAATAAATTGGATTGTTGTAACTGATTAATACCAAAACAAACAGATGATGGTGAACCATCACTGTTATGAGTTGTTGACGGGTTATTTTCCAACACCTTGTCTAATGCTAATAAGGCTTGGTTAAATCGTTGTCGTTGCTCGGCTGTTAGCCGTAACAACAATGTGTTTTTGTCAATATTCGAAAGATGTATGTGTTTCAATACAGGTGTCTCTGCCACTTTTCATCTATTCCCTATATAATGCGCGTTCTTTTAGTAAAGTTGCAGATCGAAATTGAATCAAGTTGATGTTGTCGTCATTGGTGCCGGAGCAGCCGGACTGATGTGTGCGATAGAGTCCGCTAAGCGCGGACGTAAAACCCTGTTGTTAGAACATGGCAAACGGCCAGGGCGTAAAATTTTAATCGCAGGGGGCGGTCGTTGTAATTTTACTAATATGGATGTTGAAGCATCTAACTACTTGTGTGGTAATAAACACTTTGTTAAATCTGCGCTCGCTCAATATACGCAGTGGGATTTTATTGGCTTAGTTTGTGATCATAACATTGCTTATTTCGAGAAAACCTTAGGCCAGTTATTTTGTGAGGACAGTGCGCACGACATTTTGAATATGCTACTGGCAGAGCTAAAAAACAGTGGAGCCGAGCTTATAACTCAAGCCACGGTAACTGATATTTCTCAGCAAGATAATGCTTACCATATTTTGTCATCGCAAGGTGACTTCGTTTGCCAGTCATTGGTGATTGCTACTGGGGGCTTATCAATGCCTAAACTGGGCGCAACACCATTTGGATTTAAAATTGCCGAGCAGTTTGGCCATACCGTATTGCCCACTCGCGCAGGTTTAGTGCCGTTTACCTATAAAGAAGCGCAAAAGCAGCAATACGAAGCCATTAGTGGTGTTTCCATGCCATGTATTGCAACCAGTGATGATGGCACCAGTTTTAAAGAAGATATGCTATTTACCCATCGTGGTGTCAGTGGTCCAGCTACACTGCAAATATCCAGCTACTGGCAAGAAAACCAAGCCGTTAGCTACAATTTTGATGTGGATAATAGTCTTATTGAAAACGTCGAAAAAGCGCGGCAAGAACAGCCCAAGCTAAAATTGGTTAATTTACTCACGCGTATATACCCTAAGCGCTTTATCGAGATAGAAGCCAAACGACTTAACTTTTTTGACAAGGCTATTGGCCAATTAACCAAAACAGAAAGCCAGCAATTAGCTCAACATTTTCAATCTTGGCAATTTACCCCTAACGGCACTGAAGGCTATAGAACAGCCGAGGTAACTATGGGCGGGGTCGATACTAACCATGTTTCGTCTAAAACCATGGAGTCGAAATTGTCCCCTGGACTATTTTTTGTGGGCGAAGTGTTGGATGTAACAGGCTGGCTTGGCGGCTACAATTTTCAATGGGCTTGGAGCAGCGGCTTTGTTGCTGGGCAGAATTGCTAAGGAATTTTTATGAAAGATATACGTACCTATTTTGATCCCAATTCAGTAGAAATTATGGAAGATTTCTTTCAATCAGATAATTGCACCAGTGGCTTTAATTTCGACATGTATATTGGTGCATTAACCTCAAATTTGTGTTGCTCGTCGCATTGTGACGAATTTGAATACGGCGAGATTATTGTCGGGAATAAAGGCCAAGCTTATCAAGAATTAACTGACTATGATAATCCCACGCCTTTTCGATTAGCTAATGTCAGCATTAGCAATGACTTAGGTGACCTTTTATATGACAAGCAAATAAATTTTGTAAAAAGCTATCCGCATGCTGAAAACTCAGAATCACCAAGCCAAAATTTTACTGATTGGTGTATTGGTTTTACCAAGATGCAGCAACTGACAGAATCTCATTGGTATGATGATTTTGACCTATTGGCCGAAATCCCCGACTTTGACAAAGCTGATGACATGATTGGAGAGTGTCAGTCTTTATTTATGCTAGCTGACTTGTTAGCCGATTTTGAAAAAGCGTTAAGTGAGCATGAAGATCCACAAAAGCTAAAATTAGGGTTATATCAAGCATATGGTGCCGTCGCGGAGGGTGTCTATACGTTGCACACCTTGGGTATGATGCTGGAAGAGCTTAAGCTTGAATTGGCTGAATTCAATCCAGCGCCTTTTGCTCCGGCAGTTGAGGTTGAAACTTTTGTTCGTGAACACGACAAAGTCGGGCGAAACGACCCTTGTCCATGTGGTAGTGGCAAAAAGTATAAAAAATGTTGTGGCAAATAATACTTAATTACAGCGTCAGTTTTTTGTGTAATTAAGACGCCTTATTTACTTTATGCTTAGCGGTTTACCCTTGCCATAACTACGAATGCAGGTACTCAGAGGCTTTGTTTAAATGTGCGAGAAAATAGTAAAAATGAAACTGCGTTCAATTTAGGGTGGAATGCGACTGAGTTTTTAGTTTAATTATGGCGAATTTAAAAAACTAATATAGACAAAATTATTGAGAATAATAAATGAACCTAGAGCAAATTATAGAAGAGCTATCGCTGGATATATATGCCGGCATTCCAGAAAAAGCACTAGCAGCGGCTAAGCAAAACTGGTCTGATTTTTACCCTGAGCTTGAAAAGTTAATGGTTCAGTTTGCTGAAGATAGTCAGTCTTTGGATTACGATCAACACGCTTTATTATTTTGGGGGACTTGGTTGTTAATTGAGCAAAAGCATACTTCGGCGTTACCGCTTTGTTTGAAAATGTTTGCCCAAAATGATGACTTTGGATCAGTTGTCGATGAGGTTTATAGCGACACAGTAACAGAGCTTTTTTCTAGTTTATTTTACACTTTAGCTGATGGTGATCAGCTGATTTTATCAGACTTTATTGTGGCCAATAATCCCGCACTGTACAGTAAATCTGCTGCTATAGCGGCAGTGTTTGTCCAATACGAGAGTAAGCAAATAAGCCAAGATCAATTACTTGAACAGATAAATCGGTGGATTGACGTTTTACTAGCGGTTGAAAGCGAACAAAATTCTTATTTACTGACTATGATAGCGCTTCATAGTGAGCGTTATCAGCTTGAGTCTATTCATCCAAGGTTGATTGAATTGGTGGATAAAGATGTATTTGATTTGGAAATCGTTGCAAGCGAAGACATCAAAAATTGGAATAAAAAAGAGTTGAAAACATTGATCGAAGATGGCTCTGTTGTTAGCAACTTCGATATTTTAGATATTTTCCAGCACTACAATGATGGTGTTGAATTTGATGATTTTGATATCGGTGAAGATGGCAAACTGAGATTCAAAGATGAATCAGATGACGAGTTTGACGATGTGTTTTCGGACAAGGGCTTGTTGGCGGATCTGCTATACAATGAACAAGACATTATTGCTAATAGCGTACCGGTCACAAACCCGAATAAGAATTTAGGTCGCAACGATCCTTGCCCGTGTGGCAGTGGCAAAAAATATAAAAAATGTTGTTTAAATAAAGCTTAATTTAGATAACAAGTATTGTTGGCGTGATAATAGCTATAGTCAAAGCAACTGAGTTTTAGGGGCTTGTTGCAAGTTCCAGACGAAACCTAGGTATTTAAACCCTTGTCATCCACGAGGAAGACAAGAGAAGTAGTACAATTTCAATTTAGTTATGCTCAGTTGACACCCCACTTTTAGGCTGAGACTCGCTTAAATCGCCTACTTTTGGTGCCTGCAAGACAGAAGGTATTTAGGATTTGTCAGTAATAAAATCCTGTGCCTCGACAATGGCTGTAGGTATTCGGTAATATCTAGCCTAGAAACCAAGCCTGTAGCAGCTATACAGCTTTTGTCGAATTAAATTTCGACAAAAGCTTCAACTGTAGCAATAACCAAAGCTCGTAAAACTCCCCCGCTGAATCATTACAAAACATTAATTTATTGATCGTATTAGGATTTATCTTGGTCAAAAATAGACTACGCTTGGGTATATACTCTTAAAAACCATTTTATGTTAGGGAATGATAAATGCTGACTGCCACATACGCTGCTTTACTTACACTTTTATATATTCGTTTATGTTTTATTGTGATTGGTCATCGCAAGCGCTTATTGGTCGCGATTGGTGATGGTGGCGATAAACAATTGGCTAGGGCAATACGTGTGCAAGGTAATTTTGCCGAGTATGTGCCAATTGCGCTTATTTTGCTGTTTTTAGCAGAGTACAACCAGTTACCAACATGGTTATTACATGGTGCTGGAGGCTGTTTGCTTATTGGCCGATTATTGCATGCGGTCGGTGTTGCGCAAGTGAAAGAAAACTACAATTTACGTAGATCAGGAATGATTTTAACTTTTATATCATTGCTTGGTTTAAGTATTAGCTTTGTTATTAACAGTTTAATGAGTTTGATTTAAAGAATGATGTGACTGATTGGTTTCGCTTTTAATATAGAAAAGGTACTATGTGTTTATAAGTTAACCAAGTGTTAACGGTTAAAGGTGTTTGTAAAATATCAGTGAGACCGGAGTAGTACCTTGAGCGCTAATAATAAAGCCAATTATGCACAAGGGATGTTGTTATTTAATATTAACATGGATCAAGTTTTTGCAATAGGGACATTAAAAATACTTGAGTTAGTTCCGTACACAGCGTTGACGAGTGTGCCTCAGTCACATCCGAGTGTATTAGGAGCTGCATCGATAAGAGGTAACACCATTCCTGTTATTGATATGGCCCGAGCCATAGGCTGCCGCGCTATCCCAAAATCAAAACATTCTGACTGCTATATCATTGTGACTGATTGCCAACGTATGAAAATCGGCTTTTTAGTTTACGATATTCAACGGATTATTGAGTGTAATTGGCGCGATATTAAATCTCCCCCTGAGAACTTAGGCTCTAAATCATTTGTGACTGGAGTCGCTGAGGTAGATAAAAAGCTGGTGCAATTGTTAGATGTAGAGCTACTTTTGTCTATGATTTACCCAGAGGATAAAGCTGTATCTCGTGCTATTTTAACTGACGTACAGCGAGAGATGGTTAAACCCTGCAATATTTTACTGGTTGATGATTCTTTTGTTGCGCGTAAGCAATTGTCGGATGCGCTCGATGGGTTAAATATTCCTTATTATTTAACCTCAAATGGTCAAGAGGCGTTAGACATAATGCAACGCGGTTACGCTGAAGGTCAGCCGATCCATATCTTGGTGAGTGATATTGAAATGCCAGGGCTCGATGGTTACGAATTGACATTTGAAGTGAAAAACCGCCCAGAGCTAGCTAACGCTTATATTATTTTACATACCTCAATTTCAAGTGAAATTAGCGTTGGTCAAGCTAAGCAAGTTGGCGCAGATGAGGCGTTAACTAAATTTGATGTGCATGAGTTAACAGAAGCCATTTTACGTGGAGCTGCGTATAATGCGCGCCTAGTCGAAGCTTAACGTTTTATAGGATTTTTTAATGACTCGAAATCGGTTATTAGTAAGCCATTTGTTTATGGTTGTAATGTGTAGTTTTAATATTGCCTTGGCCGAACAGTTTCAATTTGAAATTCAACAGCCAAATGCCAATTTATACAGTAACGGGGCTAACCATCCTTCGGAAAATTATCGTAAAGGCCAAGCTTTTTTAATGGCTAACGCTAAGAAGCAAGGTGTGGTAACTACACGTTCGGGTTTACAATATAAAATTTTGCGCAAGGGAAAAGGGCAGTACCCTAAAAGCTATAATCAGGTAAAAGTGTTTTATCAAGGTAAGACATTAGATAATAAAGTCTTTGATAGCAATATTAACCAAAAACCGATTACCTTTGGTTTAAACCAAGTTATTAAAGGCTGGACCGAGGGATTAACAAAAGTCAGTGAAGGCGGGCGTATTGAGTTATATATTCCGTCAGATTTAGCTTATGGTGCTAAAGGCGCGCCACCGGCTATTGGTCAGCATGAAACGTTAATTTTTGTTATAGACTTAATTAAAGTTTATTAATTACCTTTTATATTCTTGTCATTTTCCAATTTGCTTAAACCCTAATAAAAATAAGGGTTTAAGCGATATTTTGTACTATATGCTCTCGTTATTTAATCTATACAAAAATAGTTGAGTTGCGCACTTGGTTTTTCATAAACTGCCTATATACTTGCTGTCAGTTAACGAATTTATCGCTAATTACCAAAGTCGCGATACGTTCGCCTATCTTGAATAATTACAACTTAAATGGAGAGTCCCATGTCTGTATTAGTAGGCCGCCAGGCACCAGATTTCACTGCAGCTGCTGTATTAGGAAGTGGCGAAATCGTTGATAACTTCACTTTATCTGAAGTTACTAAAGGTAAAAAAGCTGTTCTTTTCTTCTATCCTTTAGATTTCACTTTCGTATGTCCTTCAGAATTAATCGCTTTCGACAAGCGTTTTGAAGAATTCCAAAAGCGTGGCGTAGAAGTTATCGGTGTTTCTATCGATTCTCAATTCACTCACGCAGCATGGCGTAACACTGCTGTTAACGAAGGCGGTATCGGTGCGGTTAAATACCCATTAGTTGCTGACGTTAAACATGAAATTTGTCAAGCGTACGATGTTGAGCACCCAGAAGCAGGCGTTGCTTTCCGTGGTTCTTTCTTAATTGATGAAGACGGTTTAGTACGTCACCAAGTTGTTAACGACTTACCTTTAGGTCGTAACATTGACGAAATGCTTCGCATGATCGACGCGCTTGCATTTACTCAAGAGCACGGTGAAGTTTGTCCTGCTGGTTGGCAAGACGGTGACAAAGGTATGAAGCCAAGCGCTGAAGGCGTTGCTTCTTACTTATCTGAAAATGCAGAAAGCCTATAATACCCAGTTAGCTTTCTAACATTTTTGATAAAGCCTCGCCTATAGCGGGGCTTTTTGCTTTTAGGGGATAAGCGATTATTTATTGAAGAATATCTATCATTTTTAGTCATAATTTGAAATTTGCGCAATATGTCTGTTTTATTGACTTATTTCGTCGTATTTTTTCATTCTGTCCCTTTTGTTTTCGTGGTTTATGGCCGACAATAAAATTGTAGTGCAAAGCTATTAAACTAATTTTGTTCTCCCTGATATAAGTGACACCGTCATACCACAAAATGGTTAGTTCCATTGTTTTGCTATTCGTATATCGAGGTTAAGACAAACTAGTGTTTGAATCTTGTCTCAAAGCCAGATAGAGTCACTGTCAGATTTTTGGAGTTTGTAATGAAAAAATCATTGATAGATACTATTCAAAATGGACGCGAATACATTAATGAATGGCCTGTAAAGCGTGAGCTTTATAGTTTATTTCCTGAATGTCGCGTGATTAAAGCGACCCAATTTGCGTTATTAGTCTTGCCTGTGGTTGCATTATTGAGTTTTGTTTTGCAATACAGTTATTTGGGTAGTGAATATATCCCACAAGCACTGGCGACATCTTTATTAATTATTAGCATGCCAATTCAAGGTTATATTTGGTTGGGTAACCGTGCTAATCAAACCTTACCGCTTAACTTACTCAATTGGTTTAAAGAGCTAGAAACCAAGTTAGCGATTGAAGGTGTAGAAGTTAGATACAATCAAGCTAAGCCTCGTTATTTTGAGCTGGCTAGATTATTGAATCAAGCCTACAAAAAACTTGATAGCGCCTTTAGTCGCGATTTTTTATAAAACTTCTTCATTTTTGGTGCTTGTTGTTTCCACCTTGTTTATAGTCTTCTCGCTCAGGCTTTATGGTTCATTGTCAGCGCTTACTCGCCCCAATCACATAATAGAGCATATGCTCATGGGGTCTCGAAGCTTGACGGCTTCCCCTAAAACCTGATCGCTTTGACTATAGATATGAACCTAATATCCACTTTTTAAACGTTTCTGTTTATTCTTCATTTTTATTTCGTAACTATTCAGCGTAATGAAATTGATAAGCCATAAATCGTTTAATAACTTTGAATAAGCTCATTAATACACCGGCTTTTGTTGCAAATAACCGTTGTGGAATATCAAGTTTATGTGGGCGAGCATTTATGCTTGTAGAGCCTGCAAACTTCTCTTGCTAAGAGTGCAAGACTATAGAATTTTCACCCGACAAATTCTAAATACTAATATCCATGCAAGCACCCAAAGTAGAGGCTTGTAAGTCAATCTCGCCTTTAATAAGACTCATTGTGTTATAAAAAGTCCACAGCTTGAGATACTGAATACTTACTTTATTTCTTAATTCATACGTTAGCTTTACTTTAATATGGGACTGTTAGTCTAAAATTAAGTACCCAACATGCATTTTGTGTGGCGGTGGTGTGCTAAGCTAACCAAGCGTATTAACTAAAAATAAAGCCATTATTTAGCGTCGCATGCTGCGGGTGTATATCCAGTTAAATCTGATAAATAATTTGTCTTATTGGTGATACTTCGGTCTTGCTATCGAGGGTTTAATTTTCATGGATTGCAAACATAAATGTTCACCTAGTGTGTTACGAGTTACCAACAGTACAAGGAAGGCTGGAAGGTAACGCAACTATATAAAACATGATGGTTTGGCCCATCCCATCGGCATTCAGGTGCAGGTGGAAACCACCTTATGCGGCATTGGTTAAGAGTCACTGTCGTGAGCGATAAGGGAAAGGCAAACACAATGATTTGTCAGGTGTGAGTTAAAGAGACGAACAGCGTAGGTGTCGAAATATTTAACCGTTGCATCCCGAAACCAAGCTACTGGGTGGAGTTTGGGAAGAGCTTAGAGGCAACCTGATTACCAACTAAGCGGGAGCCGGCAAAGAGCTGACGTGAATTTAACTCGGGGTTTTATATGGAACGTAAGAACCAGTCGTTTTGATGTTAACAGATATCCTCGAATGGAAACCCCATGAGAGCCAAGTCTGAATGCAAAGCACTGGGGCGGAGCAATTCGTAGTAGTGATGATGATAGCTGTAATGGTTATCTAGCGAAGGGATTGCCTCGTTTTAAATGAAACTTTCATCAACTGCTGCAGCAGGAGGAATGATTGAATTCAGCAAAACCATTTAGTATTTCGAAATGGACAGTTTATGAAGCCTGGTTACGTGTAAGAGCCAACGGTGGAGCGGCAGGAATTGATGAGCAATCGATGAGTGATTTTGAACAGGACTTGAAGAAGAACCTGTACAAGATATGGAATCGAATGTCATCGGGCAGCTATTTTCCACCGACGGTGAAGCGTGTCGAAATCCCTAAGGATAAGGGCGTTCGAGTACTAGGCATACCCACGGTATCAGACCGAGTTGCACAGATGGTCGTCAAGATGGAGTTGGAGCCTGAATTAGAATCGGTATTCGATAATGATTCTTATGGTTACAGACCTAATCGCAGTGCACATGATGCATTAGCGATAACGCGCCAGCGGTGTTGGCGATACGACTGGGTGATTGATTTAGATATCAAAGGCTTCTTTGATAACTTGGACTGGGTGTTATTGGGCAAAGCGTTACGCAAACATACCAATAACCCATGGGTATTACTCTATATCGAACGTTGGCTTAAAGCGCCAATGGAAACCTCGGATGGTCAGATAATAGAGCGAACGAAAGGAACACCACAAGGAGGCGTGATAAGCCCATTGCTAGCCAATTTGTTTTTACACTACGCATTCGACAAATGGTTGCGAAGAGAACATCCACATGTTCAATTTGCACGCTATGCGGATGATGCAGTGGTTCACTGTCGTAGTGAGCAAGAAGCAAAGGCGTTAAAGCAAGCTATTGAGCAACGCATGTTAGATTGTTGTCTAGAATGTCATCCAGAGAAAACTAAACTGGTTTACTGCTTTGATGAAGGTAGACAAGAAGCACATGAAGTCATTAGCTTTGATTTTCTTAGTTACTGTTTCAGGCCAAGGTTAGTAAGGAATCGGTGGGGTCGCATGTTTGTTGGCTTTACACCTGCTATTAGCCCTAAAGCGAAACAGAAAATTAGAGAGAAAGTTAAAGCGCTCAAGCTACATAAGCAAACGGGGTTAACGATACAAGAGTTGGCGTATAAGCTTAATCCGATGATAAGCGGGTGGATAAATTACTTCAGTCGGTTTTGGAAAACAGCATTAAGGCCACTTATGTCTTGGATAAACCTTAAATTGTTGAAATGGGCGAAGAAGAAATACAAACGGCTGAAATTCAGTTACCAAAGAGCAAGAAAATGGATGCAAAGGGTGTGTAATACACAACCGTATCTATTTTCTCATTGGCAATTTGGTTGCAGGCCGTAAATGGTGAAACGAGAGGAGCCGTATGAATTGAGAGGTTCACGTACGGATCTGTGAGAGGCTGAGGGGGAAGCTCCCTCGGCCTACTCGACCAAGGGTTTAATTTTCACGGATTGGAAGCATAAATGCTCGCCTACAAGGGTTTAATTTTCACGGATTGCAAGCATAAATGCTTGCCTACAGGAAGGTTGGTTATGGCAAGTAAAGAGTCGTTGGCGACTTACTTATCAAGGTACTCGCTGTCATAAAATGTGCGTACCCAGTTGGGCAGATAGACAACGGCAATTGTGATGCACATGCCATTTAGCATAGCTTCTGGAAACAGCATTAGAGGCGTTAAGATAATGTAGTTATCTAGTAAAATTGGCCATGAAAATTGATTATCAAGCCAAAGAAACAGGGCATTACCTAGCATCATACTGGCAATGCTTAAGGCTCCGGTAAAAAAGCCGCATACAAAAGTATAAATAATAAAATGCCGAGGAAGGTGGTGATATGCCCAAGCGTAGACAAGATAGCTAGCGAAAACCGGCAAACCCACTTTAGGAAATAAGCCCAAGGCGATATTGTATAACGAGTCACCCACGTATAGGCTAGAGAGCAGATAAGCGCAAAATGTACAAATCAGGGCGAGATGACTACCCAGTAGCAGAGATGTTAGGGTTATACCGAGAAAGTAAACAGACAACCCTTCATAAATACCGGTTTGAATTGACCATAAAAATGTTAAGGCCGCCATTAAGCCAAAGATGAGGTGTTGTTTGCTCCTATCGGTTAGCAAAACTGTATAGTCTTTTTTGTCGTAACTAATAAAGCACAACAGTACAAAGGCACAAACCGATAGGATCAACCACATAGGAGCGTCGTTTTTTAATTAACCTATATTAAATGTAGACCATACTGGCGCATGATCAGAAGGTTTTTCTATGCCGCGCAATTCATAATCAACGTCGCTTTCAACTGTTTTATCGGCTAATGATTTTGTGGCGAGTAGGGTGTCTATTCTTAAACCACGGTTGTCATCGAACCCTTTTGAACGATAATCAAACCAGCTGTAGCGCTGTTTTTCTTCTGGGTTAATCACACGAAACGTATCAATGAATCCCCAATCGAGTAATTTGCCAAACCATTCACGCTCTTCAGGTTGAAAGCTGCATTTGCCGGTTTTTAGCCAACGCTTAGCATTATTGTCGCCAATACCTATATCAAGATCCGTCGGTGAAATATTGAAGTCACCCATTACAACAATTTGTTGCTCTGGGGTGTAGTGTTCATTCAACTCTGTCATTAAGTCTTGATAAAATTGGCGTTTATACGGAAATTTGGTTTCGTGGTTAATGTTTTCCCCTTGTGGGAAATATCCATTAAATACAGTAACTTGACCGCCATTTCCATCGTCGTAGGTGCCAATGATCATACGGCGTTGCATGTCTTCACCATCGGTTTTAAAGCCTTTTTGAATGCTTAATGGTGCTTTTTTGCTAAGCATAGCGACACCGTAATGAGCTTTTTGACCAAAATACTCAACGTGATAACCCAATGCTTGAACATCTTCTAAAGGAAAAGCTTCGTCATGAACTTTTATTTCTTGTAAGCCAATAACATCAGGTTGATGTTTGTCTAATATTGCTTTTAATTGGTGAATACGCGCGCGCAGGCCATTGATATTGAATGAAATTATTTTCATGTTGTCTGTCGAGTTACTAAAATTGCGGTCAGTCTAACATTGTGGCGTTTTTGCGCCTAGTGGTATTCATATTTGCAGTATTTTTTGATTGAATTGTTAGTTGATATTACGCAAAATCATCGCATGTAATTTAGTTAAATATCACAATTATGTCTTTACAAGATCAATTATTAAAAGCTGGCTTGGTTAATGAGAAAAAACTAAAGAAAGCGAAAAAATCGAGCAAAAAGTCTCGAACATTAAAAAAAGAAGTTAAAGCAGCTGTAGATGATAGTCGTAGTGCCCAAATGGAAAAGTCGGCTCAGGCTAATAAAGTCATCCAACAAGAGCAAGCCGTTAAAGAGCTCGCTGCGCAAGTTAAGCAACTGATATTAATGAACGAGGTAGCGCTAGCTCAAGGTGAAGTGGAATATCGCTTTACTGTCGATAATAAAGTTAAAGTTATTGTTGTTGATAGCAAGCAACAAAAACAACTTGCTAACGGTGTTTTGGCAATTGCAGAGCTTGATGGTGTTTATAAATTAATACCGGCAGGAGCTGCAGAAAAAATTAAGCAGCGCATGCCAGAAGTTATTGCATTAATAAATGTAAAAGAAGCTGAAATTGCGGAAGAGGATGATCCATACGCAGATTTCCAAATTCCTGATGATTTGATGTGGTAATTATTTAAAATAATTCACTTTAAACTAACTTATTTTCAATTGAGATAGCCGCGCTAGGCGGCTACTGTATTCTGTTGTTTCATTTCGGCTGCTGCACAGGCAGACACCAGTTCTAACGGATCAAAATCATCAACATTTATCGCTTTTAACCGAGCTTGCTCGGCTTGTTTTAATATTTCAGCTTCGTGTTCATTAATAATATTTTGCTCCAAACCTGTTTCAGCCATTTCATGTAATTGGCTAAAGCTGAACTTTTGATCTAGCACTTTACATATTCGATCGTAAATGGGCTCTGCTTTTAAAATCAATCTGAGGGCCGCTTCAAGCTCACCAAATAAGTTGTTTGGACTGGCCGTTACATATTGCCCTTTGCCTAATCTGTCTCGTGATTCATTTGGCTCTTGTAAAAGCTTGGCAATTTGATGTTCAATGGCATCGCTTGGTTTTGAATTGGTTTTTCCCCACGGCATTAACATTATTTTAAGAGGGCGGCGTAACCAAGTGGCAGGGAAGTTATTGAGAAGATCGTGCAATGCACTTTCCATTTTAAACAAGCTGTCTTCAACTGCCCATTGTACTAGAGGTAAGTCGGCTTCTGGGCGGCCATCATCTTGATAGCGTTTTAATGTCGCAGTTGCTAAGTATTGATAACTCAGTAAATCGCCTAATCGAGCTGAAATTCGTTCGTGACGTTTAAGCGCACCCCCCAAGGTTATCATGGCGGTGTCAGATAGAAACGCAAGAATAGCACTAAAGCGTGTCAGTTGCTGATAGTAGGTTTTAGTGGGATCGTTATACGGAGAGCCAGCAAAAATGGC
Organism: Saccharobesus litoralis; assembly: GCF_003063625.1. Lineage (NCBI taxonomy): Bacteria > Pseudomonadati > Pseudomonadota > Gammaproteobacteria > Alteromonadales > Alteromonadaceae > Saccharobesus > Saccharobesus litoralis. The sequence continues at coordinate 4,206,623 of NZ_CP026604.1, read as the reverse complement.
ATTGGTGATACTTAACCAAACACTACGAATATTGTTACTAATTACGTAACCAACATGGCCGCATATAGCTGCATCAAAGGCATTGATTGCTTCGGTTTCATCTTTAAGTGCAAGTGACTCCATTTCGGCGATGACATAAGGGTGGCAGCGTATTGCTCCTTGGCCATAAATAATCATATTACGGGTTAGAATATTGGCACCTTCTACCGTAATGGCAACTGGCGCCCCTTGATAACCACGGCCTAAGTAGTTGTTTGGGCCTAGCATAATGCCTTTGCCGCCATGAACATCCATGGCAGCATTAACCACATCACGCATTTTTTCGGTTAAATGGTATTTTGCAATTGCGGAAATAACGGAGGGCTTTTCTCCTAAGTCGATGCCAGCAGTTGATAGTTCTACGGTAGCATCCATCATATAAGTATTACCGCCTATAAGGGCTAGGGCCTCTTCTATGCCTTCCATTTTCCCTATTGGTAACTTAAATTGACGACGAATACGTGAATAGGCTCCAGTAGCCAAAGACAAGGCTTTTGCGCCGCCTGTTGCGTTAGAAGGTAAGGTTATGGCGCGACCAACTGATAAACACTCAACCAGCATTCGCCAACCTTGGCCCGCCATATTGACTCCACCAATAATGGTATCAATTGGCACAAATATATTTTCTCCTTTTATTGGCCCATTTTGAAAAGGGACGTTTAATGGAAAATGCCGTCGACCAATTTCTAATCCTTCTGTGTCTCGCGGGATCAATGCGCAAGTAATACCTATATCTTCTTTATCGCCAATGAGGTGGTAAGGATCTTTTAACTTAAATGCTAAGCCAATCACAGTGGCAACGGGAGCTAGTGTGATATAACGTTTATTGAAGGTCAGGCTAATACCTAAAACCTGTTCGCCGTTAATTTCTTTCTGACAAACGATACCAAAATCTGGAATGGCGCCAGCATCCGATCCAGCCTCTGGGCTAGTTAAAGCGAAACAAGGGATCTCCAAGCCTAATGCGAGTTTAGGTAAGTAATGCTCTTTTTGTTGTTCGGTACCGTATTGTTGCAATAATTCTGCTGGACCTAATGAGTTAGGCACGCCAACGGTAGAAGCAAGAACAGTTGATGTTCCCATTAGCTTTTGTAGAACACAACTTTGTGCATAGGCTGAGAACTCCAGCCCGCCGTATTCTTTTTCAATGATCAATGCAAAAAATTTGTTGTCTTTAAGGTATTGCCAAACTTCAGGGCTTAGGTCGGCATATTTATGGGTCGTATCCCAATCCGACACCATGCTGCATACGGTTTCCACCGGACCATTTAAAAAAGCTTGTTCTTCTGGTGATAAGCGCGGTTGAGGTATGTTGTGTAATTTGTGCCAATCAGGTTCGCCGCGAAACAAATCGGCTTCCCACCATGTAGTACCAGCATCAATCGCTTCTTTTTCGGTTTTTGACATTTCCGGCATGATTTTGCGGAAAATTTTAAATGCAGGTTTGCTAAATAAATGCTGACGAACTGAGCTAATATTGAGTGGGATGGCAATGACTAAGAAGATAAACCAACTGAACTGGCCAACAATATCAAACAGCGATCCCGCGGTTAACCAAATCGCGATGGCTAGAGTGAAAGAAGTTAGCGATGAACGATGGTACGCCAGTAAACAAAACAAGCATACTAAACACATTAACCAAATAAAGTAGAACATGGCATCACCTAAACAGTGGTCGTACCAGTTACTTTATGTCAAAATGTGCAATGCTGCAAGTGTCTGTTAGTGTGTTTCTTTAATGCTAGCTTGTATTTTAATTGATTGCGTTAAAGGTCACAGATTCAAGAATGGCATCCGCTTGCTCTGAGCCTTCTTTTTCTTGGCGAACTCGCACAAGTAAATTACCTAATTTAGGGGCTATCCATACTTGAGTTGAACGAGATTTATTACTTAAAACCCGTTCGAATTTAATGGTATCAAATGTACCAGCTGGCGTGACGAGCTGCTCAGCAGCGACTTTTTCAAATTGGTAAAGCTTTTCACGTTTTTTACTATCGATTAAATAGTAGGTTAGATCGCTTTTACCTTGTTCAATATCGAGTTTCATTTGGAGCTGGTAACTAATTTGATCGTACCAGTCTATTGTTTCATCGCACTCGATTTGCTTACCTTTTATACCATCAAAGACATGGCGGGTTTGATGATTAAATTTTAAAGTCGTGCGTTTGTTGCTTCCTGTACCTTCACGTTTGTAGAGATATTTAATGGGGCGAATTTGTCCGTCGATAAGTTGAATTTCTGCAGACTCTTTGCGCTTATCCGACAATATGAGAAAAGACAGATCGGACATATAAGAAAAAACAAATTTGTCATCACTTAATTGCGTGAGTTGGCGTTTGACTTTACCTAGAGTGAGGTTGCCTCTGTGTACCGAGTATTTGGCGTTAAATGGGGTGAGGGCAGACGGCGCATGATTTGTTAAATTAATGACTGTCTGTGCAGATTTTTCAGCAAAAGCACTCCAACTTAATAGAGTGCTGAGCAATAAACAATTCAAAAAGCGAGGAAAGACAACGCGTTTATGCATCAATAAAACCTTGTTCGGGTAATGACTTACCGTCAAGTAATGCCGCTCCATTGGCCATTAACAGGCGTCCCTGACAAAACCAATTAATAACTTTAGGATATATGATGTATTCCTGCTTGTGAACCTTTTGCGCTAAGCTATCTGCATCGTCTTGTGCGTCAATCGACACTTTAGCTTGCAAAATAACTGGGCCACCGTCCAACTCTTCTGTCACAAAATGCACACTCACACCATGTTCGGTATCTTTTGCATCTATCGCACGTTGATGTGTATTGAGGCCTTGATATTTTGGCAAAAGTGATGGATGAATGTTAATCATCTTGCCAGTGTAATGCTGGACAAACTCTGCTGTTAATATACGCATAAAGCCAGCTAACACGACCAAGTCAGGTTGATACTCATCTATTACTTTGATTAGTGCTTGGTCATAAAGTTCACGAGTTTCGAAATTTTTATGGCTCAGGCAGGCAGAAGGAATATTGGCATTATCAGCACGCGTCAAGCCATAGGCATCAGCCTTGTTTGAAACGACGGCAACAATGTTGCCGTCTATATCGCCGCTCTGACATGCATCTATGATAGCTTGTAAGTTTGTCCCGCTACCAGAAATAAGAACAACAATAGAAGGTTTACTCATGGGATACTAAACCATTTCTACTTGTTCTTCATTTTCTTCAGCGTCGGCAATCTCACCAACTAACCAAGCTTGCTCACCCGCCGCGTTTAAAATATCGATAGCTTGTTGTGCTTGGCTTTGCTCAACCACGATAATTAAACCAACACCGCAGTTAAAGGTGCGCAGCATTTCGTGTTCTTCAATATTACCTTGCTCTTGTAGCCAGTTGAACACAACAGGCCACTGCCAGCTGTCTTTTTGAATAACGGCTTTACTGCCTTTTGGTAATACACGGGGGATATTTTCCCAGAAACCACCACCAGTAATATGCGAGATGGCGTGCGCTTCTACCGTTTCTAATAATTCAAGTACTGATTTGACGTAGATGCGGGTTGGCTCAAGTAAGTGTTCTTTTAATGGTTTGCCTTCGAGATCTGCCTCAACATCAGCACCAGATACTTCTAATACTTTACGAATTAATGAGTAACCATTTGAATGAGGACCCGAAGAACCTAATGCAATAATGGCATCGCCCGCTTTAACTTTGCTGCCATCAATCACTTTTTCTTCTTCGACAACACCGACGCAGAAACCGGCAATATCGTAATCTTCACCTTCGTACATGCCAGGCATTTCTGCGGTTTCACCACCAATAAGTGAGCAGTTAGATTGCTTACAGCCTTCGCCAATTCCAGTCACGACAGCGGCTGCAGTGTCAACGTCAAGTTTGCCGGTTGCGTAATAATCTAAGAAGAATAAAGGTTCAGCACCTTGAACAATTAGGTCATTAACACACATGGCGACTAAGTCGATACCAACAGTGTCGTGCTTTTTCAAATCCATTGCTAAACGTAATTTAGTCCCGACACCGTCAGTACCTGACACTAGAAGTGGATTTTTATATTTAGTCGGGAGTTTACAAAGTGCGCCAAAGCCACCAATACCACCCATTACCTCTGGACGACGAGTCGACTTGGTAACATTTTTAATACGATCAACTAAAGCGTTACCTGCATCGATATCAACACCCGCATCTTTGTAACTAAGCGAAGTTTTTTGTTCAGCCACGTTGGCTCCTTCTAAATATATAATCTGGTTATTTCAAAACGGCGCGTATTGTAACAACGCTACAAAAGTAATAAAAATGCTTTTGCATAATATCTATTACTTTATTCTGTTTTTATGCCTGTTAAACTAGCAACTTATTGCAAAGGTCTGCATTAGATATCTGTTTTTACTTAAAATGATTAAAAAACAAACGATTTTATTAGCTTTAGTGCTAATAGCCCTTTTTTCAAGTTTTAGCTTCGCGGTTGAAGTTGCTGGGTTATACCAATCAAAAATTGAAGTCGAGCAACAATCTCAAGCTGAACGAGTTGCAGCTTACAGAAAAGGATTGGCAAATGTGCTGATCCGTGTGTCTGGTAAGCAAAATATCAATCAAGATGATGCATTTAAATTGGCTGTGCGTAATCCAACCAAATATTTAGCTCGTTATCAATATGAAACCTTGGATGAAAAGCTTTATCTGTTGATTGATTTTAATCCTAAAGCAGTCAATGCCTTATTGCGTAATAATGAAACTGCGATTTGGGGGAGTCTACGTCCATTAACTATGGTTTGGATAGCAACTCAAGGCAAAGGTTTTGAACGTGATATAATGAATGAAGATAATCCGTTTTACGTTGATGTACTGCGGCCGATTGCTAAAGAGCGGGGTTTGCCAATGATTGCACCGTTAATGGATTTTGATGATGCAACCATGATCAGTGCGTCGGATGTTTGGGGTAAATTTGAAGAGCCGATTAAGCTAGCCAGTGCTCGTTATGACCCAGATGTTATCTCTGCTATTAAGGTGTTCCAGCAAGATGATAATATTAACACCTTGGTTGACGCCAGTTGGTTGGCTCAAATTACCTTATATAATTTAGCATCGCCTATGACACTTGAAGTTAGTGGGACGTCAGCGCAACAGGTTACCCAAGAAGCGATCCATGCTATTGCCGATGCGATAGGTGAACAATATGCTGTTGCGGCGCAAGCGGCTCGGGGCGATCAAAATTATTTATATCTTACATTTAGTAATGTAGCGGGTATGAAAGCGACATTAACCGTGGAATCTTTTTTGAATTCATTGTCGTCTGTGTCACAAGCGCGCGTGCATCAAATTAATGGTCTGGGTGTTCAATACCAAGTTGAATTACTTGGTGAAGCACTTGATGTATTTACCGCGTTAGATTTAGATGAAAGAGTTAGGCCGTTTAAACCTGAATTTGGTGAGGAAATGCCAACAGAACATTATTTTGTTTGGACAAATACTGAAAATTAATGACTAGTCAGTTAACAATAGATTTTGCCGTTGATAAACTTCGCTCGTTTGATAACTTTTTTGTAGAAGAGAACGAGGCGTTAGTTGATGCTTTAAAGCGGTTCGTCGCTAAAGAATTATGCGCCCCCTCTGACAGCTTGTTTTATCTACATGGCTCCGCAGGATTAGGTAAAAGCCACCTTTTGGAAGCCGTGTGCCAAATGGGCACCGAACTGGGTTTACGTTGTCAATATGTACCTGTTGCTTCATTTATTAATATGCAACCTGAAATTACGTTTGGTATGGAAGCGGCAGATATACTGTGTATTGATGACATCGGGTTAGTTGAAAAAAGTCAGGTATGGCAAGAAGCATTGTTTGATTTGGTAAACCGCGTAATTGAGCAAGGGCATAAAATAATTTTTAGTAGTCAATTTTCAGCCAGAGAAAGCCAGCTTAGTTTGGCCGATTTGGAGTCACGTTTGGAATGGGGCGAAACATGGAAGATAAAAGAGCTCGACGATGAACAGCAAATTCGATTACTACAGTTTCGGGCAAACTGTAAAGGGATGAGTATTTCTAACGATGTAGCGCAATATATCCATCATAGATTAAGTCGAGATATTGCGAGTATTATCGAATGCTTAGATAGTTTAGATGCGCAGTCGTTGGCAGAGCAGAGAAAGTTGACTATCCCATTTATTAAAACTGTGATGGATTGGTAAAATTCCACAGGAAAATCGCTGTAGGTACGGCAGATATGTCGTTAAACTATATCGAAGATTAAAATTAGTTAAAAAAACGTAAAAAACGGTTTTATTTTCCGGGCGTTCCGGTTAATTTAGGCGCTTAATTGGAATCTACTTGATATTGAAAGCAAAAATAAACATTTTTGCTGAATAATTAAGTGTTTCTATGCAATTGATGAACGGGATTTCCCGAGTCGTTAACTGCCTAAATAATGACATTCTAGGTTATCGACGTTGAAAGAATTTGTAATCATTCAAGATTATTTAATCGAACCACAAGAGCTAGCAAATTGGCACGATAATGCCGAGCTAGCCTCAGACAATCTAAATCTGGTTTTGCATATGATCTTTGATCAAGCTGACCAAGATATTAGTCCTGACAAACTCGCTGAGCTGTTGGTTAACGCTAGTCAACTTTTAGCACAGAATGAGTATCTCACAGAATTCGAAAACGAAGACGAAATTTCAGATTGGGTGGCGCAGTTTTTAGCTGACCGCCTTTAGTCACGCTATTGGTGAAAAAATATATGCAACAAAACGAAAACGTTACAGAACAACAAACTGTAGAAGAGCAAACTACAACTCAAGTTGAAACAACTGAGGACAATGTTGAAGTAACTAACAAAATAAAAGATGTTAATGAAGTTATTGCTTATTTAGCTGAGCAATTTCCTAAATGTTTCTCTATTAAAGGAGAGGCGAAGCCAATCAAAATTGGTATTTTTAAAGATTTAGCTGAAAGAGTTGATCAAGAAGGCCGCGTATCGCGTACTGTTTTACGTACAGCTTTACGTAAATATACTTCGAGCTGGCGTTATTTGGAGTCTATTCAACCAGGAGCAAAACGTGTTGATATTGACGGTAACGAAGTTGAAGATATTGAGCAAGAGCATGTTGAGCATGCTAAGGCTACATTAGCTGAAAGCAAACAAAAAGCCGCTGAAAAACGCAAGCAGCGTGCGCCTCGTCGTGATAAACGTCCAAATGATGGCGCAAATAAGCCTAAAGGGGCTAAACTGAATATTAAACGCTCACCAAAAGGTAAAGCGGTAGACGTAAAAGTGAAAAAACGTCGTACTATCGATACCGGTATCTTTGAAGGTAAGCAAGTGTTAGTTTCGATGGGGCGTGCCCCAATTGAAGGCACTATTAAAGAAATTAATGGCGATGATGTGGTTGTTGTGACCAATACAGGCTTTACGGTTAAAACCGAAAAAAGCAAAATCGTTAAGTAAAAAGGCAATTAGGAGTAGCGAGCTGAATGATTAGAGTTAAACGCATACTGATAGGATTATTTGCGAGTTGTTTAACATACCAAGTTGCGGCACTCGATGCCAAGTTGAGCATTGAAGACCTGCCTGCTCTTGAACAAGAAAGTCAACATGCACTAGCCAGTAAGCGTATATATAGCTACTTCACTCGCTCTCATTATAAACGCATCTATCCTAATGATGAGTTTTCAACTAAGGTTTTTAACCGCTATATCCGGCAGCTTGATTTTAACAAGCAATTTTTCTTAGCTAGTGACATTGATAAATTAAGAAAATACGAAAAGCAATTTGATGAAGGCCTTGAAAATGGCAATTTAAAATTTGCTTACGAAATTTTTTTACTGAATCAAACACGACGCTATGAGCGCTATGTTTATGCGTTACAGTTACTTGATCAAAAAATGGACTTTGCTAAACAAGGCGATGCCTATTATTACGATCGAGAAGATGCAACTTGGGCTCAAACTGAACAAGAGCTTAATGAGTTTTGGCGCCAACGAGTCAAGTACGACGCTCTTAACCTTAAACTAGCCGGAAAAGAATGGCAGGAAATTCAAGAATTACTGTCAAAGCGCTACAACGCAGCCATTAAACGTATTACTCAAGGGCAAAGTGAAGATACGTTTCAATTAATCATGAATGCGTTTGCCAGAAGCATTGAAGCGCACACAAGCTATTTATCGCCACGAAATGCGGATCGTTTCCAAATGGAAATGAACCTTTCATTGGAAGGTATTGGTGCTGTATTGTCTCTTGAAGATGATTTTACGACTATTCGTTCATTGGTTCCTGGTGGTCCAGCGGATCGCTCTGAAAAATTAAAACCTGAAGATAAAATTGTCGGCGTTGGTCAAAAAAATGAAGACATTGTTGATGTTATTGGCTGGCGACTAGATGATGTTGTTGAATTGATTAAAGGGCCAAAAGGTACTGAAGTTAGGTTGCAGATCCTCAAAGGAGACTCAGCTGACAATCACCCAACTGAAGTTGTATTAATTCGCGATAAGATCAAGTTAGAAGATCGCAAGGCAATTTCTAAAGTATATACACCGGAAGAGGGGCCTAACAAAGGTCGCAAGTTAGGTGTTATTGAAATTCCTAGCTTCTACAACAACTTAACGGCTGACGTACGGGTAGAGCTAGATAAGCTTAAAGAAGATAAAGTTGAAGCCGTTATTGTTGATTTACGCGGAAACGGTGGTGGCTCGTTACCTGAGTCTATTATGCTTAGCGGTTTATTTATTAAATCTGGCCCTGTTGTTCAAGTACGAGATATGGCTAATCGTATTGATGTACATAAAGACCATGACAAATCGCTGGTATATGGTGGGCCTTTAATGGTGATGATTGATCGTTATAGTGCGTCGGCTTCAGAAATTTTTGCTGCGGCTATGCAAGACTATGGCCGTGCAATTGTTATCGGTGAAAACTCATTTGGCAAGGGAACCGTTCAGCAACATAAATCACTGAATAAACGTTACGATATTTTTGCTAATAAACTTGGCTATATTCAATATACGTTTGCCAAATTTTATCGAATTAACGGTGGCTCTACTCAGCATAAAGGCGTAAAACCAGATATTGAATTTCCATCTCCTATTGATCCTGCAGAGTGGGGCGAAGCAAAAGCGGAAAACGCATTACCGTGGGATAAAATTAAACCCGCTAGTTATGAGATTCTGGGTAGTTTAAATTCGACAATAGCTAAGCTAGATGTGGCTTATAAAAATCGTATTAAAAGTAATCCTGAATTTGCGTATTTGTACGAGGATATAGAAGAGTACAATAAAACCAAAGACAGAAAGTTTGAAACTTTAGTGCATGAAGAAAAAATAAAACGTCGCAACGAAGTTGAAGCCAAGCGACTACAACGAGCAAATGAGCGGTTAGCACGGTTAGGTAAAGAACCTGTCAAAAAGTTAGAAGACTTACCTGATGATTTAAACGAGTTAGATCCTCTGCTTGATGAAGCTGCTAATATAACTTTTGATTACATTGATTTAGGTAAACCACAAAAGCTAGCTGCTAGATAAATTTTTATTAAAAACCTCCGTTCATGGAGGTTTTCTTTTCTCACCTTACTCAATAACAATTATAAAATTATGAGCAATACCAAAACTTCTATTCATGGTCAATGGTCAAGCCGTTTTACTTATATTCTCGCTGCTACAGGCGCCGCAGTTGGTTTAGGTAATATATGGAAATTCCCATACATTATGGGAGAGAACGGTGGTGGTGCATTTGTACTAGTGTACTTACTTTGTATTTTATTGATTGGTATACCCGTCATGATGGCTGAGGTATTGATTGGTAAATCAGGCCGGCAAAGCCCTGGGGCGTCGCTACAATTTTTAGTTGGAAAAGTTAAAGCGTCTCGTTTTTGGGTTATTAGTGGCTGGATAGGAGTATTGGCAGGCTTTTTAATCTTATCTTTTTATGCGGTCATCGCGGGCTGGGCATTTGCCTATATCTTTAAATCGGCCTCAGGTGAATTTATTGATAAGACACCAGAGCAAGTCGGTGAAATATTTGGTTCTTTTATCAGTAACCCCAACGAACTCATGATTTGGTCGGGGGTGATTTTGGCTTTAACGGCTTTTGTGGTTGGACGTGGTGTTGAAAAAGGCTTAGAAAAAGCGGTTAGTTACGCCATGCCAATTATGTTTGCTTTATTAATTGTTATTGCCATTTATGCGGCTAAAGTGGGGGAGTTTGCTTCAGCGTTTAGCTTTATGTTTACTCCAGATTTTTCCAAACTCACGATAGACGGTGCATTAGAAGCATTAGGGCATGCTTTTTTCTCACTCAGTTTGGCTTCTGGCATCATGATTATGTACGGTGCTTATTTACCTAAAGATGTTTCAATCATTAAAAGCTCTATTTGGATTAGCATTGCTGACACCTTAGTTGCTTTAATCGCGGGTTTAGCCATATTCCCCATTGTTTTTGCTAACAACATGGAGCCTGGTGCAGGACCTGGCCTTATTTTCCAAACATTGCCCATAGCGTTTGAACAAATGCCAATGGGAACCGCATTTGGCACTGTCTTTTTTATTATGTTGGTATTTGCTGCTTTTACATCAGCAATCGCACTCATAGAATCTTCTGTTGCTTGGTTAGTTGAACGATTCGCCATGAAACGCTGGCAAGCGGCTGTGACAGCTTCTAGCGTACTTTGGTTATTGGGTGTCGGAACTATCTATAGTTTTGTTTCAGATTCTTGGGCACATATAAATATTGCAGGTTGGCAAACCTCAATTTTTGACGCGTTAGATTATTTTACCTCCAAGCTACTATTGCCGATTGGCGGACTGTTGATTTCATTATTTGTCGCATGGGTTTTAAACAGAGAATTTTTGCAAACTGAACTAAATTTAAAAGGTAAAGCGTTTGAACTTTGGTATGCGACACTTAAATTTATTGCACCTTGCATTATTATTTTTGTGTTTTTAAACCTAGTTGGCGTGTTTTAACCTGTTTTAGGAGTATATAGCATGATCGATGGTGGAGACGACACCCAGCAATTATTAGACTCTGTAATACCCGTTGCAGAAGACTTAATTATATCTTTAGGGGAATTTTACCCTTTTGCTGGCGCGATGAAACCCGATGGGGAAATAGTCAGTATATCCGCAATTGAAAATAATGTTGTTGATGAGCAACATCCGGACAGTGACGTATTGCAGCAAAAGTTGAGTGAACAATTACGCTCGGCTGCTAATAAAAAAATGTATAAAGCTACGGCGGTTGCTGTCGATGTCGCACTGCAATTGCCGGATTCAACGTTAACTGACGCGATTGCCGTTTATCTTGATCATGAGTCGGGCTATTCCGTTGTGGTGTATATGCCCTATAAATTAGTCAATGGCAAAGTTGAGTATGGAGAAATTTCCGTGCAAGCTGGTTCTCAAGACGTTTTTTCAACTTCCTAATTTCTTATCTTGTATTTTTAGAGCCTTGAATTAAGGCTCTTTTTCAATTATGTATCGTGGAACTAATTATGAAAACTGAAAATGCCAACCCACAAGCTAAATATTTAAAAGATTACCGTTCTCCTGCGTTTTTGGTTAAATCAGTCGAATTAACGATTGAGTTAGATGATCATAAAACCAAAGTTATTTCTGTCGTTGATTATGTTAAAAATGAAGCAACGACGAGTTTAGAACCTAATGTATTAGTACTTGATGGTGAACAACAAAATCTGTTGCAAGTTTCGTTGAATGGCCAAGTGTTAACACCTGAGCAATACCAACTGTCAGACACGAACCTTTGCCTGGAACCAGGTTTAGCGTCTTTTCAGTTAATAATTGAATCTGAAATTGACCCTGCTAACAACACATCTTTAGAAGGTTTGTATAAGTCAGGCGGTGTGTTTTGTACTCAATGTGAAGCCGAAGGCTTTAGAAAAATTACCTACTATCAAGATCGGCCAGACGTTCTAGCCACCTTTACTACTCACATTATTGGTGACCCCAAACAATACCCGTTTATGTTATCAAATGGCAACAAGGTTAATGAACAAAGCTGGGATAACGAAACACTTAAAGTAACGTGGCAAGATCCTCACCCTAAACCGGCGTATTTATTTGCGCTAGTGGCGGGTGACTTAGATGTTTTACGCGATAACTATACTACTAAATCAGGAAGAGAAGTTAAGTTAGAATTATTTGTTGATAAAGGCAATTTGCACCGTGCGCCTTTTGCTATGCAGTCATTACAACGTTCCATGTTGTGGGATGAAGAGCGTTTTGGGCTGGAGTATGACTTAGATATTTATATGATAGTAGCCGTTGATTTTTTCAACATGGGGGCGATGGAAAATAAAGGCTTAAACGTATTTAACTCTAAATGTGTTTTAGCTGATCCGAATAGCGCCACCGACAACGATTACTTAATGATCGAGTCAATTGTCGGCCATGAATATTTCCATAATTGGACTGGCAACCGCGTAACATGCCGAGATTGGTTTCAGCTATCGTTAAAAGAAGGGTTAACGGTATTTCGTGATCAGGAATTTAGTATGGATTTAGGCTCTCGTGCCGTCAATCGTATTCAACAAGTTAAAGTGATGCGTAGCCATCAATTCGCTGAAGACGCCGGACCTATGTCGCATCCTATTCGACCAGAGTCTGTCATTGAGCAAAATAACTTTTATACCGTAACCGTATACGATAAAGGTGCAGAAGTTATTCGTATGATGCACAGTATATTGGGTGAGCAAGGATTCCAAAATGGCATGCGTTTGTACTTTGAACGACACGATGGTCAAGCTGTCACTTGTGATGACTTTGTTGCAGCAATGCAGGATGCAAACAAAGAAGCAGTCGATTTAAGCCTGTTTAAGCGTTGGTATAGCCAAAGTGGTACGCCTAGTATTAGCGTGGTGGAAAAATATGATGCGCAACAAAAACGCTTTAGCATTACGTTAAGTCAGTTGACCAAACCAACGGCTGATCAACCTAATAAACTGCCATTACACATTCCGGTAAATATTGCTTTGTTTAGTCAACAAGGGCAGGTCGTATCACATGCTGAGCAACATGTGCTTAACCTCACTCAAGACAGTCAAACATTTGAGTTTGAAAATATTGATGAACAGCCTTACGTTTCCTATTTACGGGATTTTTCAGCGCCAGTGCAACTGAATTATCAATATTCTGATCAAGCGCTAGCCACTTTATTGGCTGCTGAATCCAGTGGTTTTGCTAAATGGGAATTAGCTCAAACTTGGTTTATTCAACAAATTAAAGCCAAAATCACCGATAAGGAATTTGCCTTTTCATCGCTGCTAGTGAGCAGTTTAGCCAAAGTTATCACTGATCAAGAAGCCGATTTATTATTAGTCGCTGAAATATTAAAGTTACCGAGTGTCGCAACGATATTGGCTGATTTTGAGCAAATTGATATTGATGAAATCATTAGCGCGCGAGATGCCTTTACGCAATTTTTAGCCGCTCAACTAAAATCTGAACTGCGGGGTATTATTGAGCGTACAGCACCTAAAGCTTACGAGTTTTCGGCTGAACAAATTGCCAGTCGGGCAATTCGTAATGCTGCCTTGATGCTACTAGCCTACAATACTGACTGTGAGGTAGCCCAAATAGAGGCGCAATTCGCCAATGCCGATAACATGACTGATGTCTTGGGTGCGTTAGGTGCAGCCTCTATCGCACAATCGACTATTGCCGATAATACCGTGTTTAATAGATTGATGAAGGAATTTGAAACTAAATGGACCGGTGATAGCTTAGTGATGGATAAGTGGCTTAGCCTAAATGCAACTCATGAGAGTGATTGCACATTGGCCCACCTTGCTCAATTAGAAAAACATCAAGACTTCACTATGCAAAACCCTAATCGTGTTCGTGCACTAATAGGGGCTTTTGCTATGAATAATCCTAAGGCATTTCATAGTAAAGATGGGGCGGGTTATCAATATTTAGCTAATAAATTAATTGAACTGAATGCGATTAATCCGCAGGTTGCTGCTCGTTTAATTACACCACTTATCCAGTTTAAAAATTTAGACGATAGCCGCCAAGTTCTGATAAAAGGCGAGTTAGAGCGAATTGCACAAACGCCGGATTTATCAAAGGATTTATACGAAAAAATAACCAAAGCTTTAGCTTAGTTTTTGTTTTTAAAATGAGTAAACCTGAAATACAGTTAAAGGTGTTTCAGGTTTTTTATTAAATGGTAATTTAACTTTTAATAGTCAAAGCGATCAGGTTTTAGGGGCAGGTTTCCAATTCCAGACGAAACCTAAGTACCTACATCCATGTAGGCAAAGTCGTCAAGCTTCGAGACCCCATGAGCATATGCTCTATTATGTGATTGGGGCTGCCTAAAGGGAATTAGGTAGTAGGACGACGCAGGAGCCAAAGTCGAGAGTAAGCGCTGACAATGAACCATAAAGCCTTAGCGAGAAGACTATATAGAGCCTGTTAAAACACTTAAGCATAATAATGTCACAAGTTTATTTTTTTTCTTTAGATGTGCCACCGCAGCAATGTGAGGAACTATATACTGGCGTTCATCGAACAGTAACGGCAACTGCACACAATGGATTACGTGTACAAATACCCATAGCGAATTTACGTCGCTTTGTTACGCAAATGGGGATTAAGGGAGTATTTAGATTGATCACTGACGACAACAATAAAATCCAATCCTTTGAACGCGTCCAATAACAATATTTTATTGCTCAATTGTGGCTTACATCTAAAAAATCTACCGTAATAGCTAATTAACTTATTAAATTTTTGCGCATATTTGAAAACTACAACTAAGCTTAAATTGAGTATAAAAAAAGTGTGTGAAAATAAGTATTTAACTTTGCTTGCAAATAATACTTTACACGCAGTGACTATTATTGAGGTGTGTTATGGAATCAATTCAAGTTCAAGACTATATGAAACGTGCGGTAACGTTTACGAAGGATATGTCTGTTGCGGTCGCTGTGGAACGTTTAATCGACAGTAACCAATCTGGTGGACCTGTTGTTGATGGGGCTAATAAAGTGATTGGCTTTGTTTCAGAACAGGACTGTATCACACGAATGCTTGAGTCGACTATGTATCGCGAAGCTGTTGCATCGGTAGGGGATTTTATGGTGACCGAGGTCAAAGCGGTCAAACCTTATGACTCGGTTATAGAGCTAGCGCAATCTATGGCTCGGTCTAGGCCTCGTATCTACCCAGTAGTAGATGATGACGGTTTCTTAATGGGCATCATTACCCGCCATGATTGCATGGTGGCGATTGACCATCATTTACACGACGCCTATCACGCTATTGCCTCTTAGTTAGAGCCAATAGCATTGTTCCTCTAATCTTTGCGACGAAGCGATAAAAGCTTCGTCGTTTTAACTTTTTACTCCCCAATGTTTGCTTATCTTCTGCTATTATATCGGCCCTTTTATTTGGCTCGATATTAGAGGTTGGTTTTGCAGCGACGTTCGCTTCCTCAGGAACTTTTTGATTGTTATCAAGCAGATTTTCACCGTTTAAAACGACAGTTTAATAATCTTCAAAAATTACAAGAAGAGAAAAAAAATCAGGCTTTAGTCGAATGGCAGAAAAAGCTCGCGCTTTCCATTGCGCGTAAAAAGCAAAGAGCTGATAACTTACCGACACTTGAATATCCGCAGCAATTACCGGTTAGTCAGAAACGAGAAACAATTGTTGAGGCCATTAAAAATAACCAAGTGGTTATTATTGCTGGGGAAACCGGTTCTGGTAAAACCACTCAATTGCCGAAAATGTGTATTGAAGCTGGTTGCGGTGTTAATGGATTTATTGGTCATACGCAACCTCGCCGTTTAGCCGCCCGCAGTGTTTGTAGCAGAATAGCCGAAGAATTAAATACCGAAGTCGGTGACAAGGTTGGCTTTAAAGTTCGCTTTAGTGATTATGTTTCAGATGATACTTACATCAAATTAATGACAGACGGTATTTTATTGACTGAGATGCAGCATGATAGGTTTCTCAATCAATACGACACCATTATTATTGATGAAGCACACGAGCGTAGCCTTAATATTGATTTTATTCTAGGTTACCTTAAGCAATTACTGGAAAAACGGCGCGATCTCAAAGTGATTATCACGTCAGCCACGATTGATCCTGAACGGTTTTCTAATCACTTTGCAAATGCGCCAATTATTGAAGTTTCTGGCCGAACGTATCCAGTAGAAGTGCGTTATCAAGCGGTGAACGAAGGTAACGACGCCGAGCGCGATCAGTTACAAGCTATCTTTGACGCCGTTGATGAACTCATGCTTGAGCCATCGGGTGATATTTTGATATTTATGAACGGTGAGCGAGAGATCCGCGATACCGCTGAAGCCCTAGAAAAACGCAAGTTAAAACACACGGAAATATTACCGCTATACGCTCGATTGTCGGCCAGTGAACAAAATCGTGTTTTTCAAAGCCATACCGGACGCCGAATTGTACTCGCTACCAATGTCGCTGAAACCTCATTAACCGTTCCTGGTATTCGTTATGTTATTGACCCTGGAACAGCGCGTATATCTCGTTATAGTTATCGAACTAAGGTGCAACGTTTACCCATAGAAGCGATTTCTCAAGCCAGTGCTAACCAAAGAAAAGGGCGCTGTGGTCGTGTTGCTGATGGTATTTGTATCCGTCTTTATGACGAAGACGATTTTAACGGACGTCCTGAGTTTACTGATCCGGAAATACTAAGAACCAACTTGGCGTCGGTTATTTTACAAATGCTGGCATTAGGACTAGGTGATATTGAAGCATTTCCTTTTGTGCAGCCACCCGATAGTCGTAGTATTAATGATGGGGTTAATTTGTTGCTTGAGTTGGGTGCTGTTAAAAAAGCCCATGATAAACGACAAAGTAAACAAGCTAAACGAGGCCGTTCGAGTCAATATGAATTAACCACGATTGGTAAACAAATTGCCAAATTGCCAATCGATCCTAGGTTAGCGCGTATGCTGGTCGCGGCGAATGATTTGAGTTGTTTATATGAAACAACGGTAATCTGTACCGCGTTAAGTATTCAAGATCCGCGAGAGCGGCCTGTTGATTATCAAAATAAAGCAGATGAGTGTCACTCTCGCTTTAATGAAGTGGGCTCTGATTTTTTAAGCTTCTTAAAATTATGGGATCACCTTAAAGAGCAACAAGCCAACTTATCAGGCAATCAATTTCGCAAAATGTGTCGCCATGAATACCTAAATTATTTGCGCGTACGTGAATGGCAAGACCTATTTCATCAGGTTAATCAAAGTTTAAAAGAGCTGAATTTTAAGCTGAATGATAACCCTGCGAGCGGTGAAACCGTGCATAAATCTTTGTTACCTGGCTTACTTAGCCATATAGGTAACAAAAATAATGAAAAAGGCTATTTAGGCGCTCGTAATAGTCAGTTTCATATTTTTCCTGGTTCAAGCTTATTTAAAAAACAGCCTAAATGGGTGATGGCTAGTGAATTAGTTGAAACTAGCCGTTTATATGCCCGCACAAATGCCGCAATAGATGTCAGTTGGGTAGAACCTTTTGCTCAGCACTTAGTGAAAAAACATTACGATGAGCCACATTGGGAGAAAAAGCGGCAATCAGTTGTCGCCTTGGAAACTCAAAAATTATATGGTTTGCCAATTGTCAATAAACGGCGAGTACAATACGGCAAAATCGACCCTGTCATTTCGCGAGATATATTTATACGCGAGGCATTAATAAATCGGCAAATGACCTTTCAAGCTGAGTTTATTGATAAAAATAATCAATTAATTGACGAGGTGGTGTTACTGGAAGAAAAAGCCCGTCGGCGCGATATTTTGGTTGATGAAGAAGACTTATTTGTTTTTTATGCGGAAAAGTTGCCACAAGATATTTGTGATACGGTTAGTTTTAAAGCTTGGTGGAAAAAAATAAAGCAAACCCAGCCTGAATTTTTAACGCTAACCAAAGACGCGTTGATGAAACATGATGCCGAGCATATATCATCAGCTACCCATCCTGATAGCTGGCAACAAGGTAATATCACTTTAGCCTTAGACTATGTGTTTGAACCAGGCCAAGAAAAAGACGGTCTTAATATTAAAATTCCATTGCCTTTACTAAACCAAGTCGAGGATAACGGTTTTGATTGGAGTATTCCGGCTTATCAACATGAATTAATAACTTGCTTGATAAAATCATTGCCTAAAACAATTCGTCGCAATTTTGTTCCTGCGCCTAATTATGCAGACGCCTGTTTACAAACCATAAGTAAACATAAAGATCTCAGTTTTATTCAAGCTGTGAGCAAAGAGTTAACCCGCATGTCTGGTATTCGTATACCCGAAGAAGCATGGGATTTAAGCCAAGTACCCAATCATTTGATCCCTAAATTTATCGTTGTCGATGAGTTTGATAAGCCGATTGCTTCTGGTTCAAGCATTGCTAAATTAAAAGTGCAACTGCAAGGCAAAGTGAAAAAAACCTTAAGCCAAGTCGCAGAAAAAGGCATAGAACAGCAGGGGTTAACGGCTTGGCCAGATATTAGTCTGCCACTGGAATATAGTAATAAACGCGGTAATTACCAAGTTAAAGCTTATCCAGGCTTGCATGATGATAAATCGAGTGTATCGGTTAAATTATTCGATAGCCAAGAGCTAGCTCAAGACCAACACCTAAAAGGTTTGGTGCGTTTAATCTGTTTAAATATACCGTCACCATTATCTTATTTAAAAGAAAAACTGCCTAACAAAGCTAAATTAGGTTTGTATTTTAATCCGTTTGGCCAGGTAAATGATTTAATTCAAGATTGTGTTGAAGCCGCAGTTGAGTCGCATGTTCATCAGCAAGCTAGCCAAATACGTGATGAAAAAAGTTTTAATGCTATTGTCGATCAGCTTAAAGCTGATATTTGTGATCAAGTATTAGTCGTGGCGCAGCAAGTAGAGAAAGTGCTTACCTTGAGCCATCAAGTTGCGAAACAACTTAAAGGCAAGTCAAGCTTTGAACTTATCCAAGCTCAATCAGATATAAAAGCTCAAGTTGATGGGTTAATCTTTCGTGGATTTGTGCGTTTTCACGGCGTTGACAAGCTCAAAGATTTACAACGTTATATGGATGCCATTGTTAAGCGTTTAGACAAACTTAAATCCGATCCGGTACGAGATAGGCTTAATCGTGATGTTATTCAAAACAGTGAAGATCAAAGTCGAGTTTATCTTGAACAATTATTCAGCCCAGCACCGTCACCTGACGGCTATCGACAACTTTACTACATGCTACAAGAGTTAAGAGTTTCTTTATTTGCACAAAACCTAGGCACAAATTATCCTATATCGGCAAAAAGAATAACGAACTATATAAAGGAACTCTCATAATGAAAACCACACTCACTGCAACTCTATTATTTGGCTTGTTAACTAATACTGTATTTGCTGCTGAAACACTAAAATTATCAGCAATTAAAGACTTTGCGATTAATAGCATTGAAGGTAACAGCTATTACGTGCATGAAGGGCGTAACGCATTAGCAATTAATGCGGGCAAAAAATCCATGCGTAATAAATTTTATTCAGCCAGTTATACGGTTAAACAGGGGGAATTTAATCAAATTAAATTGACGACGTTAACTGAGTTAGATGGTGAATCGCAATACAAAGTGGCGGTAAATGACAAAGTCGTGGCTATCTTAACTAACCCTGAAACGAACGTGGATTATAAACCTAATACGTTTGTGTTGGATAAAGTAACGGTAAAAGCGGGGGATGTTGTTCATGTATATTCTAATGCTGTTACCAATGGAAAAATTCCTGAAAATGACGAAACCGCTTATGCGCGTGGTCGTTGGGTTAATTTAACCTTAATAAAAACAGCGTCTTAGTAAATTATAGACTAAACTAGACTCTACAAAGCAGTTTACTCTTATAACTAAAATTCGGCTTGATAATAAAGTTTCATTTAGTAGACTGCTTAAAGCGAATTTTTGTGGGAAAATTCTGGAGGTAGTAGATGATTGGACAAAATGATCAAAGAGCATTTTACCGCATGATGGTAAATGCAGAATGCACGGTTATCGTATTAGATAACGAAGCACCGCAAACGTATAATGCAATTTGTCGTGATTTAAGTGCGACAGGTATGGCGGTCGAACTGGATTCAAATGTTGAAAAAGGGGCTGTAGTACAAGTTAAAATTGCATCCACTAATGCTCAAATTCCCTCGTTAAGTGCAAAAGGTAAAGTTTTGCGATCCGCGCAAGAGGGTGAAACTTGGTCAATTGGTATTGAAATACTTGAAATGAGCTAATTTATATTTTCATTGCTGTTACCCCTTGAAAGCCATCAAAATGCCTATACTGATGGCTTTTTCATTTCTATTTTCTAAAAAGAGTATTTATGTCATCTATTGAAGCCTTAGTGCACAAAGTGAAAAATCATCCCGAAGCTATTGAATTCTCAGAGGTTATGTCTGCAATCGACAGTGCATATGACTTTACACCAACAGCATTTACAAATGGTGACACGCAAAATGCCAGTGGGCAAAATAATGGTTCATGTAAAGTATTTGCGCTGGCAAAAATTTTACAACTGACTGAAAGTGATACTTTGGCTTTGTTTGGTGAATATTACCGCAATGATGTATTAGGAAATCCACAGGGTGATGATCATCAAAATATTCGTAATTTTATTAAACAGGGTTGGGCTGGTATTAAATTTGAAGGACTGGCATTATCGCCTAAAAGCACCAGCTAAAGCCTAGTTATTTGCTGGAAATCGAATGCAGTAGCTAAGCCCTTGATTGACTTGGCTACTGACTTTTATTTCGCCATGCAATGCTTGGGTGACTAGATTGTATATAATGTGAGCGCCTAAACCTGTCCCCCCTTCGTTACGTTTAGTGGTATAGAAGGGTTCGAACAGCTTGCCTAAGTTGTCCTCACTAATGCCATTACCATTGTCACTGTAATTTAACTCTACTGTATCTTCATTTAAGCTCAAACTGATAGTGATTTTGCCTTGCTCTAACCCTTCAAAGCCGTGTAACAAAGAGTTTATTAATAAATTAGTAATGATTTGATATAAAGCTCCTGCATTAACGGTAACCTCACTGTTATCCGCATTGACAATAATTTGGTGTTGAGTGTGCTTATATTTGGGGCGTAACGCCGCTAGAATATCGTGAACATGCTGAGACAATATTATTTTTCTGATGTTGTCAGTCGACTGATCAACCGCAATTTGCTTAAAGCTTTTAACTAGCTCTGCTGCTTTATTTAAACTTTTCTCAGTCACATCTATCGCTTCAATTGCTTTATCAAGGTATTGACTTAATTCAAATGCAGTTAGACTTTTATTTTCAAACGAGCGAAATAAATGAAGCGTAATTTCATTTAAATGGCTAATTGCAGTGACACCAATTCCCACAGGGGTGTTAATTTCATGGGCGACTCCAGCCACAAGTTTACCTAGAGAAGCCATCGTTTCTTGTTCAACCAGTTGACCTTGTGATGCCTGTAATTCAGTTAATGCCTCTTGCAATCGGCTATTAGACTCTTTTAAAGCGGCGGTTCGCTTATTGACTTTATCTTCTAAATTAAAATTGAGTTGGCGGATCTCAAGTTCTACTTGATGTTGGCGATTTATCTGTTGCTGAATTTCTGACAACATATGATTAAAATTTTTGGCTAAATCGGCAAACTCATCTTGACTGTCTTCACTCGCTCTTATGCCAAAGTCTCTGTTAAGTCTTACCTTTTGCGTGGTGTTAATCAGGCCTTCCATTGGTTTTACTAAGGCTTTTTGAAACTTATGGGCCACTAGCATGGCGATGATTAAGGATATTAACAAGACAATAATTGAGGTGAGAATGGAGCGTTGGAAGAAATCATCTACTTGGCTAAGGTGGGAAAATACAAATAAATAGCCTAGCACTTCGCCGTCAAATTCTATTGATTTGGTGTAGTAGACATTATTATTTTTAATATTCGGGGCTTGTTCATACAGTAAAATATCATTAGCGTCGGTTGGTAGTGATTGATGACTGCCAAGGTTTGGTTTGGCTTGGTATTCAGCTAAAGGCGTTTCTGATAGGCCAAACAGGGTATTGGAGTATACGCTAGCATAGTTCACGCTGCTGTCTGCTCGAAAAGCTTTGAGTGCAATGTTGGCACCTTCAGCATCGTTAAATGATAAAATTGGAACTAAGTTGTAAGCCATGATTTCAGCTTTTTCTATCAAAGCTAATTGTAGATCTTGCTGATAATTTTTAATGCCTATATAAGTTAAAACCCCTGCAACTAATGATAGTGACGACAAGGTTGTCAGTAATATGAGTATCGACAGTTTGTTAGCAAAATTGAGTTTAGGTAGCCTAGGTTTCATTTAACTACCTTTATAATTTTTAGCCAAAGCGAGAAGACGTGCTTCTAATCGCAATTGACTGTGCCGCAAACTTTGTAAATTTTTATAAATTCTTACTTTGTCGTTAATAAGTATAAAAGCAAGAATACCCTGATGGGCCAGAAAGCTTAATGAGTCACCGACTAACAAAGTCGATTTTGTTAGCTTGCTCATGTCCTTTTTTGATAAGTTTCGCCAGCTTTCGTTGGAAAAATAGACTATGTGGCATTGTTGTTTTTCTATTAATGCGACACTGGGGTGTTGGATCGTAATAAAAATAAAACTACGTTGTTTGGTTTTCTTAGTTTGTAATATTTGCAGTTGCTGTTGTAAATTGGGTTCATAGCCTGCGTGACACAGTCGAATATTCGATGTGTTGGATTCAAAAGTATCTTGTGGCCAAGTGGTAAACTTTGTTACTTGATAAACAAACGCTGATTTGACTTGTTCAGGTTGTGGTTTGGCGTATACAACTAGAGGTAAGGCAAGTACATAAAAAACAAGCAAGTAGGTGCATGACAGTGTTAGCCGTATAAAAATTCGTAAACCGATATTTTTGAATAACATGGCAGTCAGGCAAATTGTTAATCTTATGATGAGTTAGCAAATACTAATTCCAAGGCTTATTGTTAAACTTAGTTGACTTATATTTAGAGTCAAATTTCTGTTGTAATGTCAGTTAAAAACTGGCTATTTCATCTTGGGTTAAATAGCGCCATTCACCTTCTTCTAATTCAGCATCAAGTACTACGGAGCCTATCTGCTCTCTATGTAAATAAGTCACTTTATTACCGGTAGCCGCTAACATGCGTTTTACTTGATGATATTTGCCTTCACTAATGGTGAGTAAGATAACTTTATCTTCGATTACCCTAACGGTTGCCGGCTTGGTAACTTGTTTTTCACCATGGAGCAATACACCTTGTTCGAGTTGGTTTACCGCAGTTTGGTCGATGGCAGTTTCTAGCCAGACACGGTACGTTTTTTGACAAGTATGTTTAGGTGAAGTGATACGGTGTGACCATTGGCCGTCGTTAGTAATAAGCACTAACCCCGTGGTGTCTGCGTCTAATCGCCCAGCTATGTGTAGCTCAGCCTTTTTCTCAATGTCGAGCAAATTTAAAACTGATGGGTAAACCTCGTCTATATTTGAGCAGATCATATCCATAGGTTTATGCAACATAATGTAGCGAGGGCCAATTAGGGTTATTTCATCATCCAACCATTTTACTTGGTCGCCTTCCTTTACTTGGGTCGCTGCGTTTTTGACTACTTGGCCATTTAGGGTGATTTCACCTGACTTTAATATTTGTTTCGCCTGTTTGCGTGTGAGCTCACTAGCGTCGCATATATATTTATCTAAACGCATTTACTTGGCCTTTTTATGTTTGTTGCTTGGTTTTTTATTTAAGTCTTTGCTGCGGTTTTTATTGTTAATTGCTTTACCGGATTGACTCGCCGCTTTTGCTCTTGGATCAGTTTTGAACTGTGATTGTGTATGTTTAGTTGCCGCCTGTTGGCCTTTTCGTGCGGGGCGTGTTGCTTGTTTCAATTCATTGCGGCTAGGTGGTGGCACTAAATGTTCAGGGCCTTTACCGATATACTTGGCTAATCCCATCGCTTTTAATCCTTCACGAATTAATGCGAAATTTTCTGGCGCATGGTAGCGTAATAATGCGCGTTGTAAACGTCTTGCTTTATCACCTTTGGCAACGTTAATGGTTTTAGACTTACGACTAATTTTACTTAAAGGGTTGTGTTCCGTGTGGTACATGGTCGTTGCCGTTGCCATAGGACTTGGATAAAAGTTTTGTACTTGATCCAATTTAAACTTATTGCGCTTTAACCACATGGCTAAGTTAACCATGTCTTCTGGTGTTGTCCCTGGGTGAGAACTGATAAAATAGGGGATTAAGTACTGTTCTTTACCCGCTTCTTGGGAATATTTATCAAACAGTTCTTTAAATTTATAGTAGGTGCCCATTCCCGGCTTCATCATTTTATTGAGTGGGCCTTCTTCGGTATGTTCAGGTGCTATTTTTAGATAACCGCCGACATGATATTTAGCTAACTCTTTTACGTATCTTGGATCTTCAACGGCAATATCGTAGCGAACGCCAGAGGCTATCAATACTTTTTTAATGCCTTTAACATCACGAGCTCTACGATATAGGTTGATTGTCGGTTCATGGTTAGTTTGCATGTGACCACATATATCAGGCCAAACACAGGATAAACGGCGACAAGTCGCTTCAGCTTTAGGGCTTTTACATTTTAATTTATACATGTTGGCAGTAGGACCGCCTAAATCTGAGATAACCCCCGTAAAACCTGGAACTTTATCGCGGATCTCTTCAATTTCTTTGATTATAGAGTCTTCACTGCGACTTTGAATAATGCGGCCTTCATGCTCTGTAATTGAGCAGAACGTACAACCACCAAAACAGCCACGCATGATATTAACCGATGTTTTAATCATGTCGTAAGCCGGTATTTTTTGTTTACCATAGCTAGGGTGGGGAACGCGTGCATAGGTTAAATCAAATACGCCATCCATTTCGGATGTTTCTAGTGGAATGGCGGGCGGATTGATCCAAACAAAGCGCTCACCGTGGCGTTGCATTAATGCACGAGCACAACCAGGGTTGGTTTCTTGGTGTAAGATCCGCGACGTATGGGCATATAGTGTTCTATCGCCTCTAACTTGTTCGTATGCCGGTAATTGCACATAGACATTTTCCCAAGGTTTTTTCTTTTTCTTGTTGGGGTTGGCCATCTGCACAACGACAGGTTTAGCAGAATCCTCACCTGTATCTATCTCGTCCTTACTACCACAAGGCGGCTCTTCATTTAAGTAAGGATTAGGTAATGCTTCAATTTTCCCAGGTTTGTCTAGCGTACTTGAATCGACACCTTGCCATTCTGGCAGGGGTTGTTTAACCATAGTCGCCGTGCCACGGACATCTGTTATATTACTGATTGGTTCGCCATTGGCTATTCTGTGCGTCACTTCGATAAGTGGGCGTTCTGCGTTACCAAAAATAAGTAAATCAGCTTTTGAATCAGGCAATATTGACCGACGCACTTTATCAGACCAGTAATCATAGTGAGCGATACGACGTAAGCTAGCCTCAATACCGCCGATAATAACTGGAATGTCTTTAAAAGCTTGTTTACATTTTTGTGTGTAAATTAGAGTTGCTCTGTCAGGGCGTTTGCCTGATACATTGCCAGGTGTGTACGCATCGTCTTTACGAATTTTTCTGTCGGCAGTATAAGCATTGATCATGGAATCCATATTGCCAGCCGTCACACCAAAATAGAGATTGGGTCGCCCCAATTTTTGGAAATCGTCGAGGTTGTTCCAATCTGGCTGAGCGATAATGCCGACACGATAGCCTTGTGCTTCTAATGTTCTACCTATGACTGCCATACCAAAGCTTGGGTGGTCAACGTAAGCATCGCCGCTCACAATGATAATATCGCAGCTATCCCAGCCAAGTTGATCCATTTCCTCTCGAGACATAGGCAAAAATGGTGCGGTTTCGTAGCATTCTGCCCAGTACTTAGGGTAAGAGAATATATCTTTGGCAGTTGGCATCATAGGAAGTGCGACTCCAATCAGAGTTTGGTCAATTTAAGGCGCGAAATTATAGCGGAATTTCCAGTGATTTACGCTATAGAAATCAGATTTGATGGATTACTAAGCAAGGTTATTAAGGTCAGGAAAGAAAAGGCAAGAAAACTGCGCTTAGTTTTGGTATAACATCAAGCATATTTCTAGTGTGGTTAGTAAAGTGGTTTATTAAATGAATTGGCAATCTATTCACAAAGCTATTTCTAGCTTAACCAAACAAACCTCCGTTATCGGCTTAAATGAAGCTGCTTTTAAAGTGATTAGTCCGTTACTTGATAGTTTAAACTATCGGCTATATTACAACTATCATGGCCGTAGTAACCAGTTTCAATTAATCGCCCAAAATAGTGATGCGAAACCTTGTGATAAAGAAGTGAAGTTAATCGATGAGTTAACCGATGGTAAGTGTCATTATGGACAGTATCTGGATGATGACAGCCAGCATTACTTTTTTATTACCAATAATCAGTATTGTATTTGTTTAATCGTAATCGATAATCAAACGTTAGCGTCTGACAAGCAAACTAGCATTCTGCCTATTATCAATACACTAATCGAGGTGTGGTGCAATCAACTAGAGTTGTTGTTTTATTTTCAACGAGATGTCCTTACCGGTTTGTTTAACCCAAATGTTTTCGTAGAAGCGATAAACCATACCAGTTTCGAGCAAGTGAGTGATACGAGTCATACAGGCCCTAGAATCGCGTTAGAGCGCAGGGGAATGGCGGCAAAAGACTGTTACGCCGTAGCATTGATTAATATTGATAATTTTGCTGAGGTAAATGAAAGGTTTGGTCATACGATTGGCGATGAAATTTTAATTAAGTTAGCTCATATTTTACAAACATCATTTCGTAGCAGTGATTTATTGTGCCGTTATACCGGCGAGGAATTTGCGGTATTAGTACAATCTCCCTACGAGCACACCGTTCAGCTTATTTTAGAACGGTTAATGGAACAAATACGCACCGCTCACTACCCGAAAGTTGATAATTTAACAGTGACAATGGGGTATACGATTGCATTAGATGGTTTATTAGCCAGCGAGTTAATTGACCGCGCTCGGTTGTCATTACAAAAAGGTAAAGCCGAAGGCAAAGATCAGATCGTTGCTTACAGTAGTTTTAATGATGAAGAAACGGATAAACCCTTTAATCAATCACTTGAAATTGGTGAAATTGAACTATTCTAAATATTGAGTCTATGTATTTAGTCAAAGCGATCGGGTTTTAGGGGAAGCCGTCAAGCTTCGAGACCCCATGAGCATATGCTCTATTATGTGATTGGGGCTGCCTAAATGGATTTAGGTAGTAGGACGACGCAGGAGCCAAAGTCGAGAGTAAGCGCAGACAATGAACCATAAAATCTGAGCGAGAAGACTATAGTTTTTAAATTCGCTAGGAAGCCATATGAAAAAAATAAAAGCAGTGCCTAAAATTTGCTTGATTGGTTTGGGTTTTATTTTTACCTTTTTAGGGATTGTCGGCTTTGTTGTACCGCTGATGCCTGGATTTGTTTTTATCTTATTAGCGTCGTTTTGTTTTTCACGCTCATCAGAACGCTTTCATGAGTGGTTATTAAATAACCCTATGTTTGGCGAGTTGTTACGACAATATCTAGCAGGAAAAGGCATACCCGAGACAGCCAAAAAGAAGGCGATAGCGGTTATTTGGCTCAGCTTTGCCATTTCGGCGTTTGTCGCAGCAAATGTAATGGTAACGCTTGGCTTAGTTGTGTTTGGTGTTGTGTTGTCTGTTTATTTAATGCGGCTGCCTAGCTATAGTAAAGCTGTAAAAACCAGTTCATAACGAATGTTATGAACGGTTTTTTAAAGTACGGTATTTGCTTTATTCGTTATGAATTATGGCAGTACTTTTTTGAATGGTTTTACAATAACACTTTCATAAACACCCGCAGCGATGTAGGGATCAGCATCCGCCCAAGCTTTAGCTGCGTCTAGTGATTCAAATTCCGCAATAACGGTAGAGCCTGTAAAGCCGGCTTCGCCTGGGTTGTCTGTGTCAATCGCCGGATTAGGGCCGGCAACTAATAATCGACCTTCATCTTTTAACAGATTAAGTCTGGCTAAATGTGCTTCACGAGCGGTTTTTCTTAAAGGTAAGCTGTTTTCGACATCTTGGCTGAAAATTACATAGAGCATAGGGTTTCCTTAATTGAAGTTATTTTTTTATCTCGTCGTCTGAGTTTTTGGGGTCTTTAGGTAAATGAGGGTACAACAGGGCGATTGTGATAACAGTGAATATAAGCGTTAACCCAGTCAGACCAAATACTTTAAAGTTAACCCAAAATGCCTGACTAAAGTTGTAAGCGATATATAAATTTAGCGCTCCACAAAATAAGAAAAAACCAGTCCAAGCATAGGCTAGTTTATCCCATAGTGTTGAAGGTAACTTGAGTTCGTTACCTAGCATGGCTTTTAATGGATTTTTATTAAATACTTTACTACTAATTAAAATACCTAAGGCAAACGCGAAATTGACAACGGTGACTTTCCATTTTATGAACGTATCATCTTGAAAAGCGATGGTTAGGGTGCCCATGAGTAATGCAATGCCAAAGAAAATGAGATGGCGTTTTTGCACGCTTTTGTGTAGGTAGTAATCGTAAGCGATCTGCAGTGCGGACGTAGCGATTAAACTGGCAGTTGCCCAATATATATCGACGGTTTTATAGACTGCGAAAAAAGCGATTAAGGGTAGGTATTCTAAAAATGTTTTCATTGTCTTTGTTTAACCTTAACACCTAGCTTTAGTTAAGGGTACTTAAACAAAAAGCTCCACTAATATGGAGCTTTTACTATAAACTTTTCAATCTTAATATTAGCCTTGAAAAACTAGCGCTGGGTTGCAGCCTTCATGTTGCTAACAAAGTCAACTAAAGCTTGCTTGGTAGCTTGAATATCACCAAGGTTATTTTCAATAATTTTAACAACTGCAGATCCTGATATTGCGCCTGCTGCACCTGCTTCTAACGCTTGCTTAACCTGTAGCGGTTCAGAAATACCAAAACCTAATAATGTAGGCGCTGCATTATATTGTTTTAAAGTAGCAAGCAAACTATCTACGGGTTGTCCGGCTTTAGTTTCAGTACCTGTTACTCCAGCTCGACTTAACAAGTAGGTATAACCTTCGCCATATTGAGCTACTTGTTTCAACGTTTCATCTGAGCCATTAGGTGGTGCAATATAAATACTTTGCAAGCCAACTTTATCAGCAATACTTCGAAACTGTTTAGATTCTTTTAATGGAACGTCAGCCACTAATACTGAATCAACCCCTGCTTCTACGAGCTTAGTATAGAAGTTTTCGATGCCGGTAGAGTAAACTAAATTAGCATAAAGCAACAAACCAATAGGCAAATCAGGGTACTTGTTGCGTATGATTTTAATGGCGTCTAAACACTTAGGTGGTGTCATACCGCTATTGAGAGCGCGAATATTTGCCCCTTGGATTGTTGGGCCATCTGCCACTGGATCAGAAAATGGAATACCGAGTTCTAATGCGTCAGCACCACCTTCAACTAAGGCATCAATAATAACTAATGATTCTTCAAAACTAGGATCACCAATGGTGACAAAAGGAACAAAAGCGCCTTGATTTTTTGTTTGTAAATTTTCAAAAAGTTGGGTGTATCGGATTGATTTAGCCATTACAAAGTCCCTCTCTGTTCAAAAATCTCTGCAACGGTGAAAATATCTTTGTCGCCACGTCCAGAGAGGTTAACCACTAATATTTGTTCTTTATCTGGATTTTGCTTAGCTAACTTAATGGCATAAGCCAAAGCATGTGATGATTCTAGCGCGGGAATAATTCCTTCATCTTTAGCTAAGGCTTGAAAAGCCTCAAGTGCTTCTTCATCTGTTGCTGATTCATAGTCAGCGCGTCCAATGGCGTTTAAATGCGCATGTTGTGGGCCAACTGATGGAAAGTCTAAACCAGCAGAAATTGAATATGACTCTTCTATTTGTCCATGTTCATCTTGCATTAATAATGAGTGCATACCAAAAAACATACCTTTGCGGCCATGTTTTAATGGCGCACCATGTTGGTCTGTATCAATCCCTTTGCCCGCAGGTTCTACACCAATTAATTGCACTGATTCTTCATCGATAAAATCGGCAAAAATACCGATGGCATTCGAACCGCCACCGACACAAGCAATAACTGAATCTGGTAGTCGGCCTTCTGCTGCAATAATTTGCTGTTTAGCTTCTTCACCTATCATGCGTTGATATTCTCGCACAATAGTCGGGAAGGGATGAGGACCGGCGGCGGTCCCTAACAAATAGTGTGTGGTTGCATAGCTGGCAGCCCAATCACGTAATGCTTCATTACAAGCGTCTTTTAAAGTTGAAGAGCCACTATGAACAGGAATAACTTCAGCTCCCATCAAACGCATGCGAAATACATTTGGCTTTTGGCGCTCACAGTCGACGGCACCCATGTATACTTTACATTTTAAGCCTAATAATGCACAGGCTAGGGCTGTAGCAACACCATGTTGCCCAGCTCCGGTTTCCGCAATGATTTCTTTTTTACCCATGCGCTTAGCAAGCAACGCCTGACCTAGCACTTGGTTGGTTTTATGCGCACCGCCATGTAATAAATCTTCTCTTTTAAGATAAATTTTGGTTTTTGTATCACGGCATAAATTGCGCACGAGCGTTAATGGCGTAGGGCGTCCTGCGTACTCGTTAAGCAAGTGCTTAAATTCTTTTTCAAACTCAGGATCTTTTTGAGCTGCGATAAATTCCTGTTCAAGTTGGTCTAACGCTGGTACCAATATTTCAGGTACATATTGCCCGCCAAAATCGCCAAAGTAGGGGTCGAGTTTATCTGTCATTCTTATCTCTTAGTTGATTAGCGTTGACGCAGCGCAAAAAACGCGGCGTCAATTTTATCTTTGTCTTTTAAACCGGGTTCGGATTCGAGTCCTGAGTTGAAATCTAATCCGATGGCTCCAATTTGATTTGCGTCACGAGCATTATCTGAAGTTAATCCACCCGCAATCATATAAGGTACGTTAATATCGCTTTCATTGATCAATTGCCAATTAAAAGTTGTACCTGTGCCACCGGGTTGATTTTGATTGCCAGAGTCGAATAGCCAGCGGTCTATATCAGTGAGGGCCGGAATGGGTTTTAAACTTGGATTATGAGCTTTCCAAATTTTAACCGAATCACCTAACTCAGCTTTAATACCACTAATGTAAGCTTGGTCTTCATCACCATGTAGTTGCACGACTTTTAAGTTTAATACTCTCGCCGTGCGGATAACTTGCTCTGCCGATTCATTAACAAAGACCCCTACATAATCTAAAGGCGCGCCTGACTTTACTTTAGCGGCTTGTTCTAAGTTGACATATCGCGGTGATTTTTCAGCAAAAATTAAACCGCCATAGATAGCACCGGCTTTATAAGCAGCAGCTGCATCTTCTGGACGGGTTAAGCCACACACTTTGTGTTCACCTAAAATGAGTTTTTTGACGGCTTTAGTTAAATTAGCCTTAGCCATTAATGAGCTGCCGACTAAGTAGGCATTGGCGTATTGATTAAGCTCTTTGACTTGATCATGAGTGTAAATGCCAGACTCAGAAACAATTAGGCGACCTTCTGGGATCAAAGGTGCTAAATCTCGAGTTGTTTGCAAATCTGTAGATAGGTCGCGCAGGTTACGGTTATTAATACCAATAATTTTCGCACCTAAGCCAATCGCTCTATCGAGTTCTTCCTTGTTTGATACTTCAGTCAAAATATCGAGTTTATATTGAGCTGCAATTTCTGCTAACTCTCGATATTGATCGTCGTCCAATACGGAAAGCATAAGCAATATGGCGTCAGCTTTGTGGTATCTAGCTAGATAAACTTGATAGGGATCGACAAAAAAATCTTTATTTAATACGGGTTGAGATACGCGTTCTCTGACATATTTAACGTAACTATAATCACCTTGGAAATATTTCTTTTCAGTTAAAACCGATATTGCGCTAGCGTACGGGCCATATGCGGCAATTATTTCATCCAGATCAAACTTTTCGCGGATCAGACCTTTTGAAGGGCTGGCTTTTTTGCACTCTAAAATAAAACCAGCATGAGGTTTATTAAGTGCATCGTACATGCTTCGACTTGAAGGTCGTAACTCGTCAATAAACGAAGACAAAGGTAAGGATTGTTTTAATTCCTCAATTTCGACTCGTTTATCATCGCAAATTTGAGTTAAGACATTAGCCATTCGAATACTCCACAAATAGGGCTAAAGTTTCTAAAGCTTTACCGTTTTTCATTACTGCTTTGGCTTGTTGCACACCTTCTGGCAAAGTTTGTGCTAGCCCTGCTAATACAAGTAATGCAGCAACATTGATCGCGACGGCGTTGACATGCGCTTGTTGTCCTTCACCGGCGAGTATAGCTTTAGTTATTTCAGCATTTTCTTCAGGTGTTCCACCCTTGATGGCTTCAAGAGTTGACTGCTCAACACCAAAATCAGATGGTGTTAAAGTATATTCTTTTATTTGACCGTTTTTAAGCTCAGCTACTTGGGTATTACCATGCAAAGCAATTTCATCTAACCCAGAACCGTGGACAACCATGGCACTTTGTAATCCCAACAATTTAAGCGTTTCGCAAATGGGTTTTAGCAATTCTGGACTATAGACACCCATTAATTGAACTTGAGGCGCTGCTGGGTTGGTTAATGGACCGAGAATATTAAAAATTGTTCGGGTCTTTAGCGTTTTTCTGACAGGCATCGCATGTTTGATACCTGCATGATATTGTGGAGCAAAGAAAAAACAAATATTGGCTTTATCTAAGCAAATTCGCGCTTGGTCTGGACTCGGGGTTAAATTAACACCAAATGACTCAAGTAAATCGGCGGAACCTGATTGACTGGAAACACTACGATTACCATGTTTGGTCATGGTTAAACCGCAAGCAGCAGCAACGATGGCGGTTGTTGTTGATATATTAATCGTGTTAGCGCCGTCGCCACCTGTTCCACAACTGTCCGCAATTATCTTATCTGTCGGTGCATCGAATACGAGTGCATTTTGACGCATAGCTTGTGCAGCACCCGCTATTTCGTCTGGTTGTTCACTTTTTACTTTTAATGCACCTAAAACGGCTGACAGGACTATCGGGTCAATGTTGCCAAGAATAACTTGATTAAAAAACTCAAAGCTTTGCTCCTTGCTAGAGTCAATACCCGCTAATGCGTTGTCGATAAATGCCATGTTCTCGTCCTTTTGCTTTATTATTATTGGGTTAAATAATCCAGACTTTGGCGCAACAATTGCGAACCGTAGGTGGTTAAAATACTTTCTGGATGAAATTGATAGCCGAGTATTCTATCTTGTTCATTGAAAACTGCCATAGGAATTGTGCATTCGTCGGTCTCTAATTTTGCAATAACTGCGAGAGAGTCTGGAACAGAGGTAGCCATTAAAGAATGGTAACGTGCCACATATAAAGGATTATCTAAGCCGGCAAAAACAGGGTGTTGATTATGATCAATGAGGGATGTTTTACCATGAACTATTTCACCTGCGGTACCAATAACGCCACCACTTTGTTCAACAATGGCTTGATGACCTAAACAAATGCCCAATATAGGGAACTTACCGCGAGCTAAGCCAATAAGTTCGATCATGCAGCCTGCTTGAGTTGGATTACCGGGGCCTGGAGAAAGCAACAAGACAACATCTTTTTGACAGGCTTGCATTTTATCCATTAACGTTTGCGCTGCAATATTATTGCGATAGACAATCAGTTCATAACCAATGGATTCAAGCTCATCAACTAAGTTATAGGTAAATGAGTCAAAGTTATCGAGCATAAATATGGTTGTGTTTGCTGGATTAGCCACGATTAACCTCCTGTGACGCAATGATAGCGTTGATGACGGCTTGTGCTTTACTGCGTGTTTCATCGGCTTCAGACTGAGGGTCAGAGTCGAATACTACACCGGCGCCAGCTTGAACATGAGCCACGCCTTTTGCGACAAAAGCCGAACGAATGACGATACAAGTGTCCATATCACCATTTGCTGCTAAATAACCGACGGCTCCGCCGTAACTTCCGCGCGTGTGTTTTTCTGTTTCACGTATTAATCCTGCGGCCATTATTTTTGGGGCGCCGACTAACGTACCCATATTTAAGCAGGCTTGGTAGGCATGTAGAGGGTCTAATTCCTCTTTCAAGTCGCCCACGACACGAGAGACTAAATGCATAACAAAGGAGTAGCGATCGACTTTTTGCAAGTCACTGACATAACGTGTTCCGGGTTTGGCGACACGAGCAATGTCATTGCGCGCTAAATCTACTAGCATCATGTGTTCTGATAGCTCTTTTTTGTCACTGCGCAGCTCTTGTTCTATACGGCTATCTAAATCTAGGTTGATTGAGCCATCTTCGTTAAAACCACGGCGTCGCGTACCAGCAATTGGGTAGACTTCGATTAAATTAGGTTCTGCAGTGTATTTGACCGCAGATTCAGGAGATGCGCCAAATAATTCAAAGTTTTTATCCTTTACATAAAACATGTAAGGGCTTGGATTCTGTTGTTTTAACTTTCGATAGGCGTCTATCGGTTGTGGGCAAGGTAAGCTAAATGTCCGCGATGGAACGACTTGGAAGATATTGCCGATCCGTATATGTTCTTTTAGGTTGATGACGTCTTGTTTAAATTCTTCATCTGATTTGTCTACTACAACGTCGTCTTGGCTGAGATTCGGTTTTTTCGTTTTACCTAGTTCTTCGCATTCCAGTAGTTTTGCGGCAATGTTTTCTATATGCGGTCGAGCGTGAGGGTCTTTTTCACCGAATTGATTATAAATAATCTCTGAACTTTGTTGCTGATGGTCAGTGAGTAAAAGAGACTCAGCTAAATAAAATACATAATCAGGACACGCATTTTTACCTTGAGGAACTTGAGGTAAATCTTCAACCATACCAATTAAGTCATAGCCAAACACACCTGCTATAAAGGTAGAGAAACTGTGATTGCCTTGGTTTTTGCCTAATTCATGTAGCAGTCTTAATACACTGAAAGGATTAGCACAGGTCAAACGTTCTGTTTCAGATAAGCCAGCTAATGGTTTATCAAACTTAACCACAAAAACTTGATCTTGACTTGATTCAATGAAGTCATGGAGTTCATTTTTAAGGTATTCAAAAACACAGGTGAGGCTGGGTTTTAAGCACTTAATTTCTACGTGATAGCCGTTGCATTCCATGCGCAAACCAGCGTCAATTAACATTAAGCTTTTCAAATGGTCTTTGCTGTCTATTTCTGCAGATTCAAGTAACACAGAATAGGAGGTAGTTTTTGCCAAGTTTGAAAACAAGGATAGTGGCTCAGACTTGTAGGGAATGGCCAACTCTGTAGTATAGATTTTTGGTTGCATTTGACGCTCTTTCCTGCCTTGGTATTTCTGATTAATACAGAAATTTTACTATTTTATAATAATTAATAAACCAGCGGGCATTGATAAAAAAAGCCCGCTGAAAGCGGGCTTATCATTAATTCTGACAATAACAATTCACACCCGCGACTATGTCGAGTGCCACCACCAAGGACGAACTGTGTTATGATTCATTAAATAGTTCATTGATTTTCCTATCAATCGATAAATATCTGTTTACCGAATAAGCTAAACTAAATACAGTGGTGGTTGAATTGTTCAACCGATGCACTAATAAAACCGATTTAGTGATATAAAGTCAACTAAAAATTACTTTTTGTGAGTGTTTGAATTTTACGTGACCCAGTTAAAAATAGATCTACATAGCCATACGACATGCTCTGACGGTAGCTTAACACCTGAAGAGCTAGTACTTCGCGCGGATAATTTACAAGTCAATGTTTTAGCAATTACTGATCATGATACGATTGATGCTATTGCAAGAGCGCATAAAGCTATTGAAAAATACAAGTTACGCTTGCGATTGATCAGTGGCGTTGAAATATCAACTAGTTGGCATGGCCAAGAGATCCATATTGTGGGTCTTAAAGTTGATGAGTCTTGTCCTCAATTTAAGCAAAGGTTAGCCGAGCAAGCGGATACGCGTCGAGCGCGAGCCGAACGTTACGCGAAAAAATTAGAAAACTGCGGTGTGGAAAATCCATTAGCTGGCGCATCTCGGTATGCAAAAGGTGGATCTATTAGTCGTGTTCATTTTGCTAAATATTTAGTCGAGCGAGGTTATGTAGCGAGTTTTGATCAAGCGTTTAGCAAATATTTGGGTAAAAATGGTAAAGCCTATGTAGCACCAGGTTGGATAAGTATTGAACAAGCCATAAGTTGGATCCGTGACGCAGGCGGAATAAGTGTGCTTGCACATCCCACACGATATGATTTAACTAATAAATGGGTACGTAAATTAGTTCGTTATTTTGCTGAACACCAAGGGCAGGCAATTGAAGTTGGGATGGCACGTCAATCTCCTAATGAACGGATCCAGATCCAACAATATGCTAATGAACTTAATTTAACTGCCTCGGTTGGCTCTGATTTTCATTTTATTAGTCGCTACAGCGAACTCGGTAGAGATCTAAAGTTACCTGATAGTGCGACACCTGTATGGCATGATTGGCCGGAAGCGCAATTAAGCCAGTAATTAATTTATTTATAAGGAACTTGGCATGAGCCAATTTTTTTACGTTCATCCAGAAAACCCGCAAGCGCGCTTAATTAAACAAGCGGTTGAAATTATTAAGTCGGGTGGTGTTGTTGTTTATCCTACCGACTCTGGTTATGCGATTGGATGCTCTATAGGCGACAAGTCGGCTTTAGATCGTATTTGTCGAATTCGAGACTTAGAGAAAAGCCATAATTTCACTTTGGTTTGTAGCGATGTGTCTGAACTTTCCAATTATGCAAAGGTAGGTAATCAAGCGTTTAGGGCACTTAAAAGTGCAACGCCGGGTCCCTATACCTTTATTTTTAAAGCCACTAAAGATGTGCCTAAGCGTTTACAAAATCCTAAAAAGAAAACCATAGGCTTGCGTATACCTAATAATCAAATCGCCCTCGATTTACTTGCTGAGCTGGGCGAGCCTATAATGTCTTCTACTTTGATATTGCCAGGGCAGGAGCAGGCAGAGAGTGATCCTGATCATATTCGTGATGTATTGGAGCACCATGTCGATTTGATTATACACGGTGGCTACTTAGGTGAAACACCAACAACGGTTGTTGATTACAGTGAAGATTCACCTGAGATAATACGAACTGGCAATGGTGATACCAGCTTTTTTGAGTAATTAATATATGGATACCCTGAGTTCAGTAAATCAAGACGACCATGAAGCCAGTGCACAAGCTTTTGCTTATGTGCGTGGTGAAGCGGTAATAGCTCAGCCTGATGACTTGTTTATTCCACCTGATGCACTTGAGGTGATACTTGAAGCTTTTGAAGGGCCGCTCGATTTACTACTCTATTTAATTCGTAAGCAAAAGTTTGATATTGTTGATTTACCTATTCGCCACATCACTGAGCAGTACATGGAGTACGTGGAAGTGATGAAGGAAATGAACTTAGAACTGGCAGCTGAATACTTAGTTATGGCTGCTATTTTAGCGGAAATTAAATCTCGTTTGTTGTTACCACGAACGCAAACTGAAGACGATGATGAAGACGATCCTCGTGCACAGTTGGTCCGTCGGTTACAAGAGTATGAACAATTTAAATCGGCGGCGGAAAATATTGATGAGATCCCGCGTGCTAATCGCGATATCTTTACTGAGCAAGTCAGTGTTGCTGAAAACTGTAAACCAGTCGTTATTCAACCTAAGGTTGATATACAAGACTTGGTTTTAGCGTTTGGCCATATTTTAAAGCGGGTTGAAAATTTTAAGCATCATCATATTACACCTGAGGTGTTATCAACGCGTGAGCGCATGACTAGAGTGTTAGAAAAGCTAAAGGGTTCGGATTACTTACCTTTTCGTACCTTTTTTGACTTTAGTGAAGGAAAAGCCGGTGTGGTGGTGACTTTTCTGGCTATTCTTGAGCTAGTCAAAGAAAAACTAGTGCAAGTAGAACAAAGCCAAGCGCTAGGTGATGTTCATATTCGAGCCGCTGGGACGTAAAACACTAACCTTATTTCAATAACTGACATAAATTATGACAGGGTTGCTTGTTTAGTAATAAGCTTAAATTGTCTAAGGTTGTCGATGCTATGGTATCTAATGCTTCTTGTGTAAAAAAACCTTGGTGTCCGGTGATCATCACATTTGGAAAGGTGAGTAGTCGTTGAAAATCATCATCTTGAATGATTTCATCTGATTTATCTTCGAAAAACAGTTCACTTTCTAGTTCATAAACATCTAAACCCAAATAGCCTATACGTTGATTTTTTAAAGCGCTAATTATCGCATGCGTATCAATTAGCCCACCTCGACTGGTATTAATCAACATCACATCGTTTTTCATTTTCGCTATGGTATCTTCATTTATCAGATGTTGGGTTGTTGGGGTCAAGGGGCAATGTAAAGAAATAATATCAGCTTGGTTTAATACCGTATCGAGAGGTTTATATTGAACACCAGTCGTTATTAGATCTGTGTTAGGTGTAGGATCGTAAGCGATTATTTGGCAACTAAACCCTTGTAATATTTGGCACAAGGCTTTGCCAATGTGGCCAGTACCAATCACGCCTACTGTTTTTTGATATAAGTTGAATCCTAATAAACCATCGAGTGCAAAATTGTCTTCTTTTACTCTATTATAGGCTTTATGGAATTTACGGCTGAGCGTCAACATAAGGCCTACAGCATGCTCAGCTACCGCTTGCGGCGAGTATTCAGGCACACGCGCTATACTAAACTTTAATTTAGCTGCTGTTGTGATATCGACATTGTTATAGCCTGCACAGCGCAAGGCAATGGTACGTATATTGTAGCTAGCGAGTTGAGTTAATACCTGACTATTTAATTCATCGTTAACAAATACACAAATTGCATCATATCCTTGGGCTAGTTGTACTGAACCGGTAGTGAGCCTATGTTCGAAAAAATCTAGGCAAATACCGTATTGTTTTTCATAGCGACTAAGAAATTTTTTGTCATAAGATTTACTGCTAAATACCGCGACCTTGAACATATCCTCAATCCTTGTTTGGCAGTTTGTCTGATATTGTAATGCTTTTTATATTGTCTTTTTATAACAATGTTTCGATTGTTTGAGCTATATCAATAGGAGGTATTTTGGGAGAGAAACGCTTAACAACATTGCCGTGGAGATCGACAAGAAACTTAGTGAAATTCCATTTAATAAACTCACTGCCTAGTAATCCAGGTTGCTGTTTTTTCAAAAACTTGAAAACAGGGTTGGCTTGTTTTCCATTAACATCTGATTTACTCATGATGGGGAAATTGACTTGAAAACGAGTTTGGCAAAATTCAATCACTTGCTCATTGGAACTCGGTTCTTGTTTGCCAAACTGATTACATGGGAAGGCTAAAATAGTAAAGCCTAAGTGCTGATATTTAGTGTATAAGGCTTGAAGCTGTTTATATTGGCGCGTAAAGCCACACTCACTAGCTGT
Source organism: Saccharobesus litoralis (assembly GCF_003063625.1). Lineage (NCBI taxonomy): Bacteria > Pseudomonadati > Pseudomonadota > Gammaproteobacteria > Alteromonadales > Alteromonadaceae > Saccharobesus > Saccharobesus litoralis. Next base: position 4,167,033 of record NZ_CP026604.1, on the reverse strand, counting down.
GTTGACAATGAGTACGACTTTATCTTCAAGTTGTTTGAATTGAAACAGATCACCCGATGCTTGAACGCATTCGAGAGCATAAAACGAAGTAGTGAGTGATTTATCCATTTTTTATGTGGATAGTATTAAGCTTTCACTCTATTCGCTAAGCTCTTCATTGGTTTGTACTTGATCGGGTAAGCGTTCACCTTCAGGAAGTTTTTCCCCTTTGCGACGACGGCGGCGTTTAAGTTCAAACTTAGGATAACCCGGATCGTATAATCGGACTTTTCGCCAAGATTTATACTTGTCAAAATTAGTATCGTCACCCATTGCATCCCATTCTTGACGGAATTGGATAGCAGTACGATAAGCATGTAAATGAAGATCAGCATCAAAGGCGGTGTAACCTAAAGAAAATGTTTTGACCGCTGGTTTGTCATTTTTTCGATAGCTTACCCAAAAAAATCGTTCGACTTCATTACGTCGCTTATCAATTTTTTCACGAAAGCCTACGCCATTAAAGCCACAACTTGTGTCGGGAGTAGGGCGTCGTACTCTACGTATCTTGCTAGTCGGATGCAAAGCTTTGAGTTGTTTATTACGACTCATAGCAGCACGTAGGGCTTTTTCTATGCCGCCCCATTGGTTATACGAATAAAAACCGCCCAAATCCTTTTTTTTACGAATGAATCGCATTTGACAGCCAGAGCGACAAGGAAAACTGATACCGTGTGCATCTTTTTCTAAAATCGCTGCGATATCTTCTGGGACATAATCTGGTATAGCCACAAGAACAAAACCTCTTGAAAAACAAATCGAGACAAACCGTTTGTGGAATATTACGGCTTTATTCAGGAATAATACTAATAGTCGACTACATATACAATTAAACTATATTAACTTATGCTAATTTTAATGATTTACGCCGTAAAACAGTGTTATCCCCGCAGTTTAATGCTTTTAATTACATTTACATAGTCAAAGCGATCGGGTTTTAGGGGCAGGTTTCTAGTTCCAGACGAAACCTAAGTACTTACATCCATGTAAGCAAAGCCGTCAAAGCTACCGCATCCGTGCTCACGCTCCTTACCTACATCCATGTAGGCAAGCTTCGAGGCCCCATGAGCATATTCTCTATTATGTGATTGGGGCGAGTAAGCGCAGACAATGAACCATAAAACCTGAGCGAGAAGACTATAGTTAATATAGGTGTAATACCCCTAAAAAACAAAATAGTTTAATGACATAAACTGTAACCAAACTGACAATTATTGTTATAAGTTTTGAATGTATTGGTATAGCGCTTTAAGGATTTTTATTTTACTTTCATCATTTTGGACTGTTTCGGCCAAATTTTCTAACTCTTGGGCAAACTCTTCTAATGTTAATTGCGTTTTATGTATGTTTTGAGTCAGTCTTTCCCGACAAAATACTTGCCACTTTAATTGTTCAGCTTCGTTTAGCGTGTCTGGATAATTACGTGCTTTAAATCTAAACCATAAGGTTTGTAAGCGAGGATCATTAAAAGCGGGTGTCATGGCTGCATAGTGCTCAGGCTGGCTACATTGTATTTTTTCTAGCCATTGTTTGTCATTGTCTTGAATAAAACCATCATACAAAGCAAAGTCTGCGTCAGATTCTGTTTCAAACTCCATGGCTTGATAAAGGTCGATAACTTTTTGTTTTACAGCTGAATGATTTTGTTTAATCCACTGTAAATTAGTTAAACACTGTTGCCTGTCTATGCCTAATCTTTCTGCATTGTCTGGAGATAAGCTTTTAGCGGTTGCTAATACAGGTGATTTATTTATATGCACCAGTTTTATTGGGAGACGCTCTTCATCAGGTTGTAAGTCTTGTGAAGACGTAAATAGTTTCTGTTTAAGGGCTTGTGTATCTAACTCGGTTAGTGGTTGTGCTGATTTGGTTAAATCTAAAACGATAACGGCATTGGCGTTAGTCGGATGCCATGCAATTGGCACTATCCAAGTACAGCAACCTTGTGAACTAGGGATTTTTGATGAAATATGAACCAGTGGAGTTAGGCCTTCTAAATCAAGTAATTCTTTTACTTTGTGCTTATTGCGTAACGAAAATAGATACGAAAAAAGTTTCGGTTGTTTGGATTTGATCAGTTTAGCAATATCAATTGTCGCATATACGTCACTCAATGCATCATGCGCAGCGTAGTGCTCTAAACCATTAGCTTTTGTTAAATGTTCTAATTTAAAGCTAGGTATACCTGGCTCACGTTCTGGCCATTCAATATCTTCTGGGCGCAATGCATAACAGGTTCTGACCATGTCTATTATGTCCCATCGGCTATTGCCGTTTTTCCATTCTCGACTGAAAGGTTCAAATAAATTACGGTATAAGCTGTAGCGTGTGACTTCATCGTCGAAGCGGATTGTGTTGTACCCACAGCTAACCGTATTCGGCTGCATCAATTCATGATGAATTTTCTTCATAAATTGATGTTCATTTGTGCCTTTTTTAAATGTAAGTTGCGGCGTTATCCCAGTGATTAAACAGGCTTGAGGTTGAGGTAAATAGTCACTAGCAGGATAGCAATAAAAATTAAGCGGTTCGCCAATAATTTCTAAATCGTAGTTGGTACGTATGCCTGCAAATTGACATGGGCGATCATATTTTGGAGAGGTGCCCCACGTTTCAAAGTCATACCAAAGGATAGAGGGTGATTGTTGCTGTGACATAGTGATAAAAAAAGCCGACTTAAATCAGTCGGCTATGTTAGCAGATATGACTATTTTTCACTAATCATGAAAAATATTTGCAACGCCAAAACCGTACAACATTTCACCTAAATCTTGTAATTGATAGTCTTCCAGTTCTAAGTAGTCTAATATTTGTCCACCGTGTTTTTGCCATTCAATGTCGATATCCGTCTTGGTTAGCAAACTGGGCAGATTGATCATATGCTCGGCTAACTTAAGCACACTGAATAATTGTTTTTCTTCGTAGGAGCCTGTGGTCATAATTATGTTGTGCGAGTGATGATAGGCAATGACATTACTTATTGCGCTATCTATTCCCCATTGTTGCGCAATTAAAAAACCAAGGACTTCATGCGAGGTCGCTATATTTTCTTCTTCATATAAACCCAATGTGAGGTGTTCTTGTTCATAGGCTTCTTTGAGTAATTCAGAATATTCTGGTTGTTGTTGTAAAATGAGGGCCATTCCGGCGTTATGAAACATACCCACGCTATAAGCATCGTCTGGCTGCGCTAAATCTAAATATTGCGCGATGGCAAAACAAGCATCCGCTAGTAAAGCTGAGCTACCCCACAAGGCTGTTTCAAAGTTATTACCTTCATCTTTTAAAAATTCATACCTTAATAAGATACTGGTAACAAGCTTGACTAATTTAGTCAGGCCTAAAAATGAGCAGGCATGATTGATTGAGGTCACCTTTTTCGGAAAACCAAACATAGGTGAGTTAACGACTTTTAGCGTAAAATTGGTAATAGCGAGATCTTGGTTAACTAGGTTAGCAATGTTCACTACACTAGGTTCCGGCTTTTCAATTTCCTTTTGCAGCTCGATAAGTAGGTCAGGGCGAGGGGGAATTTGAAAATTTTCAAGCGCACTATCAATTATCGCCATATCTAAGGCTTGTGCCATGTAAATTCTCCACTTTAATTAATTTGTAATGCTCTCGCAGTTAGTGGTAATTCAGAGCATTAATCTAAATTATAAACATAAGATGCATAAATAAAGTTTAAACCTTTGTAGAAAAAGCGTATATTTATTTAGTGAATAAATAATTGGTAAAACCATTAATTAAATGAATATAGCAAACGTTGACCTGAATCTGCTTATTTATTTAGATGTACTGTTACGTGAACAAAATGTAACTCGTGCAGCTAATCAACTTAAAATTACTCAACCAGCCATGAGTAATGGTCTAAAAAGACTCAGAACTTTATTAAATGATCCGTTACTGGTGAGAACAAGTGATGGCATGTCACCTACGGAAAAGGCGCGTACATTACAGCCGGTGGTTAGGCGCATATTGCTTGAACTAGAAGAAGCATTACAACCGTCAACTGAATTTATTCCAGAAACCAGTGATAGAGTGTATCGGATAATGGCTAGCGATTATGCTGCATCCACTTTATTGCCGCCTTTGTTGTCGCGTTTGAGTGATGAAGCGCCTAATGTCGCCTTAGATATCATGACCCCGAGTGATGTAACATTTCACGACGTTGAAGCGGGTAAAATTGATATGGCCATCAATCGATTTGAAGACTTGCCGATTTCTTTTCATCAAAAAAGAATTTGGATGGATGAGTTTGTCTGCTTAACCCACAAAGATGCCATTGCTGGTGATGTAGTGACCTTAGATGAGTATTTAGAGGCTCAGCATATTTGGGTAAGTAAAACCGGTTTTGGTGTTGGTGTAGGTATGGATACTACCGATGTGAGTAAGTTAGGCTGGGTTGATGATGCTCTAACAGATATTGGTAAAAAGCGTAAAATTGCGGTATTTACTCGAAATTACCATGTGGCTATGCAGCTTGCGCTTAAAAAGCATATGATAGTGACTGTGCCTAAACGAGCTACGTCAAATTATCAACAATTTGACAATGTGTTGATCAGTAAAGCGCCTATTAGTATTCCAGAAATGGAACTAAAAATGATATGGAGTCCCTTATTACATCACGATGCCAGTCACATATGGCTAAGACGCCTAATAAATGAAGTGGCTCACGAGACGACATCAGCTAGCTAAACTCGCTGCTTTCAATAAAAAACATGCAATAAAAAAGCGCCATTAGAGGCGCTTTTTTATTGCTGAAAATAACTGCGGTTTAATGTTCAAACATCGCTGATATTGATTCTTCATTATTAACGCGACGCAAACACTCAGCTAACATGCCGCTTAGTGTTAGTGGTTCTACTTTGTCTAGTGAACGCATTTTACTTGATAATGGAATAGAGTCTGTGATCACTAGGCGATCTAGCTGCGATTCTTTAATAATATCGTAAGCTTTGCCTGAAAATACAGCGTGGGTGGCATAGGCAAATACACGTTTGGCACCACGTTCTTTTAATGCCGCGGCAGCTTTTGATAATGTACCACCAGTGTCAATCATATCATCGACGATAATACAGTCGCGGCCTTCTACGTCACCAATAATATGCATGACTTGTGCAACATTCGCACGCGGGCGACGTTTATCAATAATAGCCAAATCACAATCATCATATTGTTTGGCAATTGCACGGGCACGGACAACACCGCCAATATCGGGTGAAACGACAACTGGATTTTCAAAATTTTGTGTATACATGTGGTCAAGCAAAATTGGACTACCGAATACGTTGTCGACAGGCACGTCAAAAAAGCCTTGAATTTGTTCCGCATGTAAGTCAACAGTAAGAACGCGGTCAACGCCAACACTCGATAAAAAGTCTGCAACTACTTTAGCGGTAATGGGTACACGAGCAGAGCGAACTCGACGGTCTTGACGAGCGTAACCAAAATAAGGAATAACCGCAGTAATTCGGCCAGCTGAAGCGCGGCGTAGGGCATCGATCATCACGATCAATTCCATTAAATTATCATTGGTTGGCGCGCATGTTGATTGGATGATAAATACATCTGATCCACGCACGTTTTCATTAATTTGAACGCTGATTTCACCATCACTGAAGCGTCCTACGTCCGCAGAACCAACTTTAGTATATAAGCGAGCGGCAATCTTTGAAGCGAGTTCAGGAGTTGCATTACCGCAAAAAATTTTCATATCAGGCACAGTAGAAAACCTCAGGTGTGTTAAATCAAGTCATTAAAGGAAAAGTTTACGCAGTAAATGTTTCTGCAATAAAAGTATGTGCACTGGATACATTACTTGTTTTGGTTACATAGCAATCAACAAAATTGGGTGATTGACTTGCAAGTGCTTTTGCGCTGTTAATATCAGGCAATAAAGCAAAACAACATGCACCTGTACCTGTCATTCTCGACGGCGCGTATTCTACCAACCAGCGCAATGTGTTTGCAACCTGAGGATACAGGTCTTTTACAATTGCTTGGCAATCATTGTGAGTTTGGCTAAATTGGTAATCCTTAAAATCTATTTTTGCTGTGTTACGCGGTAGGTTTGGGTGGCTAAAAATTTTTGCTGTCGATATAGCACAATTTTTTGGCATGGCTAACAATATTGCGTTGGTATCCGTTGAAACATTAAGCAGGGTTTCACCTACACCCTCAGCAAACGCGGCGTGGCCATGAATAAATATTGGTACATCAGCACCTAAACCTAATCCTATTTTTGCTAGTTCGTTTAAACTTAAATTTAATTGCCACAATTGGTTTAGCATTAATAGCGTCGTTGCTGCATCTGATGAGCCACCACCTAAACCGGCACCACTGGGTATATTTTTTTCAATAAATATTTCTATACCGGCTTCGTCGACAGCATAAGGTTTTAAAGCCATTGCTGCTCGGAAAATTAGGTTGTCTTGTACTTGAGTACCTGACAAATCACCTGAAAGCGTGATGTTACCTGTCGCATTGAGGGTAAAAGTTAATTGGTCTGCTAATTCAACAAACTGAAATAAGGTTTGTAGCTCGTGATAACCATCGTCTCGCTGATTGCAAATGTGTAAAAATAAATTGATTTTGGCTGGCGCAGGGCAAGTGTATGTTTTCATAGAGTTAGGAAGTCGAGTTTTTAGTTATAGTAATTGCCAACGATGTAAGGCTAGTACAATACGGTTATTATGTTGCTTAAGTGTAATTTTTTTAGGTAAGAGTAGTTGCATATGTGCTTGATAGCTGGCGTACTCTATAACCCATTCCTTACTTTCATTAATACGGGCTAATACTTTCTTAGGTTTGTTGTTATCATGCCTTGACATGACGACGCCGCTGTAATTACCCGTGATCCAGCGGGCTAATTTACGAATTGGGATTGGCCACCCAGTGACTTCTTGTAACAGTACTTCAGGTTCGTTTGACTGATAGTTTTCGCCGTCGGCTATTATGTCAATTGATTGGTTATTTCCTTTAATTCTTGCCACTTCAATGCCGAGAAAGGTTGTAAATTTTATATCATAATCCGCATTATTTTGTTGCCAGTAAAAATTAAGTGATTCTCGTTTTCCTTGATTAATGACGGCCACTTTTCCTTTTAAAGTAAAACTATGTATTTGGTTTACTCGCGTATATTGGGTTGGTTCTGTTATTTTGGGTGAAGTTGTACAAGCGCAAATTAATACGCATAGAGCAAATATTGTATAAACTTTAGACATTTAGCCAAAACTCTTAGTAACTATTAGTGTTAGCGCTTTTATTCTGGTTTACCTTCTCGTAAAATCGGCGGATTCCCAAATTCAGTGCTTATTGATTTTTCAGGCAGCTTTATGGCTTTTTATTCTTTTGGTGTCAGTCACAAGACAGCTCCGGTTAGTATACGGGAGAAAGTGGCTTTTTCCACAGAAGAACTTGATAAAGCCATAGCGGATTTGAAAAATACCTATCAAGTTGATGAGGTTGTTTCAGTTAATACCTGTAACCGCACTGAAGTTTATGTTGTGGCTAAAGAATTAGCACATCAACAAGTCGTCAATTGGTTTGCTTATCATAGCAACGTCGAAAGCAAACAGTTGGCCGATTCGATTTATTTTCATGCGCATCAGCAGGCAGTTTCTCACTTAATGGAAGTCGCTGCGGGCTTGGATTCACTAGTACTTGGCGAACCACAAATTTTAGGGCAATTGAAACAAGCTTATTCAGAAGCAAAAAATCGTGATTATTTGGGACAACTTCTGCAAAAGCTGTTTCAAAAGACATTTTCTGTTGCTAAGGATATTCGAACTAATACCGAAATTGGTGCTTCTGCGGTTTCAGTCGCCTTTGCCGCTGTCAATTTAGCAAAACATATTTTTTCTGATTTAGCGAAGTCGCAGGTTTTGTTGGTCGGTGCAGGTGAAACGATTGAATTAGTCGCTCGGCATTTAAAAGAAGCAGGATGTACGAATATTGTCGTAGCGAATCGCACGCTAGAGCGCGCAAAAAGTCTTGCTGATGAGTTTTCGGCACAATGCGCCACGCTTAATGAAATCCCTGAATTATTGGTAAAATCTGATGTGGTTGTTGCTTCTACCGCATCGCCTTTACCTATTATTGGTAAAGGCATGGTTGAAAAGGCGTTGAAAAAACGGTTATACCAGCCTATGTTGATGATAGATATTGCCGTGCCAAGAGATATAGAAGAAGAAGTTAATACAATTGATAATGTATATTTATACACAGTTGATGATTTACAAGGTATTGTTGAAAAGAATCAACAGCAACGTCAAAAGGCTGCACAACAAGCTAAAACTATCATAAACACTCAGGTGAAAGAGTTTTATGAATGGCTTGATAGCTTAAAGTCGGTTGATTATGTACGCGAATACCGCCAGCAATGCGAAGCATTAAAACAAACAAGTTTAGACAAAGCATTAAAGCAATTATCACAAGGCGCGGATGCTGAGCAGGTGTTAAAAGCGTTTGCTAATCAATTAACGAGTAAGTTAATGCATGCACCAACACTGGCTATCCGCGAAGCCGTTAAATCGGATAAAAACGAATTTATAGAGTTAATGACTGAGCAATCAAGCTCACGAGCAAAGTAATAAAATGAAAGAGTCAATTTTAAGAAAGTTAGAAGGCTTGCAAGAGCGTTATGAAGAAGTGCAAGCTTTATTAGGTGATCCAGACACAATATCTGACCAAGAAAAATTTAAGGCTCTATCAAAAGAGTACTCTCAGCTTGAAGAAATTGTTAAGGCTTATGAAAGTTATTTGCAAGCACAAGATGATTTAGCGTCTGCAGAGGAAATGCTGCAAGAAGACGATGAAGAAATGCGGGAAATGGCCGCTGATGAAATTCAAGATGCGCAGTCTCGTATTGAAGTGCTAAAGCAAGATATTCAAATATTGCTATTGCCACGTGATCCGAAAGACGATAACAACTGTTATGTCGAAATACGAGCCGGTGCTGGTGGCGACGAAGCGTCTATCTTTGCTGGTGATTTATTCCGTATGTATTCTCGCTATGCAGAATCTATGGGGTGGCGTATCGAAATTATGAGTCAAAACGAAGGTGAACATGGCGGGTTTAAAGAAATTATCGCTTATGTGACAGGTGACTCTGTTTATGGTCGATTTAAGTTTGAGTCAGGTGGACATCGGGTACAACGAGTACCAGAAACTGAATCTCAGGGGCGGATCCATACATCGGCTTGTACAGTCGTGGTTATGCCGGAAATTCCTGAAGCTGAGCAAATAGAGATCAACACGGCAGACTTACGTATTGATACTTTCCGTGCCTCGGGTGCCGGTGGTCAGCACGTTAACAAAACCGATTCAGCTATTCGTATTACTCATATACCAACAGGTGTAGTTGTCGAGTGTCAAGATGAGCGCTCTCAGCATAAAAACCGTGCTAAAGCCATGTCAGTATTACAAGCTCGCTTGCAACAGGCTGAAGATGAAAAGCGCAGACAAGAAGAAGATTCAACACGTCGTAACTTAGTGGCAAGTGGTGATCGTTCCGAGCGTATCCGCACCTATAACTATCCTCAAGGTCGAGTGACAGATCACCGTATTAACTTAACATTATATAAGTTAAATGATGTAGTTGAAGGTGAATTAAACTCCTTGCTCGACCCGATTATGCAAGAGTATCAAGCTGATTTGCTTGCCTCTTTATCCAATGAGTAACCTCGAGTTAGCATTTTTATGAGTTTAACGATTAATGAAGCGGTCAATTGGGCCGCTTCTTTGTTTATTGGTTCTGATTCAGCAAAACTGGATGCCGAATTATTGTTACTTAATGCTTTGGGTAAAGATAATCGAACCTATCTTTATACTTGGCCTGATAGATATTTAAGCCAAGCGCAAAAAGAAAAATATGATCATTTAGTTGAGTTAAGAAAAAATGGAGTGCCTGTTGCTCATATTCTCGGTGTTAGAGAGTTTTGGGGGCTGGAACTTAATGTTAACGACAAAACTTTAATTCCACGCCCAGATACAGAAACCTTGGTGGAAGCCGCGCTTAATCTGATTGACCAAGAGCAAATGGAACCCTGCCGATTATTAGATTTAGGAACAGGCACAGGGGCTATTGCCCTAGCTTTAGCGAGTGAGCTGCCTAATTGGCAAATATGGGCGAGTGATAAAATAGAACAGGCTGTCAAGTTAGCAAAAGATAACGCCAAAAAGCTCGACCTAGATATTCAAGTCGCAATGGGTGACTGGTTTAGTCCATTCGAGTCATCGAGTGAGTTTGCTAGTGCTTTTAGCTTGATTGTTAGTAATCCACCTTATATCGCCAAAAATGACTCACATTTAACGCAAGGCGATGTCCGGTTTGAACCGCTGTCAGCGCTTGTTGCTGACAATGATGGCCTGAAAGACTTGGACTTTTTGATTGATAACTCGAGGCGATTTTTACGTCAACAGGGCTGGTTGATTTTAGAGCATGGTTATGAACAAGGTGAACAGGTTCGTCATTTATTTGAAAAATACCAATACAAACAAATAAAAACATTACGCGATTTGGGGCAACAAGAGCGAATTACACTTGCACAATTTGTCGCATAAGTCTTTAATTACAAAATAATAATTTATCTTAACGTAATGTTAACTCAATACGCTAAGCCTATATTTGAAACACATCCTGTAAAGGTAAGGGAACCGCAAGATGGTAAGTGACTTTTTATTTGCCGATGACGACAGCGAAGTTGTTGAAACACTAGAATCTAATTGGAAAATTCTTATTGTCGATGACGAGCCAGAAGTGCATGCCGTTACTAAACTGGCATTAAGTGATTTTAGCTTTCAACATAAAGGCTTAGAGTTTTACAGCGCTTATTCTGGAGAAGAAGCTAAAAAGCTCATTCATGAACACCCTGATGCGGCAATTATTTTGTTAGACGTTGTAATGGAAACCGACGATGCTGGATTGCGGGTAGCGGAATATATTCGTCAACAAGCGCAAAATAATTTTGTGCGAATTATTTTACGAACAGGCCAGCCCGGTCAAGCTCCAGAACGCCAAGTTATTGTTAACTACGATATTAATGATTATAAATCTAAAACCGAGTTAACTGCGCAAAAGCTCTTTACCGTTATCATGGCGAGTTTACGCTCTTACCGAGACATTATAGCGATAGAGGAAAATCGCAAAGGCTTAGAAAAAATCATTTCAGCCTCGACTAACTTGTTTTCAATTCACTCAATGGAATCTTTCATTTCTGGTATTGTCCAGCAACTTACGTCAGTGATTAGCTCTGGGCGTGAAGCCATGTACGCAACCACCTTGGTGGCTAATGGCATAGAAGAGGGCAATGGTGATTTAATCGTTGTAGCTGGTCAAGGCGATTTTGCCGATGCAGAAGGCAAAGCCGTTAAGTCGGTATTAAATGAAGACATGATGGGGGCGTTTATTACCGCTTTAAATAATAAGGAAATTGTTTATGGTGATGATTATGTTATTGCTTACTGCCAAAGCAAATCTTGTAAAGGTTCTTTGTTATATATAGCTGGCTTAAATGATGAGTTAAGCCCAACAGATAAACACTTAATCGAGTTGTTTACCAATAGTGTGCAATTAGCCTACGACAATGTATTGTTGACCCGTGACTTAGAAGATACGCAACGCGAAATAGTCATGCGCTTAAGTGAAGCTGTAGAGTGTCGTTCAAAAGAAACCGGTAATCATGTTAAGCGAGTTTCACTGTATTGTCGTAGTTTGGCGCTCAAGCTAGGTATGAGTGAAGATGAGGCTGATAAAATAATGCGCGCTTCACCATTACATGATTTAGGTAAGATTGGCATATCGGATGATATTTTACACAAGCCAGCTAAATTAAGTGATGAAGAGCGTACCGATATGAAAGAGCATGCATTACTAGGTTTTAATTTACTGCAGGGTAGCGATCGCCCGTTGATTAAAGCCGGTGCTATTATTGCCAAAGATCATCATGAAAAATGGGATGGCTCCGGTTATCCAGAAGGCAAAAAAGGCGAAGATATTCATGTTTATGGGCGTATTGTCGCATTAGCCGATGTTTATGATGCATTACGTAATGAACGCTGTTATAAAGATGCTTGGCCTAAACAAAAGGTCATTGATTATATTGCGGGTCAGGCCGGCAAACATTTTGACCCAACTATAGTCGGTCATTTTCTCGATAGTATCGACGAATTTGAAGCCATATTAAATAAATATCCAGATCAAGAGTAACCATGTCCTATTTTGCAGTTAAGCATGCTCATATGTTATTGGCCATCATTAGTATTGGCCTTTTAGTTTTTCGAACTATTTTACTTGTTCGTGACAGTGATTTAATTAACGCTAAGTGGGTTAAAATAACGCCACATGTCGTTGATACATTTTTGTTAGTATCCGCAGTAATATTGATGACTATTATTCATCAATATCCAATTCAAGCTCCATGGTTAACTGAAAAGCTATTGCTAGTATTCGCTTATATTGCCTTGGGGGTATATACGATTAAAATTGCTAAATCTAATACTCATCGGCTTGCAGGTTTAGCTGCCGGTTTGTTTTGTATCGCTTCTGTTATTCATTTGGCTATGGCTAAACAGAGTTTTGTGTTGTAGCTATCTCGTTTGCATGTTAGTAATAGAAAATGGGTTGAAATTCGTTTTTTAACCCATATAAATTAAGGTATTGAAAAAGAACGTTTGTCTGTTTTGTTGAGTCATCCTATTATTTACCCAGAAATCGCTACCAGTCCTTCGTCAGTTAAATCTTTATTTCTCGCCTATTTAGAGAAATTGAAGCCAATTTTAAAAACCGAAAAAGTTGAAACCAGCACTCAAGTTTTTGTTGATGTGGTTGCCGAACTACGTCAAAAAATACCTGATACCGCAGATGAACTTGATAAAATACGCCAACTTTTAGATTTCTTTTTTATTGATGCATTATTTAGTCAACCTAGTAAAAACGAGCCGTCACTAAAAGCAAAACATTTTGATTTATGTGATGTATTAGCGTTTCGCACAGGGCAGCAAAGCGCACTAAGTATTTTGTTTTGTGATTTTGCACGAGCAATTAATTTGCAGTCAGAGATCATTGTCACACCGGGACCTTACTTAGTGAGAATTGAATTGGCAGATGCGAGTTATGTCTTTTTGGAACCCGCTAATGGTATTTCGTTGGATTGGCAAGATGTTGAGGCAACGTTTGCCAACAACCCATTGATTTCAGTGCTTGAGCAAGAATTTGGTTTGGACGCTATTCATGAAGACGCGCTAGAGCTTGAACAAGAGCAAATCGATGTTGAGTTTAATGATCCCACCCAAACTGCAACAGAGGTTGGATCGCCAGATGAAACAATTATTAATAAAGCCTTGGTCGGCGACAAAGAGATTGTTCTAAAAGCCATATCGCTGTTTAAAGCCATGTTGATTGCAGAAGGCAGATTTGCTCATGCTTTAAGTATATGTGAAGTATTACTCGAACAAGAGCCTGACAACCCATATTTGCGTCGAGATAGGGGGTATTTGTTAGAGCAATTAGATTGTCGAAATCAAGCTATTGCTGATTATGAATATTTTGTTGAGCAGTGCCCAGAAGATCCGATCGCTAAAATGTTAAAAGCGCAAATTGAAGAGCATTTACCTAGTGTGCATAGTGTTCACTAGTTGGGTTCAAATAAAAAGTTAAAACGAAGCAGTACGAGTAATGGGAAACGGCAGTCAATGGACTGCCGTTTTTGTATTTAATTAGATACAACTATTTTCTGTACTAAAGCGTGTGATTGATTGGGTTTAAGAACCAATGTTGGTTTAATAGCGCCAGGTTCGATACAAAGCATTTCTTGCCAACAGTCGCCTTCTAATCCTGGGGTGTTTTGTGCGAGTGCTTGCCAAGGATTCCATACGACAACACTGTTATGACCAGATTGATAAAGCTCGTAATTTTGTACTGGGCTATAAATTCTGACAAGCTCTGGTTTATCTAAATGGATACGGTCGGTTTCTTCACGAAACTTATAAACTTTAGGGGTATCTTCGGGCTGCCAATCGTTTTTCAACGCAATATATTGTGATTGAGCTAATCCGCGTACTTCTGTTTCTCTTATATCTCCGACATTAAAGTAAGTATGCAGAGCGGCACTAAATTCAAAGTTTTGCTTACTTTTGTTTTCAGAAACTAACTCTATTTCAACAGAGTCACTAAAAGTTAATGTTTGCGTAACGGTAACGCCTTCAGGCACATAGTTTTTGTATGCTTGGTCGATAACGGGTGAAAGCGTTAATTCTACGACACCATTGTCACACTGATGGCTTAATAGTTGCCAATGTATGCTGCGAACTAAGCCGTGGTTGGGTACATCGTCTCTTGACGGGTGTTTATTAAACCATGGCCAACAAATAGGGGTGCCACCGCGCAAAGATTTTTTGTCGTTTAAATGCGACTTATCACTTAAAAATATCGCCGGCGCTTTATGATTTTTATGTTCAAACCAAACAAGTTGTCCACCACATAATGTAATAGCAGCTGTGTATTCATTTGTTTCTACCCACCAGTAGTGCATTCCTTCGGGGATAACACGATAGCTTACTTGGTCACTTAATTGATCTAAAATATCAAACTTTAAAAATGGATTTTTCATGATTGCGCCAGTTTTTATCTATTTTTAAATTAAAAGGTGTTAATTAATATTCAACACGTTTTGAGTTAATGGTTTAACTTTTTCAAAGATTACTATGAAAGAGAGTCCCTAAAATAAAAATCCCCGCGAGTGCAGGGATTTTACTATGCAGCTACTCAGTTAGCGATAGTGCTAACTTAGCATTATTTTGAAATGTGAGCTGCTAAATCTAGAACTTTGTTTGAGTAACCGATTTCGTTATCGTACCAAGATACAACTTTAACGAAGTTGTCATTCAATGAAATACCAGCGTCAGCGTCAAAAACAGAAGTTTGAGTTTCACCGATAAAGTCTTGAGATACAACAGCGTCTTCGGTATAACCTAAAATGCCTTTTAATTCGCCTTCAGATGCCGCTTTCATCACTTCACAAATTTGCTCGTAAGTTGCAGGCTTTGCAAGGTTAACGGTTAAGTCAACAACTGAAACGTCAGCAGTTGGTACACGGAAAGCCATACCCGTTAACTTGCCGTTTAATTCAGGTAATACTTTACCTACCGCTTTAGCAGCACCAGTTGATGAAGGAATGATGTTTTGAGAAGCACCACGACCACCGCGCCAGTCTTTAACTGAAGGACCATCAACTGTTTTTTGAGTTGCGGTTGTAGCATGAACAGTCGTCATAAGGCCACTTTCAATACCAAAGTTATCATTTAATACTTTAGCAAGAGGGGCTAAACAGTTAGTTGTACATGAAGCGTTAGATACGATGTCTTGACCTTCGTAAGCGTTGTGGTTTACACCCATTACGAACATTGGGGTTGCGTCTTTTGAAGGACCCGTCATGACAACTTTTTTAGCGCCCGCAGTAATATGTTTGCGAGCTGTTTCGTCAGTTAAGAATAAACCTGTTGCTTCAGCAACTACGTCGACATCTAACTCATCCCACTTTAACTCTTCTGGATTACGTTCCGCAGTAACACGAACTGTTTTACCGTTGACGATAAGGTTTCCACCTTCTACTTCAACTGTACCGTTAAAACGACCGTGTGTAGAGTCGTATTTAAGCATGTACGCCATGTAATCAACGTCAATTAAATCGTTAATGCCAACAACTTCAATATCATCACGTTCTTGAGCAGCTCTAAAGACAAATCGACCAATGCGGCCAAAACCATTGATTGCAACTTTAATAGTCATTTTTGGTTCCACTGTTAGTTAGTAAATGTGCGTTTAATAGAGATTTAACAAAAAGTTCTCTTTAACGGCTTTTATATTTGGCGCAAAGTATAAACTATCAATTACCTGATTCTCAAAGAATAAATACGTATGCAATAGACCTAATTGCCGTGTTTAGCACGTGATTTATTCAAAAAGTAGGGTATGCTTAAAAAAGTTAAAATCAAGGTGATAAGGGTTAACAATTAATGAATAATGAGTTGATCGAGCAATTGGCGCAAGCGCGCGGTGTTGAAAGCAAATATGTAGATGCTTGGGGCAACGACGCGAATGTCGACCCGTCGGTAAAAGTGAAGTTGTTATCTGGTATGGGGTATCCGGTTGAAGATGACATAGCCTTACAGGAAGCAATTGAGGGTGAAACGCAAGACACTTGGTCAACGCCGTTAAACCCTGTCAATATTATTCGAAATACCGAAGATGTGAGTATTGAACTTCGTCTCCCCATCCATGTTGTTAATAATGAATTTTCTTGGGAAATTACCCAAGAAGATGGTATTTCACAATCAGGCACAATCTTACCCATTAATGGCAACCTTATTAACGTTGCCCAAATAGATGGTTTAG
Source organism: Saccharobesus litoralis (assembly GCF_003063625.1). Taxonomy (NCBI): domain Bacteria; kingdom Pseudomonadati; phylum Pseudomonadota; class Gammaproteobacteria; order Alteromonadales; family Alteromonadaceae; genus Saccharobesus; species Saccharobesus litoralis. The sequence continues at coordinate 4,150,598 of NZ_CP026604.1, read as the reverse complement.
AGTTTCAAGAATATTTAATTACATTAGATATATCTTTGCCACTAGGCTATCACACTCTAAGTATTATTAATGCAGAAGCAGATATTCAGGCTCAGCAAAATTTAATTATTGCGCCTAAAGCTTGCTATAAGCAACAACCTATAGCTGATGGTAAAAAAGTGTGGGGCCCAAGTGTGCAATTATATTGCATCCGTACTGAATCAAATTGGGGTATCGGAGATTTTGGCGACTTATCTACCTTAATCAAAGAAGTCGCGAGTCGCGGCGCTGAATTTGTTGGTTTAAACCCGATCCATGCTTTGTATCCAGCTAATGCTGACAGCTGTAGCCCTTATAGCCCGTCTTCTCGTCGTTGGCTTAATAGTTTATATGTTGATGTTACTCAAGTTGAAGGTTATCAGTCAGAAGCGGTTCAAGCTTTAGTTAATTCAAGTGAATTTCAAGCTAAATTGCATAGTGCCCGCCAAGCGGAATGGGTTGATTATCAAGCTGTTACAGAGATGAAGCATGCTGCATTAAAATTAACGTTTGAATGGTTTAAGGCCAATGGTGACAAGTCGGCATTTAAACAATTTGTTGAATCCGGTGGAGAGTCATTGCAGCAAATTGCAATTTTTGACGCTGTTCAAGAAACCATTGCTGCTAAAGGTACAATAGCCTGGGGATGGCCAGCTTGGCCTGAAGATTTAAATGAATACCATAAACCAGCAGTTGCTGAGTTTGCCCAAAATAATGCCGATTTAGTTGAGTACTATTGTTATTTACAATGGATCTCTGATGTGCAAATTAATCAATGTCAACAACATGCATTAGATGCAGGTATGACAATAGGTATATACCGCGATTTAGCCGTCGGCGTGAGTGAAGGTAGTGCTGAAATTTGGGCAAATAGCGATTTATATTGTACAGAAGCTAGCGTTGGTGCGCCGCCTGATGTTTTAGGCCCACAAGGACAAAATTGGGGATTACCGCCGATGGACCCCGAAAAGCTATTTGCACAAAGTTATGCACCAATCATTGAATTATTCCGTTCAAATATGCGTGCTTGTGGTGCATTGCGTATTGACCACGCCATGGCATTGTTGCGTTTATGGTGGGTTCCTAAGGGTGATTCTGCCAAAGAAGGTGCTTATGTTTATTATCCGGTTGATGACTTATTAGCGTTGTTAGCATTAGAAAGTCATCGAAATCAGTGTTTAGTGATTGGTGAAGATTTAGGAACCGTGCCTGATGGTATTCCTGAGTTATTAGCTGAAAATGGTGTACATTCTTATCGTGTATTCTTTTTTGAAGTTGCACCGGATGGTGGGTTTTTCTCTCCGTCACATTATCCTGTTCAAGCTATGGCGACATTAACCACTCATGATATGCCGACATTACGCGGATATTGGCATTGTGATGATTTAAACCTAGGTAAGGAAGTTGGGGTTTATCCTGATGAAGATGTTCGCCAAAGCCTGTTTGCGAGTCGCCATCGTGACAAGCAAGCAATTTTAGATACTTTACATGGTCACGGCTCTATTCCACACAGTGTGCCACGCAATGTTGAATACACCGAAATGACTCAGGAATTGAATTTTGGCATGCAAATTCACATGGCAAAAGGCTCAAGCGCGCTCTTAAGCCTGCAATTAGAAGATTGGATGCAAATGGATAAGCCGGTCAATATTCCTGGGACAAGTACTGAATATCCTAATTGGCGTCGTAAGTTGTCGATGAATTTAAGTGATTTATTTGCTAAACATGAAGTCAATGATTTAACGCAGCGATTAACGCAAGCCCGCGAACAAGCCACTAAATAAACTTTAAAGCCGCAGCGTTTGTTGCGGCTTTTTCTATTCCGTTTGTCATTGGTAAGATTATTGCTTAGTTTGAGTAGTGCTAACTTAGGTGACTGGTTGGACAAGCTTAGTATATTGAACCTAATTCATTTAAGTGACATATGCTTAATTGATAATCTTACTCATAAGATTGGATTAAACAATTGAAAACGCTCACCTTATTGTATTAACCTAGGTCTTAACGCACACATTAGGGTGTTTTTTTCGAGTGAAAACGTATGGAGAGACTAAATGCTCGCAACAAATTTGTCACAAGCTAGAGTTTATAACCCGCATGAAGTATTAGGATTTGTTACAACTGATGAAGGAACATTAAAATTACGAGCATGGGTTCCGAATGCAACCCGAGTTGAAGTGCTTGAATTGCAATCCGGCAAATATATTCAAGATTTAGCGCTAGTTGATGAACAGGGCTTATTTGAGTCAGCTATCAAGGGACGAAAGAAAAAATTTGATTATAAATTTCGTATTACTAACGAAGATCATACGTACGAGATCATTGACCCCTACCAATTTGTTGAAGCGGCTTTTCATGCTGTTCATTTCGTTGACCATGCACCAGAGAATGTCTACAAACAATTAGGTGCGCAACTGGTTACAGTAAACAGTGAAGATGGTGCTATCGTTAGTGGTGTGCGATTTGCAGTTTATGCTCCAAGTGCATCGGCGGTAAGTTTAATCGGTGATATGAACCATTGGGATGGTCGTTTTCACCCAATGCAAAAAACCAATTGTGGCCATTGGGTTTTATTTGTTCCTGGTTTAACTGAGGGATGCAAATATAAGTTTGAATTAAAAGACCCTATGGGTAATCGCTTACCGCATAAATCGGATCCTGTTGGTTTTCATCACGAGCAATATCCTTCTCATACATCCATTGTTTTTGATCAAACAACTTATCAATGGAATGACGCTAAGTGGCTTGAAGAGCAAGCTAAAGTGGATCGCTACAAAACACCGATGAGTGTTTATGAATTACACTTAGCCAGTTGGCGAAAAGTGTCAGAAGAAGAAGGATTACGGTCTTTAACTTATCAAGAGTTTATAGAACAACTCATTCCGTATGTTAAAGATATGGGCTATACCCACATTGAAGTATTACCCGTTTCTGAACATCCTTATGATGGCTCGTGGGGTTATCAACCGGTAGGTCTTTTTGCACCAACGAGTCGCTTTGGTAATCCAAATGAGTTTAAAGCTTTTGTTGATGCAGCTCACCAAGCCGGAATTGGTGTAATCATTGATTGGGTACCAGCGCATTTCCCAGAAGACTCTCATGGCTTAGCCCGTTTTGATGGTACTCATTTATATGAATATGAAGATCCGCGTCGTGGTTGGCATCCTGATTGGAATTCTTGTATTTATGACTTTGGCCGAGGACATGTTCGCCAGTTTTTAGTTGCTAGTGCATTAGTGTGGTTAGAGCATTTTCATGTTGATGCGTTACGGGTTGACGCTGTAGCGAGCATGCTTTACTGGGATTATTCGCGTAAAGACGGTGAGTGGGTGCCTAATGTTGATGGCGGTAACGAAAATTACGAAGCTATCAGCTTATTACGCTGGTTCAACGAAGAAGTTTATAAAAACTACCCGCATGCTTTCACTATCGCTGAAGAATCTACCGCTTTCCCGAAAGTATCAAAACCAACCTTTGAAGGTGGTTTAGGTTTTGGCTTTAAATGGAACATGGGTTGGATGCACGATAGCTTACATTATATCTCTAAAGATCCGGCTTATCGTAAATTCCATCATAACGAAATTACGTTTTCATTAGTTTATGCCTACAATGAAAATTTTGTATTGCCAATATCCCATGATGAAGTGGTGCATGGTAAAGGCTCAATGCTACGTAAAATGCCAGGTGATGAATGGCAAGCAGCCTCTAACTTGCGTTGTTATGCTGCATTTATGTATTCGCATCCGGGTAAGAAGCTAAACTTTATGGGCAATGACTTTGGTCAATCGCAGGAATGGAATTACAATAATTCGCTTGATTGGCATTTAACTCAATATGACAAACATAAAGGGATCCAATCTTTATATCGAGACCTGAATCATCTATATCGTGAGTATCCAGCGCTTTATGAGTTGGATCATGACCATAGAGGTTTCGAGTGGTTAGATCATCAAGATGGTGAAAATAGTATTCTCGCTTTTGTACGTAAAGCGGAAACAACAAACGATAAAGTTTATTCCGTCACTAACTTTACACCTGTACCAAGAGAAGGGTATCGCTTAGGGGTTAAAGATGCTGGAAAATATCGAATAGTCCTTAACTCAGATGATGAAAAATACTGGGGTAGTGGGTATCAAGTGGTAGTTGAATTTGAAGCTGAAGCACAACCTTGGCAGGGTCAAGAGTACTCAGTTGTTATCAACTTACCACCATTGGCAACACTCCTTTTTGAAAACGTATAAGTAATAGCTGATAAGGAGCAATAATTGCTCCTTATCGCGTTTTGAAATGTAAATTTAACAATATTTAAAAAGCTATACAGTTTCTTTTTACTTGGAAACTAGTTAGTGACATTAACGACCTTTTCTTACTGTTTTTCTAAGGATGACCATGATTAACTTGCCCAAGCAATCCATTCTAAACACTGTCGGCAAACATGACGTCTATGCGGGCTCTGCTAAAAAATTAGGCCCTAGTTTTGTTAAAGGGGTAGGGGTTAACTTTGCTGTATATTGCCCCAAAGCGCATAAAGTTGAATTATGTTTATTTGATAAAGACACTGAGCAACAAATTTGTGCCATAGAATTACCGGCAAAAAAAGGCCGCGTTTGGCACGGATTAATAACTAACATTGAAGCTGGGCAATTATATGGTTATCGTGTTTACGGTGATTACAACCTTGACATGGGCTTAGTTTTTGATCACGAAAAATTGCTAATTGATCCTTATGCTAAGGCGCTAAATCGACCTTTGGTTTGGAATGAAAGACTTTATGCTGGCGACTCAGCGGCCATGATGGCAAAGTGTGTGGTCGTTGATCCTGAATTTGATTGGCAAGGCATTACTCGACCTTATGTGCCTGACTCAGACACTGTTGTGTATGAAATGCATGTAAAAGGTTTTACTCAAATTCACCCAGATGTGCCAGAGTCAATGCAAGGCACTTATGCTGGGTTAGCTCATCCTAAAGTAATCAAGTACTTAAAAGACTTAGGGGTAACAACATTGCAGTTAATGCCAGTGGCTGCATTTATGTCTGAGCCGCGATTAACAGATTTGGGGTTAACAAACTATTGGGGATATAACCCAATAAACTTCTTTAGTCCTGAACCTCGTTACGCTAGCAATGGCGACTCAGTTGCTGAATTTAAAACCATGATCCGTGAAATGCATCGCGCTGGCATTGAGGTTATTTTAGATGTTGTGTTCAATCACAGCGCCGAGGGCGGTGGTGATGGACCTATACTATCGTTTAGAGGACTAGATAATAGGAATTTTTATTTATTCGACAAAAACGAGCATGGACATAAACAATATCGCAGTTATGTTAACAATACCGGTTGTGGCAACAGTATTAACCTAGATAACCCTTATGTGTTACAACTCGTTACTCAATCTTTGCGTTACTGGGTTGAAGAAATGCAAGTTGATGGATTCCGTTTTGATTTAGCAGTTAGTCTGGCGCGAGAAGGTAACGAATTCGATAATTATTCAGCCTTTTTTAAGGTCCTTTTTCAAGACCCCGTTTTGAGTCAGGTTAAACTTATCGCCGAACCATGGGATATTGGCTATGGAGGATATCGATTAGGGCAATTTCCTGAAAATTGGCATGAATGTAACGATAAATTTCGTGATACCGTTCGTGGATTTTGGAAAGGAGATAGACACTTATTAGGTGATTTCGCTACACGTTTAATGGGTAGCAGAGATGTATTTCATAAGGATTTACGAACCATTAATACCAGTGTGAATTATATTGCGTATCACGATGGTTTTACGTTAGAGGATTTGGTGTGCTACAACCATAAGCATAATGAGGCTAACTGCGAACATAACCGCGATGGCCACGGCCATAATCTTTCCTACAATTATGGTATCGAAGGACCAACTAAAAATAAGAAAATTAATGCATTAAGGCAAAAGCAAAAACGTAATTTACTTGCAACATTATTTGTTTCTCAAGGGACACCTCACTTGTTAGCCGGTGATGAAATTGGTCGTACGCAGTTAGGGAATAATAATGCATATTGTCAAGACAACAGTATTAGTTGGATAAATTGGCAATTAAAAAATCCGCATAAGCAGCAGTTAGAATTTGTACAAAACCTCATAAAACTGCGTCATGGTAGTGAACTGTTGCATTCATTATCACTGAAAGATGACGGCTATTTTGGTTATAACAACAGCCACGAAGTCCATTGGTATACGCCTGAAAATCAGGAAATGAATTATGAGGATTGGCATGATATTGATAACCAGAGTTTTATGGTTGAATTAATTGCTGGTCTTCAAGAAGGCGATGAAACGTTAAGATTGATGATTAATGCCAGTGAATTAGAGGTTGAATTTACGCTACCTAGTAAATCTAAATGGCAAATTCTTTTTGATACTCGTTTTGACAATGGCCAAGCGAAACGCAAAACACCTGTAAGCAAAAAATATCTTTGTGAAGATCGCTCAATGGTGTTATTACAAAAAAAGTGGTGATTGTCTCCACGTAAATTATCAGGGCTCGCTAGAGCCTTGATTTTGTTTAATTCTGCATTCATTTAAAAAATACTTAATATTTTTTAAATAAACGCGGTAAATATTCCTCCCTTTATAACCAAACAGTATAATGCCTTCGCTATTACCACACTAAAACGAATAGGAACACACACATGTCCGACGCGACAACACTATGCGATATTGGGTTAATAGGCCTTGGTGTTATGGGAAAAAACATCGGTCTTAACCTCGCTGACAATGGTTACAAAGTAGCGGCATTCGATCTTAATGAAAAGAGCGTGCAAGCTATTGCCCATCAAGATGAAACAGAGCGTGGCGCGCAACAAGACGCTAGAATCCTTCCGGTTAAATCTCTAGGTGAAATGCTAGAGAAAATCAAAAAGCCATCTATCATAATTTTATCTGTGCCGGCGGGAAAACCTGTCGATATTATTTGTTCACAGCTATTGGAATTAGGGCTTCAGCAAGATGATATTGTTGTTGATACAGGTAACAGTTTATGGACAGACACTGTAGAGCGTGAAGCTGGGTACAATGGTAAATTTGTATTCTTTAGTTGTGCTGTATCAGGTGGTGAAGTGGGAGCGCGATTTGGGCCTTCATTAATGCCAAGTGGTGATAAAAATGCTTGGTCACGCCTTGAACCCGTTCTCGAAGCTATATCTGCTAAAGTCGATCCAGAAACAGGTTTGCCAAATGCTCGAAATTCTTACACTGAAGCATTGCCAACAGGTGAGCCGTGTGTAACTTATATTGGTCCAGCAGGTGCTGGCCATTATGTTAAAATGGTGCATAACGGTATTGAATATGCCGATATGCAGCTAATTTGCGAAGCTTACCAATATATGCGCGAAGCTCTAGGGTTACAGCCAAAAGAGATCGCTGCAGTTTTGCGTGAATGGAATAAAGGCGAACTTAACAGTTATTTGATTGAAATTTCAGCTGAAGTTTTAGATCAAGATGACCCTGAAACGGGCAAGCCAATCGTTGATATTATTCTTGATCGAGCTGGACAAAAAGGCACAGGCTTATGGACAGCCGTTAGTAGCTTACAAGTTGGCTCTGCTGCAACTACAATTGCGCAGTCCGTATTTTGTCGCGCATTATCATCTATTAAAGATGAGCGTGTTGCAGCGAGTAAAATCTTTAGTAAGGCGCCAGCGCTTAATTTGTCAGAAGACGAGAAAAAAGCGCAAATTAAACAACTACATGACGCTTTATATTGCGCCAAAATGTGTGCTTATGCGCAAGGTTTCGATCTGATGAAACGGGCAGCCAAAGAGCAAGGTTGGGATCTGGATTTTGCTGAAATCGCAAAAATTTGGCGAGCTGGGTGTATAATCCGCGCCGTATTTTTACAATCAATTACAAAAGCTTATCAACGAGATGCGCAGTTAGAAAATCTGTTATTAGATGAGTTTTTTGCCGAGCAAATTAAACAATTTGAACCCGCTTGGCGCGAGGCTGTTATTAATTCGATTAAAGCTGGGATCACGATGCCGACTATCACGTCTTCGCTTTCTTATTTTGATGCCTATCGCAATGCAACGTTACCTGCTAATCTTTTACAAGGTCAGCGTGATTTCTTTGGTGCGCACACTTTCCAGCGTGTCGATAAACCAACAGAAGAAACGTATCATTTGGAATGGAGTCAAGCTGATCGACCTTTAGTTCGTATTCAGTAACATTCCGTAAGGGGGAAGTGTGGCTTCAATCAAAGATCATGACTATTGGCGAGATAAGCTAGACACTGATACCTTTCGTATTACACGCGAGGCGGGTACTGAGTACCCGTTTAGCGGTGCTTTACTTCATCAGAAGTCACCAGGTCAATTCAGTTGTGCTTGCTGTGATACACCATTGTTTACTCACGAGCATAAATTTGACTCTGGCTGTGGTTGGCCATCATTTTATGATGCTATCGATTGGCAAAGAATAGACTTTATCGATGATTTGAGTCATGGCATGGTGCGTATTGAAATTCGTTGTAAAAATTGTGATGCGCATTTAGGCCATATTTTCGATGACGGGCCTGCACCAACAGGTAAACGCTTTTGCGTTAATTCATTGTCAATGCAGTTTCATCCTGAAGCTAAACCTTAACTTATAATAAAGTGGAGAAAAAGGTTAATTAATTCGCCACTTTTACACGGTTGGTTGCTCGCAGTGTTACTGACCTGAGTTGCCTATCAGTTAGCGTTTAGGTGGAACAAAGCTACCAGACTCTATTTGTGATTGGTATTCGTCAGCAAAGTCGTCTAGCTTGTCTACATCGACGCCTTGATTACCTAAAATAGCTTTCATTGGCGCGAGATCAATTTCCTTCATCCCATAATCTTTGGCTATTCTTCCCCAAACGTAAGCATGCTTCAGTTTGTCTTCCTTTAAATAAAGCGTACTTAAGGTTTTTAAAATTTCAGGGTCAATTTTATCACCGTCTTTATAGAGCGCTAAGGCATGATAAAGAATATCAATAGTGGCATCTCGGTCAATTTTAACCCAGTATGTTGCTAGCTTAAATTGCAGATCGGGTGTTTCTAAATCACCAGTCTCGCGCAATTTTAAAAATTGAGTTAGTGCATTCTCATCACCATTTCGAGACCAGTGCCAATATAACAAACGCGGATCATTACTACTTTTAGTAACATTTTTTAAGCGTTCTAACTCTTTTAAACTAGTCACATACCCTTGTACACGCGTTGTTGTTTTTTCTTTTAGTTTAATATGCTCAATATGAGACGCTATTTCAACGCATTCACTATAAGACTCTAAATCAAGTATTAGTTGGTAGCGTATATCGTCGCTTGCTTGTTGAGATTCTAAATAACGACCAATAATGACATTGGCTCGTTTATCTTTGCACCATGAGTCTTTATTGAGATCTTGGCAAAATTGAGGAGTCTCTTTACACACTTTTCTAACAGATACGCCAGAATCACAGCCAGTAAGTATTAAGGCTATAGCTACACTCGTTAAGGTTTGTTTTAATATTGGAACAGGTGAAGTCATCATTCTTAACTTACGGTTGATTGAGTATTTTTATCATTATATTCGGTCATCTTACCTTGGTTAGCTTATAAATTTAATACGGTGTTATGCATTTAGTTAAAAGTATTATTAAAAATTCATTGGTTTTTGTGATCCTATTTATTTTAGTCTCGTGGTGGCAAGGTCGGAATTTATTGAATGCTGATGATGCTGGAGCGCTGAAAGCAATTGAATTACCGACCTTAACTGGCGAATTAGCTCAGGTAAATTTTCAACAAAAAGTTAGCGTTATTTATTTTTTTGCCCCTTGGTGTCGAGTTTGTGATGTTTCCATTGATAATTTACAAGCATTACATGAAACCAAAGGTGGTGATTTTAATTTAGTTCCCATTGCATTGGATTATTCCGCAATAGAACAAGTCAGCGAATTTGCGAGCCGTAACGAATTAAGTATGGATGTGTTATTGGGTACGGAGCAAGTTAAACAAAAATTTAAAATCAGTGGCTATCCAACGTATTATGTTGTTGATGCAAATGGTAATATTACTCACTCATCTATGGGATATTCCACGAAAGTTGGATTATATATAACGACAATGTTTAGTGATATTTAGTTGATTGATGAACAATACAAACCGCCACTAAATTGAAGTATATACCAACGTCCAAACAATAAATATAAATAAAACTAAGGTGACGGTTTTGACTGTACTCAATGATTTTTTATTATTGCTCGATAGTTTTTTGGGCAGTGCAATTTGGTTCCCCTACCTATTACTTGGCGTTGGTCTGTTTTTTACTCTCTATCTCGGCTTCCCGCAGCTTCGTTATTTTAAGCGGGCTTGGCAAATATTATTAGGCAAGCACGATCATAGTCGCTGCGAAGGGGATACATCGCATTTTCAAGCATTGTCTACCGCATTATCTGGAACCGTTGGTACAGGTAACATTGGTGGCGTCGCTTTTGCTATTTTTTTAGGTGGGCCGGCCGCGTTATTCTGGATGTGGGTCACCGCGTTTCTGGGAATGACAACTAAATTTGTTGAGGTTACTTTATCTCATAAATACCGAGTAAAAACAGAAGATGGAACCATGGCTGGTGGCCCTATGTATTTCATGGAACGAAAACTCAATGCTAAATGGTTAGCCATTATATTTGCATTGGCAACCGTTTTGAGCTCATTTGGTGCGGGTAATATGCCGCAAATTAACAACATAGCGTCTGGCATGCAAAGTAGTTTTGGCATAGAACCTTGGCTTAGTGGTGCGGTTTTATCCATCTTACTTGGTTTAGTGATTATTGGCGGTATTTCACGGATTGCGGCGGTAACCTCTAAAATCGTCCCCTTTATGGCGGCCATTTATATTTTCGGTGCGCTAACGGTAATTGGTTTTAATATTGACAATATTGGACCTGCTTTTGTTTCGATTTTCTCTGATGCGTTTACAGGTTCAGCCGCTGCCGGTGGGTTTTTAGGTGCAAGTTTTGCGTACGCGTTTAGCCGAGGTGTTAATCGCGGTTTATTTTCTAATGAAGCAGGGCAAGGGTCAGCGGCTATTGCTCATGCTTCAGCTAAGGCCGATGAACCTGTGTCGGAGGGAATGGTTTCAATTTTAGAGCCTTTTATTGATACCATTATTCTTTGTACCCTGACTGGATTGGTTATTCTGTCGAGCGGTGTTTGGACTGAGAAGTTTGAAAATACTTTTCCTCGTTCAGAAATGGTAATACTACAAGGTCAATTTTCAGATCAAAATGAACAAGACCGACAGCAACTGTATCAATATTTGGTCGAGGGAAAACAAGATGTCGTCCAGCCCTTTACTGGTGAATTAATCGTTAAGGAAGGGCGATTAGTCGACAATCGAGTGACAATTATCAATGCACGCTCAGTAGCGGAGTCGGTTAAATTTGAACATGAAGGTAAGCATAGCTTTTCTGGGTTATTGCAAGTCCAAAACGGTAAAATTGTAGATAAGTCGATTAAGGTTATTGGCAAATCATTGATTCACTCGACCCAATTAACCGCAAAAGCCTTTACGCGAGGTTTTATGGGGCAATATGGTGAATATGTTGTAACCATAGGTATACTTTTATTTGCGTTCTCGACAGCTATATCTTGGAGTTACTATGGTGATAGGGCGATGACTTACCTGTTTGGTGCTCGTTCGGTTATGCCGTATCGTGTCATTTATGTGGCTGGTTTTATGTGGGCAGCCGTTGCCGATACCAGCGTGATTTGGAACATTGCTGCGGTGGCTATCGTTTTAATGACGTTACCTAACTTAGTTGGTATAGTGCTGCTCCACAAAGATATGAAACAAAGTGTCAAACAATATTGGCAACAAAAGAAATAAACAAAGGTTAGTCGATGGCGTTAATAGCTTGCCCAAATTGCGGTAAAAGAATTTCTGATAAAGCTGAGGTTTGTCAACATTGCCATACTGCGTTAACCGGCGATCCGGATAAAGTACGTAGCGCTGCGCGTATTGCTCGCATTGAGCAATCGGCTCGGTTAATGACATACTCATTTATTGCTTTGATTGTATTTATTGCTGGTATTGCCTACAGTGCTTTTTATGCGGAAACTGGTGCGACTTGGGATAAATGGCTGGCTCAAATTGCCACTGCTATTGGATTTGTCTGGTACATTGGTTTGCGCATCCGTATTATGATGTTTAAGAAACAAAAAGTGTAAGAGTGAAATAAGTGAACTTTTTATCTATGGTTGACTCAATGCCTGAGTCAGTATACTTATCGTTACGCCAAGCGGTGGAATTGGGTAAATGGGAAGATGGCAATTCTTTAACACCGGAACAAAAATCCCAAGCCTTACAAGCCGTTTTGGCTTGGCAAGCAAAACACTTGCAATCAAATGAACACTACACCATAGGTTCGGACGGCCAGCTTATCGAAAAACGAAAGTCTGAACTTCGAAACCAATTTGCGAACTCAAATAACGATATTGTGCGAATCACTCACGATGATCTTTAAATCCTTATTTGCGCCTAAATGGCGCCATAAAAATGCGGCTATTCGCCGAGCAGCCTTAACTAATCTATCAATAGACACTGATAAAGACGCTATTCTTGATTTGGCTCACAATGATCCAGATATATCTATACGTAAAGCCGCGCTAGAAAAAATTAATGCGCTCGACTTATGGCAAGCTGTAAGTCTTGATGACCAAGATGCGCAGGTCCGAAAATACGCCAGTAATAAGTTAAAGTCATTTTTGCTAGATGACAACAATGAACTGTGTTCAGAACAAGCTAAATTGGCATTGATTCAACAATATGCCAATAACCCGTTTTTAGAGTCTTTATTAGCGCATACACAGAACACCGAGATACGTATAGCGTTATTGCAGCGCGTTGTAAAACGGAAACTGGATTTAGAGCTGAGTTTAAAAAGTGTAGAGCTTAGTGAATGCCAACTTGTTTATCCTCGTCTTAACCAATATGACGAAACCATTACTCATAAAGAGTTAGAGCGTTTGGCAACTAAAGCTAAGCATGAATGGGTTCGAACGCAGGCACAAGCAGATTTAGCAGAGCGTATAGAGAAAGAAGAAAAGCCGATACTTGCAGGTAAACATTTAAATCTTATCTTAAGCAAATTATTGTCTTTAAAAGATAAGACTGACTATGGAGTGATTAAAGAGCAGGGAGAACAACTTGTTGAACAATGGAATCAATCAAGTGAATGGCTAGATTGCTTAGATGAAACAACGAAAGCTCAGTTCCAACAGAAATACGTAGATATCTGTAATAAGCTAGAAAGCTCTACGCAAATTTTAAAAGAAGCTTGGTATCAACAACAACAAGAAAAACAACAACAAGCAGAACTTGAACAATTAGTACGAGATGTAAAACAAGATATAGCTCACATAGGTGATACAGTAGAGCAGGTCATTACCGGCGAATCAGCGGTTGATTCCAATCAATTGCTAGACAAAATTCATGATTGTCGTCACAAATTAACGGTATCACACTTTGTGAATGCGCAAATAGAAGCCTTGCACAAAGAGCTAAATACACTCGAAACTAACGCCAATAAATTACCTGAATTTGCCGAGCAAATGTCACAGGTGACGCGATTGATTAGTCAATTAGCCCAACACCATGTACCTGAAAGTTTAGATGAGTTGGATGAAAAAGCGCAATGGTTTGCTCAGTGGCAAAATGATTGGCGAGCTTTGAAAAAACAATTACTTCTGCCATTGCCAGTGTCTTTGCTTGACAGCCAAAAGCAAGTTAATCGCCAATGGCAACAAGCCATTGATGGCCTACAAAGCGAACAAAGTAAAATAGTTGGGCGTATTCATGGCAAATTAAAAGAACTGAATCGTCTAATTCAATCAGGTAAATACAATGCTGCGTTTGGTTTATTTAGGAAAGTTTCAACTTGGCATGATGAGCTGACTTTAGCTAACCAAGCGAAGGTACAGCGAGAGTTTGATAAGCTGACTGATAAAATAAACGACCTTGCAGATTGGAAAGAATATATTGCAATCCCTCGTAAACAAGAATTGTTAACTGAGGTGCAAACATTAGTTGAGTCACCTAATGACGATCCTATTAAGCAAGCAGAAAAAATACGTCAACTTCGTCATACTTGGTTAATGTTGGGGACAATTGAATCTGCAGATGACCAAGCACTTAATAAAGCATTTGACGAAGCCACTGAGTTAGCTTTTGCACCATGTCGAGAATACTACGCGCAACAAGAGCAGCTTCGTGAAGAAAACCTGAAACTGAAAACAGCAATCATTGATGAGCTAAGTGTGCTAACACAAGCGTTAGCAGCTCAAGAAAAATCTATTTCTGAAATCAGTAAAAGTTTAAGTTCTATTCAAAGTCGTTGGTCTAAAATAGGCCATGTCAATCGCGATGCATTTAAAACGGTCAATAACCAATTTTATGATTTATTAAAGCCGTTAAAAGAACAAGCTAATGAATACTATCGTGCTAATGAAAAAGCAAAAAACAAGCTGATCAGCAAAGCTGAAGAATGTTTGGCGAGCGTGACAGAGAACGAATCATCCAATGATGCATACAGCGATGCAATTGAACAATTAAAAGCATTACAAGCTAGTTGGAAAACCATTGGTTTTGCTGGTGCCGGTAAAGACCGCAAGTTATGGCAATCGTTTCGCAGTATTAACGATAAAGTTTTTGCTTTACGAACAGAGCATGCTCAAAAAGAAAAACAAGCAAGAAACACGGTTTTTGACAAGGTGTTAGAAAAAATTAACGCTGTACAGTCAACACTGTCACAAGCAGATAATTTTGAGGCAATCAAAAATATCCAAACTGCTGTCGCTGATATTGTAATTAATGCAGATTTACTGACAAGTGGCCAAGTGACGAAGCTTGAGCAGTTAAAGGAAACAGTAAAGTCAGATTTGGATACACTGATTGCTAAAATAAACAAAGACAAACAAAAGGCAAATTATTTAAATTTGCTAGCTGCGATTAAACAAGCACCTAGCGAAGAACTTAATAGTCGGGTGAAGTGGGCGAGTGAGCTTGAAACTTATCAGCAAGTTCCACCTAAAGAACAGCAAGACACAACCCAATTAGATATTACAATTAAGTTGGAAATATTAGCCGGAGTCGAAACGCCAGAGCGAGATAAATCACGTCGTATGGAATTACAGATAGATATGTTGTCCAGTAAATTAAATGCAGGCGATATATCACAAAAAGATGTATTGATTGGACAATGGCTGCAATTAGGCCCTCCAGCAGATAAAACATTAGTTGATAGATTAGAGGCCGCAATCCTATAAACTAGCTGTTAGGTCATTTGGCTGGCTTAAATCACGTCATAAGCTCTATGTAATGTTAGTAGGGCTTGTTTACTTCTGTGCGAACAATTAGCGCACTAAACTGCGTTTTCATTAGGTTATCAACTTCACATGCTGACAAAAGCTAATTTAATCTTGGATGTAGAAGGGTTCGAGCTCACTACTGAAGACAAAGAAATTATTGAGCATCCATATGTTGGTGGTGTCATACTATTTAGCCGTAATTATCATGATAAAGCACAGTTAACCGAGCTGAACAGGCAAATTCGCCTCGCTAGTCGTACACCTATTTTAATTGCGGTTGATCACGAAGGCGGTCGTGTACAACGATTTCGAGATCACTTTGCAACTATACCGCCTGCTGCTATTTATGAAAAATTAAGTGCAGACAATATTAAAATTGCTAGAGAACTCGGTTGGTTAATGGCTATTGAGTTATTAGCTACCGGCGTCGACCTTAGCTTTGCCCCAGTTTTAGATTTAAACCGATTATCCAGTGTTATTGGTGAACGCGCATTTTCAGCACAACCTGAGCAAGTCGTTAAATTTGCATCTGCTTTTATTCGTGGGATGAATGACGCGGGAATGAAGGCTTGTGGTAAACACTTTCCGGGCCACGGCAGTGTCGAAGCAGATTCCCACGTTGCTGAACCTGTAGACGGTCGTGATCTAAAAACAATTGAACAAGTCGACATGTTGCCATTTGCAGAATTGATTAAAAGCAATATGTTAGATGCAATCATGCCGGCTCATGTCATTTACTCACAAGTTGATAGTCAACCCGCAGGGTTTTCTGAATATTGGCTGCAATCCGTTCTAAGGAAAAAATTAGGATTTAACGGTGTTATTTTTAGTGACGATCTATCAATGCAAGCGGCTAATATTGCTGGAGATTATGTTAGTAAAGCGACTGTCGCCTTAAAAGCAGGATGTGATTTTTTATTGGCATGCAATAATAGAAATGGAGCAGTCAGCATTATTGACGCGGTAGCTAGCTTACCTGTACGAGAAGTTAATAACCAGCTTATTGCGACATTAAAGTCTGATGTTGATGCAAAAGCACTTTATCAAAGTGAACGTTACAAATCCGCTTATCAATTATCAAATCGATTAATATAATCAGGTAAAAAGTCTATAACCGCTTTTACTCCGTATGTGCGGGTTTTAAATGGAACAGTTATTCACCAAACGCTTGATCTTAAGGCCTCTTAAACAAAGCGATTTTGAGCTTTACAATGCGTTATATAGTAACGATACCGTTATGCAGTATATTGGCCCTGTATGGAGTCGAGCGCGGGTTGAACAAGAGTTTAGCTTGTATATAGCACCATGGTTTGATGAAGAAGGGCAATGGTTAAGCTATGCGATTAATTATAACAGTCAAACGGTCGGGGTTGTTGGTCTTAAACTTGTGAGTAAATCAGATAACCGGCGAGAATTAGGTTATATGTTACTTCCCGAGTTTTTCAAGCTTGGTATTGCTTATGAAGCGGCAAAAGCTGTAGTTGATTACGCATTTAATATTTTGGGCACCCATAAGTTGATTGCCGTTTGTGACAACCGTAATCAAGCCTCAAAGACAATTCTAAATAAATTGGGGTTCGATCAAGAAGGCTTATTAAAAGAGCAATTTAAGTTTAATGGCGAGTGGATTGATGACGCGCTTTATGGTTTGTTAGAAAAGCATTACTTTGACGGTTAAATTCTGGAAATTAAATGACAACTAAAACTGCATTAGTTTTGATTGCTACGGGTAGTGAAGAAATAGAAACTGTTGCCATTGTTGATACCTTGGTTAGAGCTTCTGTTCAAGTTACTTTAGCCAGTGTGGAACAAACTCATGTGACAAAGGCTATAGAATGTAGCCGTGGGGTTAAAATTGTTCCTGATGCTCATATTAATGAGTTACCTCAAGATTGTTTGTTTGACGTTATTGTCGTACCGGGAGGCATGCCTGGAGCTGAAATTATCGCAAGCAATAGTAAAGTTTTAAAAATGTTAGAACGACACGCCTTAGAGCAAAAAATTATCGCAGCTATTTGTGCGGCTCCTGCTGTCGTATTAGGAAAAACGTCAATCCTAACGAATAAACAGGCAACGTGTCATCCCGCGTTTATGGCGCAGTTAGTATGTAAGGAAAAAATGACTCAGCGAGTTGTTATTGACGGTAATGTCATTACGAGCCGAGCACCAGGCACAGCGATAGAATTTACGTTAGCCATTATCGAAAAAATACTAGGAAAAGAAAAAGCAAATCGTGTGGCTGAGCCCATGTTGGTTTAATTGGTTAATCCTGCAATCTATAGTCAAAGCGATCAGGTTTTAGGGGCAGCTTCCGCATCCTGCTCACGCCCCTTACCTGCATCCATGCAGGCAAGCTTCGAACCCCCATGAGCATATGCTCTATTATGTGATTGGGGTCGCCTAAATGGATTTAGGTGTTAGAACGACGTAGGAGCCAAAGTCGAGAGTAAGCGATGACAATGAACCATAAGACCTGAGCGAGAAGACTATATTATTGTGGTCGGTAACGTTAACTGTATTCGGCATCAATCTGAGCTTGAGAGGCTAGAGGTAAACTAAAGTAAAATTGACTGCCTTTATCCAGTTTTTGATAACCTATTTCACCATCGTGAGCTTCAATTAACTTTTTGCAAATCGCTAACCCTAACCCTGTAGATTGTTCACCACCGGTGGGTTTATTTTCCAGTTTAGCAAAGGGCTTAAATAATAATTTTTGTTGCGCAATGCTGATACCTGGGCCTTGATCTTCTACGCTAACCAACCACTGATTGCCTTTTACTTTTGCTGTGAGCTTAACTAATGTACCCGGTAATGAAAATTTAAAGGCATTTGTTACAAAATTACTGACCACTTGAATTATAAATTCGGCATCACACTTGACCTGAACCTCTTCTCCGGCTTGCAATTCAAAGTGAATTCCTTTCGCTTGACTAATAGAATTAAACTCTTCTAAACGCGCTTTTAATAATAAATGGCTCGGTTGTAAAGTTGCGCTTTGCGCTAGATCAGTTCCGTTTATATGAGAAAATTCAGTTAACTTGGTTAATAACTTGATTAAGTTATCTGTACTTTGGTTAATTAATTTTATATGACAGTGACGAGCGTCGTTTTCTGGCGTGCTTAGCATTAACATTTGGCTTAATGAGTAAATGTTTGCTAATGGGTTTCTAATATCATGCGCCGCCATTCGCAATATATACTGTTGATGCTCGGTTATTTCTTGAAGTTCAGAGGAGTAATCCATGGCGTCTAAATTTTGATTAATACGCGCCACGAGTTCCTCAATAACAATAGGCTTAGTTAGAAAGTCATTAGCCCCTGCTTTCAGAAAACGAATGGATTTATCACGGCTATAGACACCTGAAATTCCAATTATAACCATTTGCCTTTGGTTAAATTGCCTTCTTAGCTCATGGGTGAGGGTAATGCCATCCATGCCACCTAGTTCACCGTCGGTCAACACTAAGTGTATACGATATTCTTTAGCCATTTTTAACGCTTGTTCAGCATTGTCGGCAGTTAAAACATGCAGTTTTTGAGCTTTTAGTACCTTTGTTAAAAGCTGAGCGATTGGCTTTGAGTCGTCAACAATTAATGCGGTTAGCTTTGGATTTTTTTGTAAACGATGAATAAGGGATACTACATTCTCAAATGCACCTGGAGTTGATTTTATTAGGTAATCACAAACGCTTTCATTACGTAATACGGTTTCACGCATTGAATCCGTTAAGTTACCTGTTAAAACAATAATAGGGATTTGATAAGGCTCTAAATGAAAAATAATTTCACCATTTTCCGAACCAGGTAAATGCAGATCAGTCGTTATTGCCATGTACTGATGCGGATTGGCATTAAGTAAGTCTAATGCGTCATCAGTAGTTTCAGCAATATCAGATTCAATATTGAGCCTTTGTTGTAAAAGCGCGCTAATAATTTGTGAAAACGCGCGGGAGTCTTCTACAACGAGTACCTTTTTCATGTTTTATCGTATTAATTAAGTTAGGCGACAGTCTAGGTAAGGACACTGTAAAGGTTTGTACTTACCTACTCTAGGTGATTAAAATTATGGCAGAAAGTCAGTTCAATACCAGTAATACGTGACGTTCCCTGTTAAAAAATAAATTTAGCAATGATTTTTATACCAAATTAAAGCAACGAATACCATCTATCTGTTTTGAGATTGACCTCTAAATAAATATTAATTATCGGGCTAATCTATTTTTGTATTAACGGGGATTTCAATTTCAAACTTTAGGCCTTGTCCCAATTCACTATAGGCTTTTATCGTGCCACCTAGCGTCTGTTTAACAAGGTTGTAAGTAATATGCGTACCTAAACCACTGCCGCCGGATTCTCGGCGGGTTGTAAAAAACGGATCAAATAATTGGGCAAGCACTTCATTGCTCACGCCTTTACCATTGTCTTCATATACCATTTTCAACATGCCACCACTTCGCTCTTCAATTTTAATCATGACTTTACCTTGCTCTTTATTCTCAAAGCCATGAATAACAGAGTTCATAATGAGGTTGGTAAATATTTGCGAAATAGCACCAGCAGGGCAGCGCATATGAATATGTTCAGGACATTCAATATGAAAAGTATGATTTGATTGTTTTAAATTGGGTTGCAAAGATTTAATAATGTCCGAGATATAACTTTTCAGCTCTATTGTTCTAATGGCGTTACTCGTTTGGTCAACTGCAACTTGTTTAAAGCTGTTGATAAGATCAGAAGCGCGTTTAAGGTTACTAGAAATTAAATGATTACTTTCATGAGCTTCTAGTAAAAACTTGTCCAAATGTTTAGGGCTTAATGTTTTTTCATTGAACTGTCGTTTTAACGTTTCAACTTGCTCATTTAAAAATGAACTCGCTGTCACTGCAATACCAACCGGTGTATTAACATCGTGAGCTATACCGGCTACCAAGCCGCCGAGCGAAGCCATTTTTTCTGACTCCACTAGTTGGCCCTGAGCCTGTTTCAATTCTCGTAAAGAGCGCTCAAGTTCTCGCTGTTTGTTTATCAACAGCTCTTCTGCTCGACGGCGAATATCAATTTCATCACGTAATTCGTTGCGACTTTGCTCAAGCTCTTGCTTTTGATTTTCTAAATCGAGTAAAGCGTGACTTAAGTTTGCAGTTTTTTTAGCGACCTCTTGCTCAAGTAGTAGGTTTTGTTCGTCTAATTTATGGTTAGCTTCTAACAACTCTTTTTGAGCCGCATCAAGTTTATTGTTATAGATGTCTAACCTATCAATGAGATCATTATAGGCATCAGTAAGTACTTTAATTTCATTTTCATCTTCGTACTCATAATCTATTTTTGAATTTTGTAAACGTTCAATATCAAATGATTCAATTTGTTCTGATATTGTTCTTAATGGCTCACTCAGCATGAGCCTGAATGAACGCAAAAATAGCATCAGAAGAAATGTTGTTTTAATAAACGCGTTTAAGATTAAAACATATAAACCCACTTCAATACGGCTAATAATAACATCACTAGAAGAAATTAAAGTGACATCACCCACTTGGGTTGCTCGGCCGGAAAACTCAAATATCAATGGAAAGGTATAGCCAAACAAACCAGAGTTATTTTCTTCTAAGCTAGCGCCTTCAGTACCATAGTGAATTTCAATTTCACTCGATTTTATTTGCTTGCCGAGCTCAGTAATAGTTTGACCGTTTTCATCTCTCACTATAATGCCTTCAACCATAGGGATCGCCAACAGCCCCTCAGCAATGGTGACCGCTTGTTGCGAGTTGAGCTCCCATATAGCGCGAGTTAAACTGCCACTAAAGGTTTTTTGTAAGGTTTTTAATTCACCTTCAATGTGTTCTTTAGCATTAAAATACTCGACGGCAATTTGGCCAACGGTCACGATGAACGTCAGAATGAAATATACTGATAGTACTTGTGAAAGAAGTTTGCGAGATACGCTGGTTTTTTTCATGTATGGGTCTTATGAAAAATATAGTCTTCTCGCTCGGGCTTTAAGGTTCTTTGTCAGCGCTTATTTGCCCCAATCACATAGTAGAACGTATGCTCATGGAGTATTGAAGCTTGACGGCTTTCCCTAAAACTCGATCGCTTTGACTATAGGCTAGTTAAGCTGTTTAAATGCTACTGTCTATACAAAGTTATAAACAATAAATGACAATTTTTCATTATATTAGCAAAAATAGCTGACTAATTTGTGGATTTTTATTTTTACCCGTTAAGAGTTTTAGTCGCAAAAATGTAGTTAATGTTACGCCTGTCATATAATTGTCATGTTTTAAAAATACATTAAACAGGCATTGAGGCTACGGAATGAAAGAGTTACAGCGATTATTTCAACTCTGACAATCCTGTGTAATAATTTAATATAACTGTCACAAAATCTTCTGATAATGTCGGCGTTTTGAATTAGTGATGAAATTGTTATGTCTAGAAGAATATTAATAGTAGAAGATGAAGCGCCAATTAGAGAAATGCTTACCTTTGTTTTAGAGCATAAGGGTTTCCAAATTGACGAAGCTGAAGATTATCATGAAGCAATCAGTAAAGTTGCTGAACCCTACCCAGATTTAATCTTACTTGATTGGATGATCCCAGGTGGTAGTGGTATTCAAGTTGCAAAGTATATCAAGTCTGATGAATTCACCCGCAATATTCCTATCATTATGTTAACAGCGCGAGGTGAAGAAGAAGACAAAGTGCGTGGTTTAGAGGTTGGGGCAGATGACTATATAACAAAGCCATTTTCCCCCAAAGAGTTAGTTGCGCGTATTAAGGCAGTTTTACGTCGTTCATTACCAACGAGTACGGATGAGCCTTTAGAAATTCAAGGATTAAAGCTAGATCCGTCAACACATCGAGTGACAGCAGAAGAAACAGAGTTCCAAATTGGGCCAACAGAGTTTAAACTGCTGCACTTTTTTATGTCTCATCCAGAGCGAGTATATAGCCGCGAACAACTTTTAGATAATGTTTGGGGCCGAAATGTTTACGTAGAAGATAGAACGGTTGATGTGCATATTCGCCGTTTACGTAAAGCCATTTCGCCAAAAGGTCACGACCGACTTATTCAAACGGTTCGTGGCGCTGGTTACCGCTTATCAGCAAAACTTTAAGTATATGAATCAAAACGCACAACATTTTAAGCTGGTATTTAGTTTAGGTCTTGTTACTGGCTTATCATTTGTGCTGAGCCTTTATTTCGACAATTTTATCTTTTTTATGTTTCTTGGTGTGCTTGGTCTATTACTGGCACACCATTATAACTTTGTTCGATTATTTAACTGGCTTTGGCATCGTAAAACATTGTACCCGCCGCAAAGTAAAGGCAGTTGGGGCGAAATATTTGATGGTATATATAAATTACAATTAAAAAACCGTTCTCGCCGTAAAGAGTTAGGACGTTTTCTAAAACGTTTCCGCGAAGGTGCTGAAGCTTTGCCCGATGGCATTGTTTTAATGCGGAATAATGGTCAAATTGCTTGGTGCAACCAATTGGCATCACATCTTTTGGGTATTCGTTGGCCGGATGATAACAATATTCGAATTGATAATTTAGTGCGCCATCCTGACTTTATTGAAGCCTATACCAGTAAACAGTTCGATGAACCTATTATTATTCCTTCTCCTATCGCTCACGATTTAGTCATTGAGATTCGTATTGTTCCTTATACTTATGATGAGTATTTATTGTTAGCTCGTGATGTCACACAGGTTTCGCGTTTAAATCAAATGCGCAAAGACTTTATTGCTAATGTATCACATGAATTAAAAACGCCTTTGACAGTGATCCAAGGCTATTTGGAAATGTATCGTGATTACGATATGCAGATCCCAATTAATCCCAAGTCAATTAATTCCATGTTAGAGCAGAGTGAGCGTATGATGAGCTTGATTAGTCAATTACTTGT
The DNA here is from genome assembly GCF_003063625.1 of Saccharobesus litoralis. NCBI lineage: Bacteria > Pseudomonadati > Pseudomonadota > Gammaproteobacteria > Alteromonadales > Alteromonadaceae > Saccharobesus > Saccharobesus litoralis. Next base: position 4,127,335 of record NZ_CP026604.1, on the reverse strand, counting down.
CTTGTCTCGCATAGAAGCAAACTCTGAATCTCTGTTTGATCAGGTAATTGATGTCAGAAAAATGTTAGCTGTTATTGAATCGGAAGCCACTCAACTTAATACGCATAAAAATCATAGTATCCAGTTTGTTATTCAGCCTGACTTGATGATTTATGGTATTGAAGATGAAATGCGCAGTGCAATGACTAACCTTGTTAAAAATGCAATTCATTATACGCAGCCTGAAGGGGAAATTACGGTATCTTGGTCTTTGACTGAACAAGGTAATGCATTGTTTAAAGTAGAAGATAATGGATTAGGTATTGCTGAGCATCATCTGGCTCGATTAACTGAGCGTTTTTATCGCGTCGACAAGGCGCGAGCCCGTTCCTCTGGCGGGACAGGTTTAGGCTTGTCTATTGTCAAACATGTACTTCAACACCACCACAGTGAATTGATGATAGACAGTGTCGAAAATAAAGGTAGTTCTTTTAGTTTTGAAATTCCTCAAGATTTAGTATTACTTGAACAACCACTTAAACAAGCGAATTAACATTTATAATCACCAATTGTTACTTTACTTAATGAAGTCATGCAATTAGGATCGTGCGATTATTTATTAGCTGCATACCCTGTATTCTCATGACTTCATTAACTATTACTCGCCCTGACGATTGGCATATTCATTTGCGTGATGGTGAGCAACTAAAAGATACCGTTGGCCACGCAGCTCGCTATTTAGGCCGAGCTATCATCATGCCAAATTTGGTTCCACCCGCAACCAATACGCAATTGGCATTAGCCTACCGTGAACGTATAACCAGTCACATTCCACAAGATAGTCAGTTTAAACCGTTAATGGTTCTATATTTAACAGATAACACGACGGTTGACGATATTAAACAAGCAAAAGCCAGTGGACACATTGTTGCTGCAAAACTATATCCGGCTGGTGCGACAACTAACTCTGATTCAGGCGTGACGGATATAAAAAATATCTACCCAGTCCTAGAAGCCATGCAAGAAGCTGGCATGTTGTTGTTAGTTCATGGTGAAGTGACTTGTGCTGATATTGATATATTCGACCGTGAAAAAGTGTTTCTTGAGACGGTTCTTACGCCTGTAGTTGCAGATTTTCCTGAATTGAAAATTGTATTGGAGCACATAACAACCAAGGATTCAGTCGATTTTGTTCTGGCGCAAAACAAAAATGTAGCGGCTACAATTACAGCTCATCATTTGTTATATAACCGCAATCACATGTTGGTTGGTGGTATTAAACCGCATTTTTATTGCTTACCTATTTTAAAACGTAATACGCACCAGCAAGCTTTAGTTGAAGCCGCAACTAGTGGTAATGCTAAATTCTTTTTAGGTACGGATTCCGCACCTCACATGAAGCATAAAAAAGAAGCAGCTTGTGGTTGTGCTGGGTCATATACAGCCCACGCAGCGTTGGAGTTGTATGCTGAAGTGTTTGAGCAAGAAAATGCATTAGATAAGCTAGAGGCATTTGCAAGTTTCAATGGTCCTGATTTTTATAACTTACCACGTAATACCGATACAGTGACTTTGGTTAAGGAGCCTTGGACGGTTCCACAATCTTACGCTTTAGGCGAAGATGTTGTTGTACCTATCAAGGCTAATGAAGACATTAGCTGGCAAGTAAAATAGCTGGAAAAATTTAATGCACTTATTTGTTAACGATCTTTCCGTTATTGACTTTTCTTACTTAGATAGCCAACGAGGGATAGTTGGCGAGAGTTGGATTGTCGATGTCATCTTGGTCGGTAATTTAAATGAACAAAACATGGTTTTAGATTTTGGTCTTGTTAAAAGCCAAATCAAAACCATAATCGATGACGAATTTGATCATAAATTACATATACCTGAAGAATCGACGGGGCTTATTGCCAATCATCATGATTTAGACAGTCAAGCGATTAGTTTTAGATTAGATAATGGCGAGCATATATATGTGTCGGCTCCTGCTTCGTCATATTGTTTTGCTCCTACTGATAAAATAACTATCGAGTCTTTGTTACCTGTGATAAAAAGCCGACTGATGTTGGATATGCCCAGTAATGTGAAAGATTTGATTATCACGTTAAGGCCAGAAAAAATAGATTCGCCTTTTTATCATTACAGCCATGGTTTAAAAAAGCATGAAGGTAACTGCCAGCGAATTGTTCACGGTCACCGCTCAAAAATTATCGTAAAATCGGCTGGTAACGAAAATACAGATTATCAAACATATTGGGCTAAGCGCTGGCAAGATATTTATATTGGCAGTGAAAGTGATCTCGATCTTGAATTAGCTCATCGTTATTGTGCACAGCATGGTTTGTCGAGCGATGACTACTACGGCTTTTCATATACAGCCAGCCAAGGTGACTTTGAGCTTGTGGTCAGTAAACGTATAACCGACATAATGGATAGAGATACAACAGTTGAGTGTATTGCTGAGTTTATGTTGGAGACAATGCAAAATAAATACCCCACAGAAACATTCGAAGTTCACGCCTATGAGGGAGTATCAAAAGGTGCCATTGCTTTCAGTTAACAAAGTCAAGCCATTGTCAGTTGCTATCGCTGCATTAGTTTCGCTTAATTCATTTGTGTATGCTAGTGAGTTAACTATTGTTCGCCAAGCGTTGCAGCCTGGAGGATTTGTTTTAGGTACTTTGACTGATTGTGAATCATATACACTTAATAGCAAAACAGGCAGATGTGATGATAAAGGGCAGTTCATTTTTGGCTTTGGGCGCGATGCTAAATTGCAGCAACAAGTCGAGTTTAAACTAAAAAATGGTCAAGCATTGCTATATAACTTTCCATTAGCAGCTCGCACTTATAAAGAAGATAAAATTACTGGTGTCGCCAGTAAATATGTCGCTCCACCTGATAGTGTTATAAAACGCATTGCCAGCGACAATAAACAAATTGGTGCTGCGCGCAAAGTAGACAGCGATCTAAATGGCTATCAGCAAACTTTTATTTGGCCTAGTAAAGGGCGTATTTCAGGCGTGTACGGTAGCCGGCGTATATTCAATAATGTCCCTAAACGACCGCATTTTGGATTAGATGTCGCCGCTCCTACAGGTACTGAAGTTGTCGCTCCTGCTGCTGGTATTATTCGTTTGGCGCACAATGACATGTATTATTCAGGTGGAACCATTATTTTGGATCATGGTTATGGCTTGACTTCAACTTTCATTCATCTTTCTAAGCTAGATGTTAAAGAGGGGCAGGTTGTAAAACAAGGCGACAAAATTGCTGAGATAGGGGCCACGGGTAGGGTAACAGGTGCACATTTAGATTGGCGCATCAACTGGTTTTCTGAGCGTTTAGACCCCGCGTTTTGGGTAAAACCAGGTGGCAACAAAAAATAAATGGTAAATCTGAAACGGCTTGAACTCAGATTAAGATAATTACCATTTCTTTTTGGGTTGGAATAATACGTCCAAGTCGTCTTTATCCTTTTCACCTTTACGTCTCGCATCCGCCAAGTTTGTACTTTTCAGCTCAGCTGCAATCTCACTTAAAATAGTTTCAAGTTCAGCTTGGCGTCTATTAACGTATTCTGTGCGGTTAGCTTGTCCAGCAAGTGTGTTTAATGCTTTTTCAAAATATTGGCGGGCTGAACCAAGCATATGTGAGCTCTGAGCCGCTTTACCACGTTTTAGTAAGCTTTCCACGTTAACTCGTAATTGAAAGCCTTCTAATTTTTTATCTTCGACCATAAATAAATGTGTGTCGACTTTGCCTTTAGTATGCTCGGTTCTTAATAATGCTCTTAGTTTTTTAACCGCCTTGATCATAGTGATGATGACTCTATCTTCATCGGGGATCACAAAGTCTTCTTCTTTTTGAGCTTCAGTAGGGTTGAAGTTTTTGACTCTTTCTTGGGCGTCACGCAGGCGTTGATTGATTTCCTTAGATTCAGGGTTAACTTCAGCCATGGCTTTTAATGCATCTAAAACGCGTTGATGCATGATTAAAATCAGTTGGGGGCTGACAGGGATAGTTCCTGCGCTCATTAAAAGTTCTTCTGTGTCTTCAATAACTGCTTTATATTTTGCCAGTTCAACCCTTTTATCAGCTTCGACTTTTGTCTTGTGCTGTTGGATTGCATTCATAATCACAGCTAGTACAACTAATGCGACTACTAATCCAATCACTATTTGGAAAATCATACTTGATACTCTTTATTATTAACTGACAATTTTGCCAATCCCTGCTTTTTGACTCAGGCGTTTGCTTTTTAAAGCGTTATCTTGTTGATATTACCTAAAAATATATTCTTAGGGTAGTCTCAATTTAAATACACTGCCACCTAGCTTGCCGCCATTTGTCAATTCTATACTGCCTTGTTTATCGATATTGGTATGTGCTGCGGCTATTAAACGGGCAAAATAAAGTCCTAAGCCTGTTCTGCCTGCGTTTAAATCTAAATCATGCATCTCACTATTTTGTATGGCTAGCATGCGCTCTGGGTAGCCTTCACCGTTATCTTCGACCGTAATGATAAGTTCATTATCAATGATATCGGCAGACATACAGATAAATCCTGCGCTATATCGTAAGGCATTGATAAATATATCATTAAGCAAACTGCTGATCATATCTATATCAAAATGCCAACACAGTTCATTATCTACATTGATACTGACTTCTAATTTATTTTTTTCGATATACAGTTCGTTTTTAGCTAATATTTCATCAAACACATCGTCTAAATAATGCTCTTCAACATTAAGAGGCATCTGATTTTTTTCAGCTCGATACAGAGTGAGTAGTTGTAATAAGTTGGTATTTAGGCGCGAGGCTTCATAATGTAAACGGGCTAATTCTTCTGCATCTTCATTCGATTGATTAGACATTTTGTGACTTAATTTGTCGATTGACTGGATCAGCATACACAATGAATTTTTCATATCGTGAACGGCTGACGCTAATACAGTTGAAAAATCGATAGAGCCAGTTCCCATATTGTTATTCTCCAAATTAGGCTTTTTATTCTGTATTTTTCAGTTAGGACAGAATAAAAGCCGTAAAAAATGATTTAAATTGACTAATTTGTTGTTAATAACAAAAATTTATCAATTATTCCATGACTATAGCGTTAGTTTATTTTATAGTAATAAAAGCGAATACAACTATAGATATTTAGAATATGTGTTCAGATAGGCCTATTTAATTGAAATGGGTCACATGAACATTAGCCTAAACGGAAAGGTGAGGATATGAAACTTCAACAATTACGTTATATTGTCGAGGTGTTAAATCACAATTTAAACGTGTCTGCAACAGCTGAAAGCCTATATACATCTCAGCCAGGTATCAGTAAGCAAGTACGTATGTTAGAAGACGAGCTAGGTGTACAAATATTTGGCCGTAGTGGTAAACACTTAACTCATGTAACGCCAGCAGGCGGCGATATTATTAATATTGCACAAGAAATCTTATCTAAGGTTGAAAGTATAAAATCAGTTGCACGCGAGCATACATTGCCTGATCAAGGTAAACTGAATATCGCGACAACCCATACTCAAGCCCGTTATGCGTTGCCAGACGTTATTAAAGGTTTTATGGGGAAATACCCGAAAGTTTCTTTACATATGCATCAAGGTACGCCAGCGCAAATCAGTGATGCTGCAGCAAAAGGTGAGGCCGATTTTGCCATCGCAACCGAAGCTCTGCACTTGTACAACGATTTAGTTATGTTGCCATGTTACCATTGGAATCGTTCTATCGTTGTAAGTAAAGATCACCCGTTAGCTAAATTACGTGACGTTTCGCTAAGTGATGTTGCAAAATATCCAATGGTGACATATGTCTTTGGCTTTACTGGACGCTCGGAATTAGATCAGGCGTTTAGTGATGCTGGGTTAGATCCGAAAATCGTATTTACCGCAACTGACGCTGATGTTATTAAAACATACGTTAGATTAGGTGTTGGGGTCGGGGTTATCGCGACCATGGCTATTGATGAAATGTCTGATAAGGACTTAGTTGCGATTGATGCTAGTCACTTATTTAAGCCGAGCACAACAAAAATTGGTTTCCGTAAAGGAACCTTCTTACGTCAGTACATGTATGACTTCATTGAGCGCTTTGCACCACATCTAACGAAAGATGTCGTTGAAAAAGCCATCATGTTGAAAAATGCCGACGATATTGATGCTATGTTTGCCGATTTAAAATTGCCTGTTAGGTAGTTAAAATTCAGGTATAGCTTGAATAAAGCCAGTTGGGTTATTTGATAACCGACTGGCTAAATCAACCAAAATTCCCGCTGTTGCTCCCCACACTAACGCACCTTGATAACTAAAAGCATATACGGTTAAGCGTGCATTATTCTTTTTGATTCTTATCTTGGTGAACTGCCATGGTTGGCAAAGGTATGCTAACGGCACTTTGATAATTTGATGAACTTCGTCAGTATTAATTTTTGTTTGATAAGGTGGGGTAATAAAATTGACGTAAGGTTCTATTTTATAGCCGCTCAACGTATAAAACGTATTTATTTTTATTGCGGTTTCTGGGGTTACCTCTAAGCCTATTTCTTCTTTTGTTTCTCTTGATGCAGTTTGCGCCAGAGACTGGTCAACTAATTCATCGAATTTACCACCAGGGAAACTAAATTGACCAGGATGACTGCGCAGTGAATGTTGTCTTTGGGTTAAAATAACATTGGCTTGCTTATTGTGAGCAAGTTCAATCAAAACCGATACTGCCGATTGCTTGAGTTGATGTTTTGCAAAATCAAAACGCTGGCCTGTAGTTTGGCTAAGCACAATATTGGATTTTAATCTGTTCGCTATTTTAGACAGTGTCGGGTTGCAATACAGGTAAGATTTTGGCGACCTTATGAAAGGTTTCTTGATATTCACTTTCTAGCTCCGAATCCATGACGAGCCCCCCCCCAGCCCAACAATATAGTTTGTCTTTAGAGGCGACTAAAGTGCGGATACAAATATTGGTATCCATTTTATTTTGCCAGTCAATATAACCGATACTGCCACAATAAATATGGCGTCGATGGGGTTCTAGTTCTTCAATAATCTCCATGGCTCTAATTTTAGGCGCTCCGGTTATTGAACCACCTGGAAAAGCGCCTCTGAGTAAATCAAATGGCGATTTATCTTCTGCTAGCTCACCAACAACCGTGCTAACTAGGTGATGGACAGCTGGAAAACTTTCAATTGCAAATAGGCTAGGCACATCAACACTTTTGGGCTTCGCGACTTTGCTTATATCGTTGCGCAATAGATCGACAATCATTAAGTTTTCAGCTCGGTCCTTCGATGAACTTGCCAGTATCTCAGCTTGTTTTTCGTCTTCCAATTGCGTTTTCCCACGAGCTATCGTGCCTTTAATCGGTTTTGTTTCTATTTTATTTTGCTGCAATTGAATAAAGCGCTCTGGCGATAAGCATAAAATGGTATTGTTTTTACTTTGAATAAAGGCCGAAAAAGGGGCTTGATTGACTGCTGTTAACTGAGTGTAAGCTTGCCACAAAGACCCTTGATAATGCGCTTCAAACCGTTGCGCAAGGTTAATTTGATAGCAGTCACCACTTTGTAGGTAATGCTTCACGCGGTTGAATTTTGTTCTATATTCATCGAACGTCATATTAGCAGCCCATGCTGACGTTAATGAAAATGTAGGTTGTACAGCCGAGTTGTCTATTTTCGTTAAAAGCTTATTTAAGCGATCTAGTTTTGGCTGGTAATCGAGTAAGTACCAAAGTTGAGTTTTATTATCAAATACCAGTGCCCAGTCATATATACCTACGCATAGTTCGGGACAGTCAAAACCTACATCGGCTATTTCGGGTAGCTTTTCGATTGTACGGCCTAAATCATAGCTAAACCAGCCAACAAGACCACCGCAAAATGGAAAGGTTTTAGGGGCTAATTGTTGCGGTTTATTGTTTTGCCAAATAGTTTCAGCGATTTTAATGGGATCGCCAGATTTATATTCGCTATTTCCGCTGTGATTATCGGTTATTTTTGTACAAGCATTTTCATACACTAACTCAAATGTCGGCGAGCATAAAATAATATCGTAATGGCTGTTTTGATGACTTGAGTTACCAGAATCGAGAAAAATGGCTCCATGTTCTTGGCTAATTGCTGCAAAAACGGATTTTGGTCTATGCGGTAAATCTAGTTTTGTTATAAAACGTGAATCGGAAAAATCACTCATTTAGCTAATTAATTGACTCGTTGATATTTAATGTGCACTGCTAGGTGACTGGCAGGAAAGACAGTTCAAGGTTATCATACACCACAACCAAAAGGGAGCTTTACAACGCGTAGCTATATGATTCTTGAATTATGAATAATGAGTTGCGCCAGCTCTATTGAGACAATATAACGAGGCCTTTACATCATGTCAGTGATCCGCCAACAAGATTTTATTGAAAGCATCGCCGATGCATTACAATTTATCTCTTATTACCATCCCTTAGACTTTGTTCAAGCTATTGATAAAGCTTATCAAAAAGAACAAAACAAAGCGGCTAAAGACGCCATGGCGCAAATTTTAATTAATTCGCGTATGTCGGCAGAGGGACGTCGTCCTTTATGTCAGGATACTGGCATTGTAACTTGCTTTGTTAAAGTCGGTATGGGTGTTCAATGGGATAAAACCGACATGACCATTCAGCAAATGGTTGATGAAGGGACTCGACAAGCTTACACAAACCCAGATAACCCTTTGCGAGCGTCGATTGTCGCTGATCCTGCAGGTACGCGAAAAAATACTAAAGACAATACACCTTCTGTTGTTCATATCGACATGGTAGAAGGTAATGAAATTGAAGTTATGATAGCGGCCAAAGGTGGCGGCTCTGAAAATAAAACCAAAATGGCTATGTTAAACCCGAGTGATTCAATTGCTGATTGGGTGGTAAAAACATTGCCGTCAATGGGGGCAGGTTGGTGTCCTCCTGGTATGCTAGGTATAGGTATTGGTGGAACGGCAGAAAAAGCCGCGGTACTTGCCAAAGAAAGCTTAATGGACCCTGTTGATATTCAAGAGTTGATAGATCGTGGTCCGCAAAATGCTGAAGAAGAATTACGTTTAGAAATTTTTGAACGTGTTAATAAACTAGGTATTGGTGCCCAAGGTTTAGGTGGTCTAACCACTGTTGTTGATATTAAAATTAATACAGCACCAACTCATGCGGCATCAAAGCCAGTTGTGATGATCCCTAACTGTGCAGCGACTCGCCATGTCCATTTTCATTTAGACGGTTCAGGCCCAGCAGAGCTTAAGCCACCTAAGTTAGAAGAGTGGCCAGAAGTGACTTTTGAAGTGGGTGAAAATACGCGTCGTGTTAATGTTGATGACATTACTAAAGAAGAAACCCAGCAATGGAAAGCGGGCGACACTATTTTATTATCTGGAAAAATATTAACAGGTCGAGACGCTGCTCATAAACGTATTAAAGAATATTTAGAACGCGGTGAAGCGTTACCAAATGGCGTAGATTTTAATAATCGCTTTATATATTACGTAGGGCCTGTGGATGCTGTAGGTGACGAGGTCGTGGGACCAGCAGGTCCAACTACGTCAACACGTATGGATAAGTTTTCAGAAATGATGCTAGGTGATGCTGGCTTAATGGGCATGATAGGTAAAGCCGAGCGTGGACCAGCAACGGTTGAAAGTATCAGTAAACATAAAGCGGTATATCTAATGGCAGTTGGCGGCGCGGCGTATTTGGTTGCTAAAGCCATTAAGAAATCAAAAGTCGTGGCTTTTGAAGACTTAGGTATGGAAGCGATATATGAGTTTGAAGTAGAAGATATGCCAGTAACGGTTGCGGTTGATTCGACCGGCAATAATGTACATGAAACGGGCCCTGCGATTTGGCAAGCCAAAATTGCTGAGCTTGATGGTGCTTTAGATAAGTAAAGAGTACTGTTAATAATTACAGTTATTTGTTATAAAGGCGTCTGTTGACGTCTTTTTTGTATCTAGCCTTATGTACGCACAGCTTCAAGCTTTTGAATTAACGCATTATTTATTGTTTTCTAGTCTTTTACTAAATGTATTAACTTGCATCGGCTTGGTAAAAATATACTTTGCAAAACGTGAAGACGTTGTTACACAAATGCAGAATATCATCATCAAAGAAAATGCTGATCTAAGGCAATCTTTGCTGAACCAGCAATACGAATCTTCGCAAAGCCAACAAAGTCATTTTAATAATTTATCTCACCAGCTAAATAATTCAATATTAAACGGCTTTAAAAACATAGCTGAAAATAGTCAGAGCGTTGCAGCGCAACAGCGTCAAGAGCAAACTCAAGCGTTAAAGTGGCATGCTGACGTTGTCGGTAAGCGTATTGATAACCTCACTCAAAATACAGAACAAAGGTTAGATAAGATCAGCGACAGAGTGAATGAAAAATTAAATGAAGGTTTTGCGAAAAGTATCGAAACCTTTAATCGGATTATGCAACGTTTAGCATTAATTGATGAAGCACAAAAGCAAATCAGTGAGCTATCGACCAATGTAACGAGTTTGCAGACAATTTTGGCTGACAAACGTTCTCGTGGTGCCTTTGGCGAAGTGCAGCTATACGCTTTGTTAGAAAATACCCTAGCACCTAATCAATTCAGCAAACAAGCTAAATTGAGTAATGATAAAATTGCTGATGCCATTCTTGAACTGCCTCAACCGACAGGGCGTATTGTTATCGATTCAAAATTTCCGTTGGAATCATATCAAAGGATGACTGATTTACAGCTAGCAAACGCTGATCGCAATGCTGCAATTAAACAATTTAAACAAGATGTGAAAAAACATATCACAGACATTGCAACTAAATACATTATCCGCCATGAAACCGCAGATAGCGCTATTTTATTTTTACCTGCAGAAGCAATATTTGCCGAAATACATGCCCACCATAATGATCTGGTTGAATTAGCCTGGCAACAAAAAATATGGTTAACATCACCAACTACATTAATGGCCGTTTTGACTACAGCCAAAGCGGTGTTAAAGGATGAAGCGACTCGCGAGCAAGTTCATATTATTCAGCAACATTTAACCTTGCTTAGTGATGATTTTAATCGCTTTGGTAAACGATTCGACCAATTAGCTCGACATATTGATCAAGCGGCTAACGATGTTAAACAAATTCATACCTCAGCTCAGAAAATATCCGGCCGTTTCAATACAATAGAAAATCTTAATTTAAACGATGAAATTTCGCCTGAATTGGCCGACAATGCAGGTAAATAAGTTGTAAGTTATAAAACAAGTTGAATCAAATCAATATATTACATTCAGCACTGGTTGAGCATGGTTTATATGCTGATATCCGTAACCTTATTGGTATACACCAGTATTCGGCTATTCCCAGCGCTGATACATTAAATTCACTCGCGGCTAACTTCTCGCAATTTAAACAATTAGGGTTAACCTTTGTGCCGCAAACGGAAAATTTTGACTGGCAGGGGCAATACTATGAGGAAGTGATTAATCAACGTAAAATTATTCCTACCCGCCTGAACAATTGGCATGATCTGTTTAATGCGTGTATTTGGTTGTTGTTTCCGCAAACTAAACGTTTGTTAAATCAGCTCCATTACGCCGATATACAAGCACAAGGCTTAAAAAAAAGAACCAAACGGCGAGATGCCTTAACGCTATTTGATGAATGTGGCATTGTGTTTGCCATTTCAGATCTTGATTGGGCGCTTAAATTGCGTGAGCACCAATGGACAACCTGTTTTTGGCAACAACGTGCTGATTGGGATACAAGCATCCGCCCGTTTATGTTTGGCCATGCTAATTACGAAATGGCTTTAGAGCCATATTTAGGCCTTACGGGTAAAGCTTTTTTTATTCAAGTCGAGAATGACTTTTTCCAACAGGAATTAAAGGTTCAAATCCCGATTATTGATCAACTTTTAGTTGAACAAATCTTATCGAGAAAACAATTGGAAGATAATCAAAACTTATCGCCAATGCCGTTTTTAGGCATACCTAGCTGGTATCAGGACAATGAGTCACTGGGCTTTTATCAAAATATCGATTACTTTCGCCCGAAACGAATTAAAAAATAAAAGTTGTGAAATACTTATCAAAATAAGTGGTTAGATTGGCACTTTATTTAATCTCGTAACAAATACATTACAAAAATGGCTGGAAATTCTGTAAAAAGCAGCCAGACTATTGAATTATAGGTAATTTACCACTGGTAAGACCTGATGAAAATGTTAAGATGTTGTGATGAGTCCTATCAAAGATTAATACCAATAACACCTTGTTACTGTGCCCGACAGATAACAAATGGGGGATACTTTTTATGAAGCGTAAAGCGACTCAAGCCTTAAATGCTTGCAAAGTCAGTTTATTAGCAAGTGCCGTAACTTTAGCGTTAAGTAGCCAAGTTCACGCTGTCGAATTTGAGCTAGGTGATGTTACGGTTAATTTTGACTCTACTTTCAGTTTTGGCACCAGTTATCGTGTGGAAGATAGAGACTTTGATTTAATCGGTAAAAACAATCATCCTCGTTTTAATTGGCAAGGGTATAGCCTAAGTAACCCCATTTATACTAATCGTGATATTTGGCCGCAAGCGGGGGCTTTTTCAGCCAATGGTGATTTAGGTAATCTAAATCACGATCCCGGAGACGCTTTTTCTACCTTATTTAAAGGCACCCATGAGTTAGACATTAACGCTGGCGATTTCGGTTTTTTCACGCGTTTCATGTATTTTTATGACGATGCGGCTCAAGGTAAAAAAGCTTGGTCTAATCCATTAACCGGTACAACTTATGATATTTGTGCAGATCCCGAAGCGAAAGAGCAAGTATGTCAAGATTTTCGTTTGTTAGATGCATTTGTCTATGCGGACTTTACGATAGGTGATGATATTCCTGTTTCTGTTCGCTTAGGTGATCAGGTAGTCAGTTGGGGGGAAAGCACACTCATTTCTCATGGCATCAACTCAATTAACCCAGTTGATATTGCTCGCTTAAAAGCGCCAGGCGCTGAACTTAAAGAAGCCTTTATTCCGGTTGGTATGCTATGGGCATCACTTGGCTTAACAGATTCAGTTTCGCTTGATTTCTTTTATCAATATGAATGGAAAAAAACTATTTTACCGGCACCTGGGAGCTATTTTTCAACTAATGATTTTGCAGGGGATGGCGGTTATCAAAATAATGTGCAGTTAGGCTTTACCCAAAACCCTGATATGAATGCGGCTTATGTGGCTTCTGTCATTAATGGTTTGGCGCAGGTGGCTCCACAAAGTTTACCAAGTGCGTTAATAGGCCTAGCACGCAGTGTTGCAGTTGTCGGAAATAATACAGATGTTGAGCCAGATGATGGTGGTCAATATGGTTTAAAACTGTCTATTTATTCTGAAGATCTAAATGATACGGAATTTAGTTTTTATCATATGAATTACCATAGCCGTCGACCACTTATTTCTGGCCGAGCGTCTAATTTTGGTTCACAAAGTATTACTGAAGATGTGCAAACTGTTTTAACAAAAGGCGTTAAAGCGGATGCGTTGCATGAACTCGATGTATTTACCCAAGCGATTTTAGAATACCCAGAAGATATAAAGCTTTATGGTTTTAGTTTTAATACCAGTATTGGTGAAACTGCGTTAGCAGGTGAAATTGCTTATCGCCAAGACGAACCCTTACAAATAGATGATGTCGAGTTATTGTATGCGGGTATGCCAGAACAGTTAGCTAATGCTGGATTACCTGGGGCTGAATCTTTGGCTGGCATTTCGCAAATAGAAGGTACACAGCCTGGTGATATAGCGCGTGGCTATTTGTTATTTGATACAACCCAGATACAAGCCACAGTAACGCATTTATTTGGCCCGACCTTAGGTGCTGATTCTTTAGCGTTGTTAGGCGAAGCGGGTTACGTCATGATAGATGATTTTCCTGATACGCTCGATATTCATTTGAATGGTCCGGGTACCAGCCGAATAGGGGTTGATGATTTTAAACAAGGTTTACGGGCTGATTTAGCCGGTGGTGAGGAAACGAATCCATTCCCAACCGAATCGGCTTGGGGTTATCGAATGGTTGGTAAATTAACCTACAATAACGTAGCTGGTATGTTTAATGTTTCACCTCGGGTTATTTTTTCACACGATGTTAAAGGAATAACGCCAGATCCCATGTTCTTATTTGTTGAAGATAGAAAGTCCGCCAGCTTTGGTGTAAGTGCTGAATATCAAAACAAAATTACCGCCGATTTATCATACAACGCATTCTGGGGTGGCGTAGGTACAACTAATAACTTTGCTGATCGCGACTATGTTTCTTTCAGTATTAAATATTCAATTTAATAGGCGCAAAATTTTATGAAAAATAAATTATCTATTATTGCTACCAGCCTATTTTTAATTGGTTTTGCTGGAGCGAGTTACGCAAAAATCACGGCTGAACAGGTTAAACGATTAGGTCAAGATTTAACGCCAATCGGGGCTGAAAAAGCGGGCAACGCAGATGGCAGTATTCCAGCTTGGAATGGCGGTTTAAATAAACCTGTTGTTGGCTATAACAAAGGTGATCATCACCCAGATCCTTTTAGTTCGGACAAGCCATTGTTTGTGATTGACGCAAGCAATTATCAAACCTATGCGGCTAATCTAAGTGAAGGGCAAAAAGCTTTATTTAAAGCCTACCCTGATACTTTTAAAATGCCTGTCTATCAAACGCGTAGAACCGCCGCGTACCCGCAGTTTGTGTATGATGCGACTAAAGCCAATGCCACTCAAGCAGAATTAGTCCAAGGCGGCAACGGTATTAAGGGCACCGCAGTGGGCATTCCTTTTCCAATACCTAAAAACGGATTAGAAGTCATTTGGAACCATACATTACGTTTTAGAGGTGAAGTTGCCGAGCGTAACGGTGGTCAAGCTATGCCTACCGCTGGTGGTGATTACACCTTTATCGGCTTTGATGAAAAAATGCTATTTCTTTATTCGATGCGTGATGCCACTCCAGCTGAGTTAGAGCAATCAAATATATTGTTTAAGTTCAGTCAGAGTGTTACTGCACCGGCTAGACTGAAAGGTACCGCTTTATTAGTTCATGAAACCATGGACCAGATAAAAACGCCGCGCAATGCATGGACATATAACACAGGACAACGCCGAGTGCGCAAAGCGCCTAATGTGGCATTTGATGCCCCAGGCACAGCGTCGGATGGCTTACGAACGACAGATGATTTTGATCTATTTAATGGTTCACCTGATCGCTACAATTGGACTTTAAAAGGCAAACAAGAGCTGTATATCCCATACAACAGTTATAAGTTGCACGCTAAAGGGATCAATTATGACGATATTCTGCATAAGGGGCATATTAATCCTGAATTAACTCGTTATGAGAAGCATCGAGTGTGGGTGGTTGAAGCTAATTTAAAAGACGGTACAAGCCATATTTATCACAAGCGAGTCTTTTTTATTGACGAAGACAGTTGGCAAATTCACGTAGCTGATGCTTTCGATAGTAGAAATGAGTTGTATCGTGTGAATTTTTCCTATGGTTTAAATTATTACGAAGTGCCTACGCATTGGTCGACGCTCGATGTTTATCATGATTTAAATTCTCGACGTTATTTAGCATTAGGTTTAGACAATAATGAAAAAATGTATAATTTTGATGCCGATTTAAACGAGAGAGATTTTACCACGTCAGCATTACGCCGAGCGGGGATCCGCTAGCGCGTCGCTGTATATTGAACTATGTGGGGTAGGGAAGCCAAGCATTGTCGCTTGGCTTTTTTTTAAATGTTGTTTGTTGTGGTTCCTGATTTGAAAAAAAATAAATTAAAGAGAAATGAAGTGATCAAATTCGTATTGTTGATCACGATTTGGTTAGCGACGCCTTGGGTTTTTGCCAAATCGGCTGAAATCCAACCATTAGCGAGTCAATCTTTGCTGCTCGACATTACCCGCGTTGATCAAACAATTTATGCCGTAGGAGAGCGCGGTCATATCATCAAGGCTCAAAGTACTAATCTAAACCAGTGGCAACAACTAACTGTGCCCATAAATACAACACTGACATCTATCTTTTCTTTGGATCAAAATCATTTATGGGTAACAGGCCATAGTGCTGCTATTTTACATAGTGCTGATGCTGGAAAAACTTGGGTAGTACAAAACTATAATGTGGCAGATGCAACACCATTAATGGACATAGTGTTTATTGATCAATTACGTGGAATTGCTGTTGGTGCTTACGGATTATTTTTACGCACACAAGATGGTGGTAAAACATGGCAAAAGGAGTTACATGCTAGTTTATTATCCAAAGACGATATTGAATATCTGCAGGATATTAAACAAGAAGGTGAAGAGGTTTATCAAGCAGAACTAGCAGCAAGCCTGCCTCACCTTAACAAATTGACGTTGACAAGCCAGCAAGTGTGGGTTGTTGGTGAAACGGGTCTAATTGCTAAAAGCGTTGATTGGGGACAAAACTGGCAACGCCAACAATCGCTATATGCAGGTTCTTTCTTTGATGTGCAATCAACTAAATCAGGTGTGCGTGTTGCTGGGTTAAGAGGACGAGTTTTTACGTTAGCAGACGGTGATTGGCGCGCTCAACACACCGCAAATCAGGTATCGGTTAATCAAACCATTAATGTAACTAATGGATTTATTGCGTTGGCGAATAGTGATGAAATTAGCTTGTATGCAGAGGGTAAAGGTTATTCAGTTTTAGGTAAATTAACCTCAAAAAGCCAGGTCGCCGGTATTATTTTAAACGATACATTAGTCACGGTAGGGGAACTAGGCATACAAGTTTTACCTATCCAAACAGATAAGCGCTCGAGTTTTTAGGAAGAGTTATGTCGTTAAACCCCATAGTTAATTTTCTGGAACAACTTCTTTTTCGTCAGCGCTCGCTAGTTTTATTGGCTTTTGTATTGCTGACTAGTTTTTTTGCTTACCATGCTTCCACTATTAAATTAGATGCTGCATTTACCAAAAATATTCCGCTGCAGCATAGCTACATGAAAACCTACCTGGATTATCAATCAGAGTTTGGAGGCGCTAATAATATTTTAATTTCCTTGTGTGACATTCCTGTCGAACAAGGCGAAAGTGGTAATATCTATAATCCAGAGTTTTTTACTTCACTTAAACAAGTACACGATCAATTATTTTTTATTCCAGGTGTAAACCGAGTTACCGTCAATTCTTTGTATTCACCGGCGGTGCGTTTTACTGAGGTTGTCGAAAACGGTTTTGCAGGCGGACCTGTGATTCCTGCTGATTTTAAAGCCGATAAAATAGGCCTAGCTACGGTTAAACAAAATGTTGAAAAATCAGGCAAGGTTGGGCGTTTAGTTTCTAATGATTATTCGTGCGCCATGGTGAGTGCGCAATTATTAGATTTTGACCCGCAGACAGGCAGTGCAATAGACACTATTTCTCTTGCTAAACAAATTGAAAGCCAAATACGCGAACAATATCAATCCGATAGATTAAGCATTCATATCATTGGCTTTGCAAAAATGGTGGGAGACGTAGCGAAAGGTGCTAAAGGCGTTATTATATTTTTTGTTATTGCTATTATCATTACCACGATTTTTGTTTATTTTTTCTGTGGTTCGCTCAAGCTCACTTTATTTCCCATAATTTGCTCACTTATCGCCATTGTTTGGAAGGTTGGTATTTTAGCTTTATTCGGCTTTGGTATTGATCCCATGTCTATTTTATTGCCGTTTTTAATCTTTGCTATTGGTGTTAGCCACGGCGTACAAATGATTAATGCAATCAAAAAGAATTGTCAGAAAAGTGTTTCCACCAAACAAGCGTGCGCCGACGCATTTCGTAGTTTAATCGTTCCTGGGCTGGTAGCTTTAGTATCAGACTCGGTTGGTTTTCTTACCATTTTAAGTATTGATATTGGCATTATAAAAGAGTTAGCAATTTCTGCGTCTATTGGCGTGGGTGTTATTATTATCACCAACCTTATTTTGTTACCTGTACTGGCATCCTACTTAACCCTAAATGTAAAAAATACTGACATAAACCAGCAAACCACAGCAAAAATATGGCTGTTGCTTGGCCAAGTCACTGAATTAAATAAAGCCAAGCAATTAGTTGCTTTAGCATTAATTTTATTTGCAACGGGTTTTTGGTATGCCCAAGGCATGAAAATTGGTGATTTACATGCGGGAGCTCCAGCTTTGCATGAAGATGCGCGTTACAACCAAGACACATTTCTTATTACCGACAAATATTCAGTTAGTGTCGATATATTATCTGTTATCGCAGAATCGGTTCCTGATGCGTGTACCGATTACAATAAAATGCGGGCGATAGATGACTTCCAATGGCGCTTAACGAATGTGCAAGGGGTGCAATCTAGCATTAGTTTAACCAGTGTCGCTAAAATCGTTAATGCGGGTTATAACGAAGCCAATCCTAAATGGCGAGTCTTGTCGCAAAACCAAGATACGCTTGCCCAGTCTGTGGCCAGAGTGCCAACAACCAGTGGTTTATTAAATGGCGATTGCAGTGCAATGCCGATTATTCTATTTTTGGCTGATCATAAAGCCGAGACAATTGAGCGGGTTATTGATGCGGTTAAACAAAACAGGCATGAGTTTAGCCAAGATGATTTGACCTTTAGGTTAGCATCAGGTCCTGTTGGGGTGATGGCGGCAACCAACGAGGCGGTAAGCGAAGCACAAACGCCAATGATGATTTACGTGTATGGTGCCGTCATCATTTTATGTTTGATCAGCTTTCGCTCTGTAAAGGCAACTTTAGCTGTTGTGATCCCGCTGTATCTAGTATCAACCTTAGCTCAGGCGCTTATGACCTATTTACAAATAGGTCTAACTGTCTATACTTTGCCGGTTATTGCCCTTGGTGTGGGAATAGGTGTAGATTATGGTATATACATATTATCTACAATGACTCAGCAATTAAACCAAGGGTACAGTGTCAAAGACTCGTATATTTATGCATTAAAAGAGCGCGGTAGCGCCGTTATTTTTACCGGTATTACTTTAGCGGTTGGTGTTAGTACTTGGCTATTTTCTGATCTGAAATTCCAAGTCGACATGGGCATATTGTTAACGTTTATGTTCTTAGTCAATATGTTAGGCGCTATCTTTATTCTACCTGCTATTGCGAAGTTTTTGTGGAGTAAACAATAATAGTCAAATTGAGTGCAATTGATGTCAGCACATGAACAATCAAACAAACCGATAGCAACTTATTTTAATCATTCAATCAAAAGCTTCGAATTCAAAAGAGGCTTTGATTGGGTCTCTCAAGGTTTTGAAATTTTTGCCAAACACAGTTTATTATGGACTGTGAGTTATTTAACACTCATTGTACTCACATTACTAATTCCAGTTGTAGGTCAAGTTTTAACGGCGATTTTATCGGCTGGGCTGTTTATTATTGCGCAAAATATTGATAGTGGTGAAAAGTTCAAAATTAGTGATATGTTTGAGATATTTAAGCGAGCACCCGTTAAAATATTGATCTTATCTATCTTGAATAGTTTGGTGTTTTTTCTTTGCGTGAGTTTGTTTGTTGACCAAAAGGGGTTAACGCCAGAGTCCATTACCAGTATGACACCAGAACAAATGTCGCAGTTACTTATCGACTTCTGTTTAGGTTTTTGTATGTATTTAATACCCGCGATGGCCTTTATTTTTTCTCCTATTCTTGTCTCTTTACATCCCAATATTACTTTGTGGCAATCTATCGAATTTAGCTTTAAAGCTTGCCTAATTAACACCGTACCAGCTACCGCATTTGGTTTAGTTTTTATTGGCTTATTTTTACTCGCTATGATCCCTATGGGACTTGGCCTTATTTTCGTTATTCCGATTGGATTGTGTGCATTATATGTTGCTCATAAAGATATATTTTGTGTCGTCCCTGAATTCGATGATGAAGACGAGCAACAACCACCAAATTCAGACCAGTCAAATGACGTAATATCAGCTTAAGGAGTGATTTATCACATGCAAGCATTAGATCTTTTACTTACCCGCCAATCGTTTAATCAGTTAACTGAACCCGCACCGGAAGGTGATGCTTTGCAAGCCATATTAGATGCGGGAGTTCGAGCTCCCGATCATGGCGCGTTAACGCCTTGGCGCTTTATTGTTTTTAGTGAAGCTGCGCGTAATGATTTAGGCGAGATCTATGCAGAAGCGGCAGAGCAAAGCGGTGCATCGGATGACAAAGTTGAAAAAGCCAAAAATATGCCTTTACGCGCTCCGTTAGTCATAGCGATTATTGCCGATGTCAAACCCAGTGACAAAATTCCTCGTTTAGAACAAGTCATATCGGCTGGTTGTGCGGTTCAAGCCATGCAAATGGCTGCGTTTGCTCAAGGGTTTGATGGAATATGGCGCACAGGTGAGTTTGCTTATCACCCGTATGTTAAACAACAACTTAAACTAAAAGATGAAGATGAAATAGTTGGCTATTTGTATTTAGGAACCGCAAAACAACAAGCACCAACCAAACAACGCCCCAGCGCTAAAGACTTTACTCAAGTATGGTAAAACGATTAACGGGCATACTAGTATAAATTAGGAAATAAGCGGTTGGCTAAAGCAGACATTATACATCCATTTGGTAAAAAGCAGTTGCAAGGAAGTTATGCAATTCCAGCACCCTGTAATGCGTCGATTAAACCGCTATCTGAATACCCAAGGCCATTAGTGGCTGACGGTTATTTTGGCCAAGGGATCATGTTTGAACCGTTTGGTTACAAATTCGTTAGCCCCCTGACGGGGGTTCTTGACCATATGCCAGCCACTTGCCATCGAATAAAGTTAACTAGTAAGCAAGGCCTTAAAATTGACATTCGCTTTGGCCTTGAAACCGAATCATTGATGGCGACAGGCTTTAAATGTTTTGTCAAAACTGGTGATGTTGTGCAGCAGGGGGACTTATTGTTTGAGTTTGACCTTGCCAGAATGAAAAGAGAATTAGCAAGCTTAGCTTCTTATCTAACTATTACAAACAGTCATCTATTAGAGAGCATAATGCCTTATTATCATGAGGTAAGGGCACAAGAAGACCCTATTATGAGTATTAAACCGCGGAGAAAAACATGACAACACTTTACGGCATCAAAAATTGTGACACGGTAAAAAAAGCCAAAAAGTGGCTCGATGCGAATGGTATCAGTTATACCTTTCACGACTTCAGAGTGGATGGGCTTGATGAAGATAAAATAGAAACTTGGTTAAATAATGTAGAGTTTGATGTTCTGTTGAATAAACGTGGTACTTCATACCGTCAGCTAGAAGACGATGTAAAGCAAAATTTAACAAAAGATAATGCCGCAAAATATTTTGTTGATTTACCAACGTTAATTAAACGACCTGTATTAGAACTGGATGAGCAAGTCATCGTCGGCTTTAAAGCCGATAACTATCAAGCTTTATTTAGCAAATAATGCCAATCGTGCAAGACTGACTAATCCTATTGTATAGTCAAAGCAATCAGGTTTTAGGGGAAGCCGTCAAGCTTCGAGACCCCATGAGCATATGCTCTATTATGTGATTGGGGCGAGTAAGCGCAGACAATGAACCATAAAATCTGAGTGAGAAGACTATAATAGGTCATTCGTTCTGAATGGCTTTAATGTTACAATATATCAATTCACCTAATTCCTTCATATTGTTTAAAGCAAGGTAATCTATATAAATGTCTGATCAACAAAGCGCGGTACTAGCGCTAACCAAAGATTTAATTAGCCGAGAGTCTGTCACCCCTGAAGATGCGGGTTGCCAACCTTTAATGTCTGAGCGTTTAGAAGCATTGGGCTTTGTTACTGAGACCATGGTCTTTGAAGACACAACCAATATGTGGGTAAGAAAAGGCGATGCTGATCCTGTTTTTTGTTTCGCCGGTCATACAGATGTTGTACCGTCTGGTCCAGTTGATGCTTGGCATACGCCACCTTTTGAGCCTACTGAAATAGATGGTTATTTACATGGCCGTGGCGCAGCGGACATGAAAGGCAGCTTAGCGGCCATGGTAGTTGCTACGGAGCGTTTTATTGCTAAACATCCTGATCATAAAGGCTCGATCGCTTTTTTAATTACCAGTGATGAAGAAGGTCCTTTTATTAATGGTACAACTCGTGTTGTTGATACACTAGAAGCACGCAACGAGAAAATGACATGGGCACTTGTTGGTGAACCTTCCAGTACTCATAAAGTGGGTGATGTAATTAAAAATGGCCGCCGAGGATCCTTATCCGGCGATCTTTTTGTCAAAGGGGTGCAAGGCCATGTTGCTTACCCACATTTGGCGAAAAACCCTATTCACCTTGCATCACCTGCAATTGCGGAATTGTCTCAGATCCAATGGGATCAAGGTAATGATTTCTTTCCACCAACTAGTTTTCAAGTATCCAATATTAATGGTGGCACAGGCGCGACTAATGTTGTGCCAGGTGATGTTCATATTCAATTTAACTTTCGTTATTCAACTGAAGTCACCGCAGAAGAATTGATTAAACGTGTTGAAGGGATATTAGACGCTCACGGGCTTGAATATGATTTAGACTGGACATACAACGGATTACCGTTTTTAACTGCAGCGGGTGATTTAGTGGAAGCGGCGGTTAAAGCGATAGAAGACACAGTTCACTATACGCCGCAATTATTAACAACAGGCGGAACATCAGATGGTCGCTTTTTAGCACCAACCGGTGCGCAGGTATTAGAACTTGGTCCTTGTAATGCGACTATTCACAAAATCAACGAATGCGTCAGTATTAGTGATTTAGAGCACTTAACTGATATGTATGAGAAGATATTAGAAAACTTACTAGCAAAATGATCTAGTACGTTGAACTCGTTTTTAAGTGTGCGAGATTAAAGACACGTTTCATTGTAGGGCCGAATTTATTTCGGCTAACACAAGGTTTGTCGATGTAAAATCTACCCTACAAATTAGAAAAAGGTAATAAATTCAACCGTTCAAAGCTTTTGCGTTAAGGTACTAATACCTTTTCAATTTAATTTTGATTAATTGAAACAAGGCTAGCTATTTTTGTAGGTTCGACGCTCGCGTCGTATTTTAAGGTTTTGACGAAGCAGCAGCTTCGACCTACAAAGAATTTAACTGATCATTTCTTTCTGGAAACACTACTAGTTGATAACTAGGTTTAAGAAGCGTCTTATGGATAATTTAATTTTAACTGGGCAAAGCACGCACCACTTATGCGAGCTTTATCCTAATCACATGATCCATCAAGACGCTGTTGCTGGTGTAAAACATTTACAACAACAGGCAAAAGATCAGGGATTTGATTTAAGACTGGCGAGTAGCTATCGCGGTTTTCAACGTCAATGCCAAATTTGGAATGAAAAATACTCTGGCCAGCGACTTGTTGTTGATAATAAAAATAACCCAATCGATTTAAGTGTCTTAACTGAGCTTGAGCGCATAAAAGCGATTTGCTTGTATACAGCCATACCCGGCACCAGCCGCCATCATTGGGGCACGGATATTGATGTTTACGACGCCAATAAAATTGGCCGAGCAGACTTACAATTAATTGAAACTGAATATATTGATGATGGACCTTGCCAGCCATTAGCTAATTGGTTGCAGGTTCATGCACAAGCGTTAGGTTTTTTCTTACCTTATACAGCACAAAATCAACTTAAAGTAGCCAACGAACCATGGCACTTATCATACAATCCTGTTGCCGAATATTTTAGCCAATCTATTTGCCCCGACCTTTGGTTACATCAAGTGCCAAGTGGTAGTATGCTGGGCTATGCCTGTATCAAAAATAATATAGAATCGCTATTTTCTGATTTTGTATTGTTTCAACAATAAGTGTGATACAAAGGCGAAGGATTGTTGGCATCAAGCATAAAGTGTAGAAGGTTATCTAAATGTCTATCTTAATCCTAATTTTAATTATTGCCTTAGTCGCCGGTGGCTTTTTACTATTGAAAAATAATACGGATTTTAAATTACCAGATAATTGGCAAGAAAAGCACCAAGCGAATCAACAAAAACAGGATAAGTGGGATAAAGACGACTGGGATAACGATTAACAATTTATATTGCTTTGCTGTAAGCCAAACAATAGTTGAACATAATAAAAAAATCTTAACTTAATAAGGTGAAACCATGATTAGACATACTGTTGCTTTTAAATTAAAACATGAGATTGGCTCTGAAGCGGAGCAAGATTTTTTAACCGCTGCAAAAGCGCTGGCTGCGATTGAAACAGTAGAAAAATTTGAGTGCTTAAAACAGGTTAGTAGTAAAAACGACTTTGCCTATGGTTTATCCATGGAATTTGCCGATCAAAGTGCTTACGATTTTTATAATAACCACCCAGACCACGTAGCTTTTGTCGAACAGCGTTGGTTAAAAGAAGTGGTTGATTTTATGGAAATCGATTATGTGGTTATTGGTTAACGTATTCGACGATGGGAAAATTTAAGCGAAACCAAATTTGTTTTTGTGGCTCAGGGAAAAAATATAAAAATTGCTGTAGATGGAAAGAGCACCTTCCAGAACTAGATACGGTTTACTTTAAATCTACGTGGAAAAACAAGTTAATAGATAGTTCGTGGCTTATTCTCGGACAAGTAATATTCTTCACTATCCTTTTTCTATATGTTTATGTTGAAGATGGTTACGGGCCTATAAAAAATTGGGCTCTGTATCTGATGTATATTGCGGCTTTTATGTTAGTCGTTTGTTTAATAAAAAGTTTGTTGTTTTATACTGATTTCAACTTTAGTCAAAAAGGGATAACTTCTAAAAACCTTGAAAATAACTTTGTGAATTGGCGCGATGTTGTCTCAATTTCAACGATTGATTGGGGAAACTTGATTACAGAATATTTAGTGATCGAGTATAAAGCATTAGACAGCACCCATAAAAAGAAAAAGTTAAGATTGTGTTACTGCGATTACACACTCAATGAAGCTTTTGAGTTAGCAAACTATTATAAACAAAATAGCTACTAACTCTTAGAGTTAATTAAAAACCCCACATCCCAATATTGTCTATTTTTAAGCGTCGTGGCTGCTCTAGTAAATAGGTGATCATCGATGCTAAATCTTCATTTTGTATCAAACCGCAATCAATGGGATCGCTTGCCGATTTTTGAGATTGGATCAGGGCAGGGTTGAGTGAGTGGACATGTATACCATACTCACGCACTTCTTCCTGTAGGGCTTTTCCTAGTCCGACCATGGCAAATTTAGATGCACAATAAACGCCGGCATTAGCATAGCCATTTAGTGCGGCTTGCGAAGCAATATTAATGATGTATCCTTCTTTATTATTAATCATCATAGGCAGCGTGTTTTTACACATAAGGTAACTACCTTTAACATTGGTATTCATTACCTCATCCCAATCACTTTCACTGGTTTGCCAAACTATACTATCTTTTCCAAAACCACTGTTATTAATGAGCACATGGATGGTAGACCATTGTTGTTTTACCGAGAGAATAAACTGCTTAACCTGATTTGCATCACTGACATCACAAGGTGCCGCGAAAATAGCATCTTTATATTGTGTTGAAAATTCATCAAAAGTGGCATTTAACGTGTCTGGATTTCGGCCACAAATAGCGACCTTCATCCCTTTTTGCAATAGTGCCTTGGTAATTGTTTTACCTAAGCCTTTCCCACCACCCGTGACCACGGCCACTTTGTTTCTCAAGTTATAATGATCTGTCATTGAATCGCTCACTTATTTATCAAGTTTAAATAATTGAGCAAAATATGGCACAAACTTATAGGCTTTTTAGTATGAATACGATGGCAAAAGTTAATGACCTCGGACTTTAGTTCGAGGTCAATTTATAATTTACAAGCGTTCGTTGATAGCCCGCTCTTTTAAATCCGCACGATATTTATGCGGCGTAGTGGCAAATTGTTTTTTAAATTGCGATATAAAATGCGAAGGGCTAGAAAAGTGCAGCTCATAGCTAATATCAGTGATTGAATAATGCGACTGACTTAACATTCGAGCAGCACTATACAATTTGTGTCGCAAACTATATTCAGAAAAATTACATCGAAACACTTTTTTGAACATTCTTGAAAAATACGAAGGTGATAAATGACAAAGCTCAGCGGCTTCGACCAAAGTTAATTCAACACTGGTTTGCTGGCGGAACATATTAATAACTGGCGTTAATTTTTCAAAACCTAGGCTTTTAGTTATGGGTTGAATATTTGGCGGCGTGACAGGTTTAGCGTATTCTGCGATCCAAATCACCAATAGCTTTAACAAGGTTAAGCTTTTTTCGCTCATCGGGTTTTCTTGATAGCTTTCATACAACCATTTAACTTGTTGCTTAATGTTGGCCATTTGTTCTTCAGGTAGGCGTAAATGCATACCTTGTTGAAAAAACGAACCTATCGCTTCCATTTCTGGTGTATCAATAACACTTGGTAAAAATTGAATGATATACCAAGACTTTTGTTTATTACTCAATTCAAAATCGTGGGTTTCTAAAGCCGGCGTAAAAACGATGTCATTTTGTTTTAGCTGAGATTCGCCTTGGCTGTAGTAATAAGACCCTTCAATTTCGTCAAAAATGATAAATTCGTGAACTTCATGGAAGTGCATAAAACAAGAATAGGCGTCGTCTGTCTTATATTTAACATGGTGTATTTCAAACTGATACCCATGTTCTATAACAAATGGTTCACAATAAACCTGACTCGCTTGCATAAAACACTCCAATAATTATTGATAAATACAAGATATTGACATAAATCAAATGACTAACGTCATATTAAGTTATTTAAGCGCAAATTCATGATATATGCGAGTTAATTTTTATCAGATTTTTGCCCTTTTTCATGCTCAAATGGGCTTATCTAGGATTTCAATTGTTGAGAATTTGTTATGAGAACAGCAAAAGCCCTAATTTCTGATGGTCAAGGTCATTACCAAGTTGAAACGGTTCAGGTTGGTGATCCACAAGCGGGTGAAGTATTAGTTAAGATTGAAGCTTCCGGTATTTGTCATACTGATTGGGATTCGATCCAAAACTGGAATAAAAAATTTATTGTTGGGCACGAAGGGGCTGGCATTGTTGCAGCCGTTGGTGAAGGGGTCACAAAAGTCGCAGTGGGTGACAAGGTTATTCTTAATTGGGCAGTGCCTTGTGGCGAATGTTTTCAGTGTAGAGAAGGTAACTTGCACATTTGTGAGAAAAACTCACCTGTATGCGGCTGTGGTTTAGACGGTCACGCGCATATTGAAACATCCAAATGCGATGACGAGCCAATTGAGCGTTCTTTCCATTTGGGTACTATGTGTGAGTATTCAGTGGTTAAACAAGCCGCTGTGGTTAAAGTGGAGCAAGATATTCCCTTTACCTCCGCTTGTATTGTTGGCTGCGGCGTAATGACAGGATGGGGTTCAGTGGTTAATGCTACCGACATTACTGCGGGTTCGAACGTTTGCGTTATTGGTTGTGGTGGTGTTGGCTTAAATGCCATCCAAGGCGCAGCAATGTCAGGCGCGGGTAAAATTATCGCTATTGATATTAGCCAAGAACGCATTGAACAAGCCAAAGAATTTGGCGCAACCCATGGCGTTATTGCCGATCGGGATGACATTGATTTTATTAAAGTGCGTGAAGACGTTAAAAAATTAACCGATGGTCGTGGAGCTGACTACGCATTTGAGTGTACAGCCATTCCAGCTTTAGGTTCGGCGCCACTAGCGTTAATTCGTAGTGCAGGTACCGCAGTACAGGTAAGTGGTATTGAGCAACGTATTGACTTTGACTGTGAGCTATTTGAGTGGGATAAAAAATATATTAACCCATTGTATGGTATGTGTAATCCTGATCGTGATTTCCCTCGTTTGATGGAATTATATGACAGCGGTAAATTAAAATTGGACGAGCTAGTCACGAAAAAGTATCAGCTAGAAGATATGGAACAAGCATTTGATGACATGCTTAATGGTCGTATTGCCAAAGGCGTGGTTGTTTTTTCGTAACATTCAGTGTTTGCATAAAACCCTACTTGGTCATCATCTACGGATAAATCTAGTTTAGATTTATCCGTATCATCATAATTGAAATTAAGGGCATATCGATGGCTATTAATCGATTAGAAATTTCCAACCCAGAATACACACCTGATAACACTCAAGTGGTTACCATTCACTCAAGCAACCTTAATCGCCGGCATGATATCTCGCTATATAATGTCAATGCGCCGGGGCAAGATGTCCCCGTGGTGATTTTAATGCACGGCGTTTATGGCAACCACTGGGTTTGGATGCATTTGGGTGGGTTACACAAAGTATATGACGATATGCAACAGCAGGGCTTAACTGACTTTGTAGTCGTTATGCCGTCTGATGGCGGACTCATGGATGGTTCAGGTTACTTACCTTTAATTGAACAAGGCAACTATGACGGTTGGATAGTTGAAGATGTATTGGCAGCCGTCAAGCAAACGGTTGATTGCGTTACTGAAAATAGCAATGTATATATTTCTGGTTTATCTATGGGTGGCTATGGTGCATTGAGGTTAGGCGCTAAATATCCAGAAATATTTAAAGGTATATCAGCCCATTCATCAGTTACCAGTTTGGATGACTTACAGCAATTTATTGACAACCCCATTAGTGATTACCAATGCCAATCTAGCAATGAAGCGAATATTCGTTATTGGCTTGAAAAACATAAAGCCATCTTGCCACCAATCCGTTTTGATTGTGGTAAAGATGATAGCCTGTTCGAGAGTAATTTATCACTTGAAAAATTTATGTTAGAGCAGGGAATAGAACACAGTTTTGAAGCGTTTAGTGGTGGCCATGAATGGCCATACTGGAATGAACATGTCAGAAAAACTCTGACGTTTTTCGCGCAGATTGAAAAAAGCAGTTAGTATTGAACGATTAAACGCTTGATAAATATAAAATAAAGCGAGCAGAGTTGCTCGCTTTTTGTGTTTGCCGATATCAATTTTTATCGATAGCGCTCAACAAACATCTTAGTCGCACCACATACGGCAACCGGCATGATTAAAAAGTTTATTATTGGGACCATGGTACAGATCATCACACCAGCGCCGAATGATAAATTTTGCGCTTTATTCTGCCATAGTGAATCCTTCATTGTATCAAACTCGATTTTGTGATTATCGAACGGGTAGTCACAATATTGGATCGCCATAGACCAAGCCGAAAATAAAAGCCATAAAACCTGACCAATTACGGGCACAAACCAAAACAGTAATAAGAAACCAATCGATTTAGGAATGAAATAAATGAGTTTTTGCCATTCGCGCTTTAATGTGCGCGACACTTCGGCGGAAATACTGGTTTCATCATTTAAGCTTTGACCGGTTAATAATGCCTCTGTCTTTTCCGCTAATATTCCGTTAAAGGGAGCTGCGATAAAATTAGCAACGGTAGTGAAAACAAACATAAACAGGACAAATGTCGCGATAATAATAAGAGGCGATACCAGAACGGATAACCAAGACAGCCATTCAGGTAATAAATTGTATACCCAGTTTGTTATGGCATCCAATTGCAAGCTCATCCACCAAAGGGCAGCAGAAAACAGTATGAGATTCAGTAGAAGAGGGATAAAAACAAAACGCTTTAATCCTTTTTGTTGAATTAGGCCAAAGCCATCTAAAAGATAATTCATGTAAATTTGATTCCATTTTGAAGCTTTGGCAACACTAATCAAAAGTGGGGTATGTGACAAGATCCTATCCGCTAAATACCAATATATTTACGGTAAACTCAGGATTATTTATTTTGGTTTAGCGAAAAAGCTTAATAAAAACCCGATTAGTTAAAAGTCGATTGTGACAAGCTTAAGCTTCTGTTATGTTTGGCGTTTATGTTGAATTTTCTCTATAAAGTCGTTAACTAACCTGATGCGCTTAAAACAAATTAAATTGGCCGGTTTTAAATCGTTTGTCGATCCGACAACAGTGCCTTTCCCAGCGCAAATGACAGCAATCGTTGGCCCTAATGGCTGTGGAAAATCTAACATTATCGACGCTGTACGTTGGGTGTTGGGTGAAAGCTCAGCTAAAAACTTACGCGGCGATGCGATGACAGATGTCATTTTTAACGGTTCTAGTTCACGAAAACCTGTTTCGCAAGCCAGTATTGAATTGGTTTTTGATAATAGTGAAGGACGCCTACAAGGCGAATATGCGGCTTACAATGAAATCTCAATTAAACGTTTAGTGACACGAGAAGCCGTTTCTAATTATTTCCTCAATGGTAATAAATGTCGAAAAAAAGACATTACTGAGCTTTTTCTTGGTACCGGTTTAGGGCCTCGTTCGTACGCGATTATTGAACAAGGCATGATCTCTCGTTTAATTGAATCCAAACCGCAAGAACTCAGAATATTTATTGAAGAAGCAGCAGGGATCTCTAAATACAAAGAACGTCGGCGCGAAACAGAAAACAGGATCCGCCATTCGCGTGATAATTTGGCGCGGTTAGACGATGTGCGAATCGAGCTACAACAACAGTTAGAAAAGTTGCAACGTCAAGCAGCCGCAGCTCGTCGCTTTAAAGAATTAAAAGCAAAAGAACGCAAATATAAATCTGAGCATTGCGTTTTGCGCTGGATCCGCTTAAACAGCCAAACTGAAACCCTAGATTCAGATATTAAATCAAGACAAATTGAACTTGAGAAAATTTTAACGGAACAGTCTGGTGGTGCAACCCATTTAGATACGTTAAAAACCAAGCAATCAGAATACAAGCACAGCCTAGAGTTAGTTAATCAACAATTGTTTGCGATAGCTCAGCAAATTACTAAAGCTGAACAGCAGCAATTGCATTTGCGCGAAAAGAAAAATTCATTAGTTCGTGACAGCCAAAATCAACAAGGTGAAAAACAGAGCCTAACTAGCCAGTTAACAGAAGCTGAAGAACGATTAGCTGAGCTTGAAGAAACCTTGTCTCTACTCGAACCTGAACATGAAGAATTGCAAGAGCAAGTTGAAGAAGCCGCAATTTATCTGGAAGAGCAAGAACAAGATTACGAAACTGCGTTACAAGGCTGGCAAACTCAATCTGAAAAATACTATCAAATCGACAACGAATTAAAATCGGCACGCGCTCGGATTGTATCTATTGATCAATTGATGGCAAAGTCACAACAACGTATTAGTCGCTTACAAACTGACTTAAATGACGTTGATAACAAATCCATCGACATTGATACTGCTGAATTAGAAGAAGCACTAAGCGAGCAAAAATTAGAACAAGAATTTCTTGCAGAGCAAATAGTCGAAAGCGAAGTTAATATTGAACAACTCAATGAACAATTAAAAACGCATTCACAATCTGTACAAATCGCGCAAACTGCTTTGCAGAAATGCCACGGCCAAATTGCGTCGTTAGAAACCTTAATTGAACGCAGTCACAATCAAGACGATGCTTCACTTGAAAAATGCTTAGATGATCTAGGTATTCATATTCAAGGTGGGTTATTTGATTTAATAAGTGTAGAACCTGGGTGGGAGCTTGCGGTAGAAACCGTGCTGAATCAATACAGTTCAGCTTTAATCACTCATACACAAGTAAATAATAACGAGGTTAGCCAGTTACAAAACGCGAGTGCGGCCAACTATTTAATTTCATTAAGTTCATCTGAAAAGTCTGAACAGAAACCACAAATTATAGCTAATACATTGGCGACTAAAGTTCAGGCTCCTGATTTTGTTATTCGATTGCTCAATAATGTGCTGATTGATACCGAGCTTGCTTGCCATTCGCTTGGTGCGTTTACCAGTGTCATATCACAAACGGGATATTGGTACGGCAATGATTGGTGCTATATACCAGGTAATCATCAAGATAGCGTTTTGGCCCTGAAAAATGATTTGCTAGATAAGCAAGCGCTATTGAATCAACTGACAGACCAAGTTCAACTGGCAACACAACAAAAGGAAGATGTTGAAATCAAATTGGAGCAAGCATCCAACGATTACAAAAGTTTGGTTCAACAATCAAATCAAACTGGACAACTTATTAATAAGCTTTCATTAGAACTACAACAAGTCAAAAGCCAGCAAGCTGATGGCAAGCAGCGTAAAGCTCGATTAATGGAAGAGTTAGACGAGCAAAAATTAGCACTTGAAGAAGAACTAATGGAAAAAGAAGAGTTGCAAATGAACTTGGAAACTATCCAAGAGCAGCTTATCGACCTAGAATCAAACCAACAAAACGCCAATCAACAAAAAACGCAATTGAGTCAATCGGTTAGTTTGGCTAGGCAAACCTTAGATCAACAAAAAAATACATTACACCAAGCTGTCTTAAAAATACAAAGTACTCAAGGTCAAATAGCTACAGCGACTCAAGCCATTACTAGTGCAAAGCAACGTGTGCAAACCATAGATGAGCGTGGTGTTGAAATGCAAATGGAGCTTGACGATATTGATCTTCCATTAGAAGAAGCGGCTATCCAACTGCAAGAAAGCTTGGAACAAAAAGCAGAAATAGATGTTCAGCGGGTCGAAGTAGCCAACGCGCTAAGCCAAGTTGATGATGAAATTAACGAGTTAGAAAAAGGCCAACATGGTGTATTTGCTCGAGCTCAAAAATTACGTGATGAAATATCAGCGCTACAAGTTGAACGAGAAGGGTATCATGTACGGGCTAATTCTGTTTTAGAGGCATTAAATGATACCGGCCAACATTTAAAGGATGTATTACAAAGCCTACCTGAAGAAGCAGATGAGCAAATTTGGTCGCAAGAACTTGAAAAAACTACTCAAGCGATAAACCGTCTTGGCGCGATTAATCTCGCGGCCATTGAAGAATATGAACATCAAAGTGAACGAAAACAATATTTGGATGCCCAACATGACGATTTGGTTTCTGCGTTAGAAACGCTTGAAGAGGCGATACGTAAAATTGATCGTGAAACGCGCACTAAATTTAAACAAACATTTGATGTGGTAAATGACGACTTACAACGGTTATTCCCTAAAGTGTTTGGTGGTGGCGCTGCATGGTTAGAACTTACAGGTGAAGATTTACTCGACACCGGTGTTACAATTATGGCTAGGCCACCGGGTAAAAGAAATAGTACAATCCATCTACTTTCCGGTGGAGAAAAAGCGTTGACCGCATTATCATTGGTGTTTGCCATATTTAGACTTAATCCAGCCCCATTTTGTATGTTGGATGAAGTCGATGCACCGTTAGATGATGCTAACGTAGGGCGTTTTTGCCGATTAGTTAATGAAATGTCGGCCAGCGTACAATTTATATTTATTTCCCATAATAAGATCGCTATGGAAATGGCGACCAATTTAGTCGGTGTTACTATGCAAGAGCCTGGTTGCTCGCGTATGGTTGCCGTTGATGTAGATAAAGCAATAGAGCTCGCAGAAGCCTCATAGAGAGAATAGTAAACAATGGATGATCTTCGCATTGTATTAATGGTTTTAGGTGTGTTAGCCGTTGTCGCGCTAATTGTTCATGGTATGTGGACAGTCCGTAAAAATAATCAAGATGAAATTGCTGATGCGCCTCGATCAGCTAAATTAAACATGTCGTCTTCAGAAACGATAGAAGATAACTCGTCAGCGGCTGAGGATGTCAAAGTAAAACCCGCCAATGAAACAATAGTTAAAGAAAAAGTCGTAAAAGAGAAATCGAGCCTTTTTTCTCGTAAAGCCAAAATAGAACCAGAACCAACTAAACAACGAGTTGAACCTAATTTTGATGAGGGACAACTTGAGATGGAGTTGCCAGCCGAGACCCGTTCAATCGATGATGCAGCCTTAAGCTCGGTAGATATTGAACCTGAACCTCAAACGGTTGAAGACAGCACTAAAGTGACTAATGCTACTAACGCCAGTGCAGAACCTGAAGCCACTTCTGAACCTGATCAAGTATTAATACTAAATGTTGTCGTACCTGAAGGGCAGGTTATCTCGGGGGCTGCGTTACTACCATTTTTACTGACCTTAGGCTTTAAATTTGGTGAAATGGCGATTTTTCACCGTCATGAAGAAAGTTCGGGAGATGGTGACGTGTTATTTAGTTTGGCGAATATGTTTAACCCTGGCACCTTCGACATAGACAACATGGAGACATTTTCGTCGCAAGGTATCTCTTTGTTTATGACCTTGCCAGTAAAAGGCGAAGCCACTCAAGTGTTTAATATGATGCATAATGCGGCTAAAAAATTAGCGGCCGAGTTTAACGGTCAAGTTTTAGATGGTCAGCGTAGTGTATTAACTCGGCAAACGGTTCAGCATTATGTTGAACGTATTCGTGAATATGAACGCAGACAGCTGTTAAAGGCTTAATATTTTAAAGTTCTATTGAGCTAAAAATTCAACAATAAAAAGCCCGAGTGAACAATTCACTCGGGCTTTTTTATGCAATTTTTTAATCGACTAGCAGACTAGTTTTCTTGATCTTGACTGGCAAATAATTCGGCTAAATATTCAATAAAGCGAGTGAGTTCAGCCGACATTAAGATGAAATCAGCATCGAGTTTGGCTAAATGGTCATCCTCTGTAATGTCGTCATTTTGGCCTTTCAATTCGTCAGAAAATTTAATGCGTTTTATGGCTAAATCATCCTGAATAATGCACGACAGTGTTTCATCCCAGTCGATCGCCAGCTTCGTAACAAATTTACCTGTATCTAAGTGGTTTTGAATATCATCAGAATCTAGGGCAATATTTTTGGCTTTAATTGTCCCTTCATCTTCGGCAAAGTCTTTAAATTCGACTTCAGCACCTAATTCAATATTGGCTGGTGTTTTACCTCTGACCCATTCATTTAACTCCGCCATCACGGGTGATTCAATATCTAACGGAACAACGGGTAGAGTACCTAATGTTTTGCGCAAGTAAGCAAGTATTTCTTCTGCTTTACTAGAACTCGCACTATCAACAATAATAAAGCCAGACTTTTTAGCGATAAAAGCTTGAGTGAAAGAAGATTTGACAAAAGCTTGTGGTAGTAAACTATGTATTAATTCTTCTTTAATATTTTGTTTTTCTTTACCTTTTACTTTTCTGCCTTCAGCTTGCTCAATCGTTTTACATTTTTCTTCTAATAATTCTTTAACAACCGAAGCAGGCAGTACTTTTTCTTGCTTTTTAAGATTAATTAACAAGAAATCACCGGCTTGGTGTACTAAATTTTGAGCATTTGGTGCTAATGAAGGTGCCCAACCATACGATTGAATTTCTGTATTGCCACAGGGCTTAAATGTAAAGTTACCGAGTTGTTCTTCCAGTTCATTTTGGTTTAATTCAAAAGGCTTGGTAAATTGGTAGAAAAGGGCGTTTTTAAACCACATGTGTCATTCTCTTTTTAATGTAGTGCTCAAATCTGGCGCTGGAATTGAATATTAAATGCGATAGGCATCGCAACTGATGTCGATTAATCTTTGGTTTTCTATCGTTAAATGGCCTTGGGCTTTATCTTCACCATTGCCACTAAATTCAAAAATATATTGGCTTTGCCATACCGCAAATTGTTGTTTAAAGAAACATAATTTAGTGGTGCTGCGAGCGCAAGAGATAAATTGTAAGTTATTTTTTTCGCAATAATTCTGGGCAATCAGCAGTGCTTGTTCGGCTTGCTTGCGCAGTTGCCAAAACTGCATACACACAGCCAAAATTAACGCGAGTATTAATATATCTAAAACTTGCATACTAAACTCGCTGTTGGCTGCTAACCATATTACGTAATGCTTTTCGCGTTTCGGGTAACATCAGCTCTTCTGCTAGCAATTGGAAAATTGGCTTGCGCAAAGAAGGGATTGCCACTAAATCCGCAAATAAAGCATTAAATACGCTGGGCGAGGTATTTACT
This sequence comes from Saccharobesus litoralis, assembly GCF_003063625.1. Classification (NCBI taxonomy): domain Bacteria; kingdom Pseudomonadati; phylum Pseudomonadota; class Gammaproteobacteria; order Alteromonadales; family Alteromonadaceae; genus Saccharobesus; species Saccharobesus litoralis. The sequence goes on along the minus strand of NZ_CP026604.1, from coordinate 4,091,480 downwards.
GCGATATGCTCTAAAAATGCGACTAGACAGATATCTTGTTGCAAAGCAGACCAATTTCTAGCGACTAAAACCGTTAACACATCAGTCGATTTACCACTTTCTGTTGCTAATAAGTCAATCAATAATTCTCTGAAGTTTTGAGAATTGGCGTGACTGGCTAATATACGCAGGCTATTGGTTAATGATTGGTCAAGTGTAAATTGTTGTTGCCTAACGGAACGTATTAGGCGGTTTGCTAAAGCGCGAGAGATAACCGCATGTTCTAGTAAACTTGCTAATTCCGTTTGCAAAGCTAACGGTAAATCAAAATAAACGTTATCAAAGCTATTTTGATTATTAGGCAGGGTTAAATCAGTTACGAAGTCGGCCATACCTTGGGTTGACAACTGTTGCCATGACGATGCTTGTTGAGTTCCAGCTTGGTAGTTTTCAAAATATGCGGCACATTTTAAGTATTCGGGTGACGCTGGTTGCCCTAAGTCTTGCTTAACTTTGGCGTTTAAAATGGCCAGTTTCTTCTCTTCTGGTGGTTTTATATATGGGTTGTCGGGGATTTTTTGTTGAGCACTATCTTCTGCTGCAAACGTTGAACCCAATGCTTCAGTAATAATACTGACAAAATGGTTTCTAGCCCCCGAGTTAATCAAGCTTTCTTCATCTATCGGTAGATTTAAAAACCAAATATAAGGGTTATGTTTACTTTGTTTAGGCCAATACACAAGGGCAAACTTGGCCATTTGTTGAATTGGCGTAGGGTAGGGCTTCAGGCCATCCTCAAATGCAATAAAGTCGTTATTCGAAATTTTAGTTACAAGGCGTCCGGTATCGTAAACAGCGTAATCACAGCCCGCGACATCTAATAATTGATAGAGAGTTTGTATATTTTGTTGCACAGCATTAAGGGAAGGATTAATTCTGTGCGCATTATACTCTTCTCAACACAAGATGCTACCGCACAACGGAAGCCACTTTTCGCCAAAGCTTAAATTTAATGTATGGTTCAACAAGCTGCATTTTTTAAATATAGTCAAAGCGATCGGGTTTTAGGGGAAGCTGTCAAGCTTCGAGACCCCATGAGCATATGCTCTACTATGTGATTGGGGCGAGAAGCGCAGACAATGAACCATAAAATCTGAGCGAGAAGACTATAACCAGTGAAAATTGAGATTATCTTTTTCAAACGTATAATCAACCACTTTCAAGTTTTCCGGTTTAACCATCTGCCATGCCAAACCCACTTCAAGTTAAAATAATATTAAATGAGTTAGAACAAGCCATGCTAAATTGCGGTTTGTGGTCAATTACTAAACCTTCAAAAGAGGCATTGGCTAGCACTCAACCTTTTTGTTTAGACACCTTAGCGTTTGAACAGTGGTTGCAATTTGTTTTAATTAGTCGGTTTCATGCCATGATAGATTCGGGCGCGCCACTGCCGCCGAATATGAAGTTAATGCCAATTGCCGAAGAAGCGTTTAAAGAATACAAACAAGACTTAAGCAAAGTC